>JBFLWR010000451.1:0-2244 GCA_040755925.1 Pseudomonadota bacterium
CTGAAGCCGGACACGCGCGCGAGATCGGTTATGGTCGGCCGCTTTGCCATGAATGCTCCATCGACTTGTCCGGCGCAGAATAACCTACTCTGATAGGAAATGATAGAAACTATCTTTATGATGTTGAGACTATCATGGACCGGGGCTATGGTGAAGTGGAAGCCAGCCTTGCGCGAACCGACGTTGCCCGAGGGCCACTCGCCAAGCGCTGATGGAGGAACCCGCAATGACAGTGATCTCGTCGCCGGCGCCGTCCGGACGCGACTACAGCCTCACCGGCAGCGACGCCAGGCGTGCGGTCGAGAACGGGCTTTCGGCTGCCGAGTGGTACCACACCGAGATTCCGCGCAAGCAGATGAAGGAGCTGATGCAGCGCTCCGACCAACCGGCGATCCGCGACACCATCATCTGGCTGGCGGCGCTGGCGATCAGCGGGGCGGGCGGGGCCTGGTTCTGGGGCACATGGTGGTGCGTGCCGTTCTTCTTCGCCTATGGCGTGCTCTACGGGTCGTCGACCGACTCGCGCTGGCACGAATGCGGCCACGGCACGGCCTTCCGCACGCAGTGGATGAACGACGCCGTCTACCAGATCGCCTGCTTCATGATCATGCGCAACCCCGTGACATGGCGCTGGAGCCATACGCGCCACCATACCGACACCATCATCGTCGGCCGCGACCCGGAGATCGCCGTCATGCGGCCACCGGACCTGCTGCGTCTGGTCCTGAACTTCTTCGGCATCCTCGATGCCTGGCACGCCATGATCGACATGGTGCGCAATGCGGCCGGCATCATCAGCGCCGCTGAGAAGACCTTCATTCCGGAACAGGAGCAGCCGAAGGCGATCCGCGCCGCCCGCATCTGGCTGGCCATCTATGTCGCCACCATTGCGCTGGCGCTTTACATGCACTCATGGCTGCCGCTGATGCTCGTCGGCCTGCCCCGCCTCTATGGCGCCTGGCACCACGTCATGACCGGGCTGCTGCAACACGGCGGCCTTGCCGACAACGTCGTCGATCATCGCCTGAACAGCCGCACGGTGCTGATGAACCCGATCAGCCGCTTCATCTACTGGAACATGAACTATCACGTGGAGCACCACATGTTCCCGATGGTGCCCTATCACGCGCTGCCGAAGCTGCACGAGATGATCAAGCACGATTTGCCGGCGCCGACGCCATCCATCCTGGCCGGCTATCGCGAGATGATCCCGGCCTTCCTGCGCCAGCTGCGCAACGAGGACTATTTCATCAGGCGCGAGCTGCCGCCGACGGCCAAGCCCTATCGCGAAGACCTGCACAACGACAGACCGTCGCCGGCCGCGGCCGCGTGACCGAGCCAACATAAAGAACCGAATTTCCCCGGAGGATGACATGAGCGACTGGGTGGAGGCCTGCGAGGCCGGAGATATCGACGAAGAGGACGTGATGAGATTCGATCACGCCGGCCGCACCTTCGCGATCTACCGCAGCCCGGACGACGAATATTTCGCGACCGACGGCCTGTGCACGCATGAGAAGGTGCATCTCGCCGACGGGCTGGTGATGGACGACATCATCGAATGCCCCAAGCACAACGGCCGCTTCAACTACAAGACCGGCGACGCCCGCGGCGCGCCGGTGTGCGTCAACCTCAAGACCTATCCGGTCAAGGTCGACGCCGGCAAAGTCCTCATTCAGATCGGATGATGGCCATGCAAGCGGGGATGGTGATCATCGGCGCGGGCGAATGTGGCGGGCGGGCCGCGCTCGCCTTGCGCGATCTCGGCTTCGAAGGGCCCGTGACCCTGATCGGCGACGAGCCGCATCTGCCCTACGAGCGGCCGCCGCTGTCGAAGGAGGCGATGACAGCCGAGGCGCCCGCCATCAAGGCGATCACCAGCGATGAACTGCTGGCCGAACGGTCGATCCGGCACATCCATTCCCTCCGCGCGGTCGCGATCGACAGGGCCGCACATACAGTGAGCCTGTCGGACGGCTCGTCCATTCCCTATGAAAAGCTGCTGCTCGCGACCGGGTCGGTGCCGCGCAAGCTGCCGATGCCGGGCCTCGGCGGCCGTTGCGTCTATCTGAGGACGTTCAACGATGCGCTTGCCATCCGCGCCCATCTCAGCGCCGGCAACGGTGTCGCAATCATCGGCGGCGGCTTCATCGGCCTGGAACTGGCGGCGTCGGCGCGCAAGCTTGGAGCGTCGGTCACCGTCATCGAGGCGCAGCCGCGCATCCTGAGGCGCGGCGTGCCGGC
>JBFLWR010000452.1:0-18522 GCA_040755925.1 Pseudomonadota bacterium
ATGGAGAGAATGTGGTCGCGCCCTTTCCTGTGCCGCTGGACCACGCCGCTCGCTTCCAGCACGCGGATGTGTTTCGACACCGCATTCAAAGACATTTGGAACGGCTCGGCGACTTCGGTCACGCGCGCCTCGCTGCGCGAGAGCCGTTCGATGATCGCCCGCCGCGTCGGATCGGCCAATGCGGCGAACACCGCGTCGAGGCGAGCGATGCGCGAAGCGGCTTCATTCCGGGCTTCGACCTGCGTCATGGCGATCTGCTGCTTTCTCGGTTCCGAAGATATTCCACCTATCGGTTGACAATCTGTCAAGCGCGCGCTTTATTCAACCCAATGGTTGAATGATCTCAAGGAGAAACGCGATGCTGAATAGACCCCTTGCCGCCGCGACCGCGGCGGTCTCATTTCTGTCGCTTGCCGCAGCCCCGGCGAGGGCAGAGCCGGTCAAGAACATCGTCCTTGTCCACGGAGCCTTTGCCGACGGTTCCGGGTGGCGGAGCGTCGCCGACATTCTTGGCAAGGACGGCTATACGGTCAGCGTGGTGCAGGAGCCGCTGACATCGCTCGCCGACGACGTGGCGGCGACCAGGCGGGTGCTGGATATGCAGCAAGGCCCCACCGTTCTGGTCGGCCACAGCTATGGCGGGGTGGTCGTCACCGAAGCGGGCAATGCGCCGAATGTCGTCGGCCTCGTCTACATTGCCGCTTTCATCCCCGACCGGGGCGAGAGCGCGGTCGGCCTGCTGTCGCAAGCGCCGCCCGCCAACAACGACCTGCGCGCCACCAAGGACGATTTCCTCTACATCGAGCCGGCCGCCTTCCCGGCGGATTTCGCCGCCGACGTCCCGCCGGACCAGGCGAACTTCATGTCGCATTCACAGCAGATGCTGGCCAAGGCCGCCGGCGGCGCGGCGGTGACGGCCGCCGCCTGGCACCAGAAGAAGAGCTGGGCGCTGGTCGCCACCCTCGACCACAACATCAATCCCGATCTCGAACGCAGCATGGCCAAGCGCGCCGGCAGCGAAACCATCGAGGTTGCCGCCAGCCACGCGGTTTATCTTTCCAGGCCGGACGACGTGGCGCGTCTGATCGAGCAGGCGGCAAAGGCGTCAACCCAGTAAACCTTGGCGGGCGTCAACCGGCGATAGCTTCGCCGCAGTTCCGGCCGAGGTTGCCCCCAACGCGGACATCTCCGGTGATCACGCCGGAGCCGCGAGCCGCTACGCCGGGAGCGTCGGCTCGGTGTTCGGCTCGAGCGCGTCTTCCGCCTCGTCTTCGTCCGGAAGGGTTTCGCCATGCACGGCCAGTGGCCGGCCTATCCAGAGCGGATCGATGAGATGGTCGCGCCGGGGATTGGTCGTGTTCGGGTGGATGAGGATGCTCAGGCCCCGGTGGTTCAGCATCAGCCACGGAACGAGCGAGGCGAAGACATCCTTCGCGAAGGAGACCTGGTACATGGCCTGGTCGTGCGGGCCGACCTTCTTGTCGTGCCAGTTGCCCAGGCGCACGCGGAAGCGCTCGCCGATGCGCAGGCGCAGCCACTCGGCGTGGTGCCGCTGTGTCTGCCCGTCGAAGTAGATATGGGCATGGTAGCTGGCGATTTCCGACAGAAGCCTTGGACTGGCGGCATCTTCGTTCACGGCGATCTTCTCCCGGGTGGTTGTGGCGACCGGGTGGAACTTTATCCCGAGGAATGGCGGTGTCCAGCGGCGGACCGCATTCGGGCGGCTGGGCGCGGGCGCCCGCCGCGAACACCTCTCGACATTGTGTATGGTCGCCGCCTGTGACTTCCCCTATCAACGACGCAGATTGCCCATCCATATTTCCTGGACGGTCTCATCCGGGAACGAAGCGTTTTTGACGAGTCACGGGGAGGGGGAGAAGGCGGTACGACGGACATTTCCGAACCGCCACTGATCCGCCGGGAAAGCGGAAGCGCGGCCGCCGCCGCTTGCATTTTCAAATTGGCACTCAACGCGGACCACTGAGCAGGGGTCGAACGGCGATTTGTGACATGCGACACGGAAGCCAGGGTTTTCGTCGCGTAATGCTCCGCCGCTTGCCGCATGCTCCGGCTTGATCGGGTTCTTCGATGTCGCATCTGATATTCATACTCGCCCTCGCATTCGTTGCCTGGCAGTGGAGCAGGCGTCTGCGTCCGGACAAGAACGTTCCGCCGGATGCCCGGCGATCCACGTTGCCTATCCCCCGGGCCGTTGAGGACGATCAAGCCGAAGACATCGCCGCCGACGTCGCCGGGCTGGTCTCGGGCCTGTTCGGCGGGAAGGCTGAGAGCCTGGTCGGCGAGGTTGTCGGCCGGGCCTTGCAGGAGTCCGGGATCGCGGCGGAGCTCAGCCGAAGGGCCGCCGAGGCGATGGCGCCGGTCAAACAGGCAATTCCGTCAAGAAAGGCGCCGCCGCAGGCGCGCGACAGGCAAAGGGCGAAATATCTGCTCGACGGCGACGGCGGCTATCGCCAGCGCACCGACCGGACCGCCCGGCTGCAGCAATCGTTCAGGGGCAAGGGCCTCTGTTCGCCGCGCTAGGGCATGATCCCGAAAAGTGAGAACCGCTTTTCGGAAAAGATCATGCCGTAACAAGAAGATAGAGCGGGATGACGATCCGTAGAAAAGCCACCCCGCTCTAGCGCGTTCCAGCAAAGTCGACAGGCATCGGGCACGCGAGGCGTGCCGGTACAAGCGAGGGAGAGTTGAAAATGGCGATCACCAGGCAGGTAATCACGTCGCTGCAGCGCGATGGCACGGATGCGCTGGGCACCAGGACAGTCGCGATGAAGATCGTCGACGAGAGCATCGTTTCAGGCTCGCTGTTGACGGTGGAAAGCAACCACTTCTGCATCCTGAAGTCGCGCGGCGCGGTGCTCAATGTCTACGAGACCGGCCAGTACCAGCTCCAGACCCCGGACAAGCCGCTGGTCGGGTCGGTGGTGCAGGGCTTCTTCGGCGGATCGTCGCCCTGGGTCTACGAGGTCATCTACATCAACCGCTCCAAGCTGCTGGTGCGCAACGAGGGCGTCGCGACCAGCGCCGAGATGGCGGAGATGTCCTATGTCGTGGACTACTACATCCACATAGACAGCAAGGACGAAGCGCTTGCTCTCATCACCCACATGCCTTTCGCGGGCGCGGTGATCGACACCAAGGAGATCGCCGACTACGCCGGACCGGCCATCGAGCAGGCGATCAACCAGATCATCCAGGTCACCAAGATGGAGAACGTCAACGAGCGCATCAGCGACGTCCGCGAGGCGGTGAAGGCGCATCTCACCGATTTCCTGAAGGTCTACGGCATCATGCTGAATGACCTGAAGGTGCTGATCATGCCGCGCGACGAGCGCATGCGCGAGCTGATCTCGCTGCAGGCGATCGGGCTGACGCCGATCGAGGCGGTGCGCTACTACCTCGCCTTGCGCATGGCCGACAAAGGCCTGGTCTCGGCGCCCAACGCGGCGGCCGGCGTGCCCTTCCAGATCGGCGGCCAGCCGACCGGCTTCTATCCGCTTGGCGATGAAGTGGGCGCGACGCGATGAGCCGTTTCTACGAGGTCGGACCGCTCGCGCAGGTCGGGGTCAACCTGTTCTATGGCTACGGCTACAATTTCTACCGCCAGGAAAACCAGCTCCGCGCGGACGACCAGCGGGTGCGCCAGATGGCGTGCTCGCTGCTCGCGCGCGCCCGGGCTGGTGTCGACGAGGCCGAGAGCCGGTACCGCCGCGAGAACATCCCGCCGCCGTCGCGGGCCAATCCGTTCCCCGATCCGGCGACCGTCGCCAACGCCCTGGCGCTCGAGCGGTTGGGGCGCGAGCTGGGAACGCTGGAAGGCCAGATCCGCCACCAGCCGGTGCCGGAGAACGACCGCATGACCCAGCGCTATCGCCAGGAGGCCGCCACGCTGGCCACGCTGGCCGACAAGGACGCGGTGCTCGTCGGCCAGGCGGACCTCTTGCGGTCGCTGGTCGAAGGCGTCGCGCCCGATGCGATCCTGGCCAATAAGCGCGAGATCCAGGACGGCATCGCCGCCATCACCACCACATTGCGCGACCGGCAGACATTCCTGTTGTGAGTTGCGATTTTATTCTGGCCGGCCAGTGATCGACAAGTTGACGCGTATCCAGCCAAAAGGGCTCGCCTTCTTGCCAAGAGCGAGCCCTTGAGAAGGCCAGGTATTTCGGCTCCTCGAACTCCCCAACGCAGTACATCCGCTCCCAAATGTGCTATGAGTCGGCACATGGGAAAGAAAGTGAAGCACAAGTCAAAGCGGGTTACTGAAGCGCCGCCAGACGAGGATCTGGAAGCGGAAGCCACTTACTATGCCAGCAGGTGCGGCATCACTAGGGACGAAGCCGTCAAGATCATTCGGGGAGCGCACGAGCCGAAGCTCTCCATGGCCCGTGGGGGCGGCGCGAAAGGCAGATAGTCAATGCTTCCTGGCCAGCCCCGCTCCAACGGATGAAAGCCGCACCCCGCGGTCATTTCGACAATCGCCCGCAACAGCGCCTCATGCAAATCGTGATATGGCGCCCGATCACTGCGGAGCCGCTGCGGTCGGAACGGCCCGGACGCGGTCCGGGCCAGCCAAGTCAGTTTTGCCAGCAGCCGTTCCGGCAGGCCCAAGTCCGCAGTTACGGCATCCGCTCGACCCATTGCGCGCGCGATGGCCCGGGCTCGAACGGGTCGGCGAAATACTGGGTCTCTCTCACCACCTTGCCGTCGACGAACTCCATGATGCTCACCGTGTGGGACGGCCGCCCGTCATAGGCCAGCACATATTCGGTGACCCAGAGGTCGCCGGCGCCGACGATGCGGCGCGCGGTGAAGCGCTTGGCGCTCGGCTGCGCGGCGCGGGACGACTGGATGTTGCGTCGCCCGCGGATGCGCTCGCCCGACTGCGGATAGTCGAGCACCGCGTCTTCCCGGTAGATCTCGTGCTCCGCCTCGAAATTGCCGGCGTCCGACGCTGCCCAGTGACGGTCGAGCGCCGCGCGTATCTCCTGGTCTTCCATGCCGAACCTCCCTGGCTGTCGCCGCCGCGGCATAATAGTTTTCCGCCTGCAATTTGCCCGGATTGACGCATCTTGACAGCTTTAACCGCGAAACAACCTTTCTGATGCCTATTGGTCTCCACCGGAGGTTGACAGCAGTGGCATGTGGCAGCATCTGACAGCAAATCTCGCTGCGGTGGCCCTGTTCGTCTCCGCCTGGAATTACCTGCAGCCCTGGCTGGAAGGCTCCTCTCAGAGATTCAGGTCGCTGGTCTTCGCCTGCATCATGGGCTGGGGCGCTTTTGCATCCATGCTCCTTACCGTGCAGGCGGCGCCGGGTGTTCTGATCGATCTTAGGACGTCCCTGGTTGCAACGGCCGGTCTCTTCGCCGGGGCGCCGGGAGCCGTTGTGGCCGCTGCGTTCCCGATGGTATATCGCCTGGCGATCGGCGGAGACGGGCTGACCGCGGGCCTGCTGGGCATTGTGCTTGCCGCGGTCGCGGGTGGCATAGCCAACCGCCTGATAGGGCGCCGGGTACCGCGTGCTTCCGATGTCCTGATCTTTTCGGTTTGCATCGGGTTCGTCCTGCTCGCGCCCATCGCGGTCCTGCGACACACCGCGGTGTCCGACGTCCGGCTGATACTGCCGCTGGTCGTGCTGAACGTGGCGGCCACGGCGGTGGCGGGACTGGTAGTCTTGCATACGCTGGTGCTTGCCAAGGAGCGCGACCTGTTGCGGGCGGCGCTGGCCCAGGCTCCCGATTTTCAATATGTGAAGAATACGCGCAGCCAGTTCGTGGCCGTGAACCAGACCGTTGCCGAGCACAACGGCTACCGATATCCCTTCCAGATGACGGGCAAGACCGATTTCGACATCGCCGAGCCGGACCGGGCGGGCATCCTGTTCGAACGCGAGCAGAAGATACTGCAAAGCGGCGAGCCGCTGATCAATTTCGAGGAGCGGGTCGCGGACCGCCAGGGGAACCAGCGCTGGTTCTCGACGTCGAAGACCCCTTTGCATGACGTTGACGGCAACATCATCGGGCTTGTCGGCATCACGCGCGACATAACCGCGGAAAAGCAGCTCGAACAGGCGCTGCTCGAGACCAAGAATCAGCTCTCCTACGCCCTGTCGGAGATGTCGGATGGCCTGGCCATGTTCGACGCAAACGGCGTGCTGGTGTACTGCAACCGGCAATATCGCGAGCTCTTTCCCCTGACTGGCGATATCCGGCTGCCGGGCGTTCCCCTGAGGGACATTCTCGAGGCGGTGACGGTCACGGGAGAGCAGCAAGGCATTCCCAAGGGTCAGGAACGCCGGTGGATCGACGGAGTGCTGGCCACGCTTCACATGGAAGGCGAACAGCAGATCAAGCTGTTCGACGGTCGCTGGCTCATGCTGCGAACGAAGCCCACGCAGGATGGCCTGGCCCTGGTCGTGGTTTCGGACATCACGCAAATCAAGAGCACCGAAGGCGAACTCACCACGCTCAGCAACCAGCTGGCGCATCTTGCCAATACAGACGCTCTCCTGGGTGTCGGAAACCGTCGTGCCTTCGATCAGGCCCTGGCAAAAGCCGTGACGGATGCCAACCAGTCCGACAAGGATGTCGCGCTCCTGCTGATCGATGTGGACTCCTTCAAGGCCTATAACGATCGTTACGGCCATCTCGCCGGGGATGATTGCCTTCGTCAGATCAGCGACTGCCTTCGCCTGCGGACACGATCGAGCGACATTGTGGCCCGCTACGGCGGCGAAGAGTTTGCCGTAATTCTGCCTGACACCTCTGGCGCCGGGGCCGAGCGCGTTGCCGACAACCTGAGGGCGGCCGTGCGCGAACGGGCGATCGAACACGATCGCAGCGAACACAGGATCGTGACGATCAGCATCGGGGTCGCGATAAGCAGCCTCTCCGGCCGCCAGAGTCCCACCAATCTCATACTGCTGGCGGACAGGGCTCTCTATGCTGCAAAGTCGGCAGGACGGGACGCTACGCGACTGTCCTCCGGCTCCGACGGAAGCACCACCCGTATTCAGAAGCGATGAGCTTCGATGCGGGCGCCGCGAGATCCAATTCAGAACCTCCGGCTGAGATAGCGCGAGCCGGCAAGCCCGAACCGCCACTCCGACTCCACGCCCTTGGTGAGGCCGATCCGCCGACCGCTGACGACCGTGGCGCCGTCGATTGCAGACGGCGCGAAGGCGAAGGGCGCCTCGGCGAGGGACAGGCGGTTGCGCGAGCCATCGATGCCCAGCGCCTGGCAGAGCTTGCCGGGGCCGGAGCAGAGCAGCCTTTCATCCGTGGTGCCACGGTTGGCCTGCATCTCGGCGATGCCGGACAGCGGCTGCATCGCCCGGATCAGCGCCGCGCTGCCCGGCAGGCACACCGCGTTCAGGCACCAGTGCAGCCCGTAGGAACGGTAGACGTATGCAGTGCCCGGCGCGCCATACATCGGCGCGTTGCGCGGCGTCTCGCCACGATAGGCATGCGATGCCGGGTCGTCGGGCCGGTAAGCCTCGGTCTCCACGATCATGCCGCCGACGCCGTTCAGGCTGAGCGTCGCCCCGATCAGTTCGCGCGCCACCAGAAGCGCGTCGCGCGCGAAGAAATCGTGGAAGGCGCCGGATGACACGGGGGAGGCGCCGTTAGCCCAACAGATTGCGCGCCGTGCGCATGAAGATCTTCGACCCGATCGGGATCAGGTCGTCCGGAAAGTCGTAGTCGGGATTGTGCAGCGAGGGGTGCCGCTCACCGGCGCCGAGGAAGAACATCGCCGACCTGGCGTTGTGGCCGAAGATGCCGAAATCCTCCGAGGCGCGCATCGGCAGGGCTGCCTCGCTGCGCGAAACGCCTTCCTCGTCCAGCGCGCGCTCGAGATGCTCGACCGCCTCAGGCGCGTTGACGCTGGCGACGAAGATCTCGTGATAGTCCTGGCGCACGGCAAGGCCATGCGCGGTGGCGATCTTGGCGGCCAGCGCCTCGGCCGAGGCGACCAGTTCCGCCATGCGCTCGTCGCGCCGCGTGCGCAGCGTCGCCCACACTTCCGCATAACCTGGCGCGATGCCGAACACGGCTTCGCCCATCGCGCAATGGGTGACGGTGACCATGCCGAAATCGTCGTCGGCGAAGGTGCCACGCCCGAGCGCGGGCAGGGCCGGCATCAGCTCGCTCACCGCCAGCATCGGCGAGGCGCCGGTCTCGGGCATCGAGGAATGGGCGGTCTTGCCTTCCAGCACGATGCGCATGCCGCGCGAGGCGCAGTTGACGGTGCCCGGCTTCACCCGCACCTCGCCGAACGGCACGCCCGGCAGGTTGTGCAGCGAGAAGGCGAAGTCCGGCGCGACCTCGGCAAAGCGCGGATCGGCGACGACGCCGGCCGCGCCGTTGCCGGTCTCCTCCGCCGGCTGGAACATCAGCACGACGCGCCCGCGCGCCGGCCTCTCGCGGCCGAACTGGCGGCCGAGCGCGGCCAGGATCGCGGTATGCCCGTCATGGCCGCACATATGCGATTTGCCGGGCACCTGCGATGAATGTTCGACGCCCGAAAGCTCCTCGATCGGCAGCGCGTCGAGCTCAGAGCGGAACAGCACCGTCGGCCCCGCTTGCCCGCTGTCATAGACCGCCGCCACGCCATGGCCGCCCAGGCCGGTCAGCACCTTGTCCGGTGCGGTATCGGCGAGGAAGCTCACCACTTCCTGCGCGGTCTTTTCCTCCTCGTTGGAGATTTCCGGCTGCCGGTGCAGCTTGCGTCGCCATTCGGTCAGCTCGACGATGTCGCGATTGGTGAGGGTCATGATGTGGGCTCCGCTTCCTTGCCGGTCACACAAACACGATAGGGTTTTTCTCGCGCCGTGCCATGCGGATCATTTCCGATAGTCCATCGGCGGACGCCCGTGGTTCGCGTCGCATCGCCCGCGTGGCCGATTGCGCGCCGACGCCATCGAACCTTAGCATCCTGGCCTGGACGAGCTGCGGCGCCACGCCGCCGCTCATTTCGACAGCTCAAACTGCCCGCGAGTTGCCATGCCGCATTATCCCGACGACATGCCCGGATCAAAGACCCTCTTCGAGCGCGCGAAGAAGGTGATGCCGGGTGGCAACACGCGCACCACGGTCTTCGTCGATCCTTTTCCCATTTACGCCGCCAGGGGCGAGGGCTGCCGGGTGTGGGACGTGGACGGCAACGTCTACTACGACTGCATCAACAATTTCACCTCGATGATCCATGGCTACTCGCACCCGGATGTGACCGCCGCGGTGGTGGACCAACTGCCGCTCGGCACGGCCTTCGGCGCACCGACGGTGAGCGAGATCGAGCTTGCCGAGCTCCTGGTCGACCGGCTGCCTTCCGTCGACCGTATCCGCTTCACCAATTCCGGCACCGAAGGGGTGATGATGGCGATCAAGGCCGCGCGCGCCTTCACCGAGCGGCCGAAGATCGTCAAGATCGAGGGCGCCTACCACGGCTCCTACGACTTCGCCGAAGTGAGCCTCGACAGCTCCCCCGCCAATTGGGGCGACCTGCCGAAGTCGACGCCCTATGCCAGGGGCACGCCGCGCGGCGTGCTGGACGACGTGATCGCCGTGCCCTTCAACGATATCGAAGCCCTGCGCGCCGTCTTCGCCGGCCAGGGCGACACGATAGCGGGCGTCCTGATCGACCCGATGCCCAACCGTGCCGGCCTCATTCCGGCCCGGAAGGATTATCTTCGCGCCATGGTCGAGATCGCCCGCGCGGCGGGCGCGCTGGTCATCTTCGACGAAGTCATCACCTTTCGCCTCGGCTATTCGGGCGCGCAGGGGCTGTGGGGCATCGTGCCCGATCTCACGGCGCTGGGTAAGATCATCGGCGGCGGCTTCCCCGTCGGCGCCGTCGGCGGCCGGGCCGACATCATGGCCGTCTTCGATCCGACCCAGGGCAAGCCCGCTCTTCCGCACGGCGGCACCTTCACCGCCAATCCGGTGACGATGCGCGCCGGCCTTGCCTCGATGCGGGCGCTGACCAGGGAAAGCTTCGCCCATCTCGACCGCCTCGGCGCGTTCCTGCGCGAGGGAACAACAGCCTCATTCGACAAGCATGGCCTTGCCGGCCAATGCCTCGGCGCGGGCTCGCTGTTCAAGGTTCATTTCACGTCGCATCCGGTCACGGACTACAGGTCCGTCTATCCCGGCAAGGCAGAGAGCAGGAAGCTCGATGCCTTCCACAAGGGATTGCTTGGCCGTGGCGTGCTGTCATCCAGCTACGGACTGTTCGCGCTGTCGACGGCGATGACCGAGGAGGACGCGCGAAACATCCTTCACCTTATCGACGAGACCTTGGGCGAAATCGCCGGGCTGCACTGAAAGCGGATCGCATATGACGGCTTCTCCTCATGTCGTGGTGATCGGCGCGGGCACGTTGGGCATCTGCACGGCGTTGAACCTTGTCGAGCAGGGCGCCCGTGTGACCGTGCTGGAGGCCCAGTCGATCGCCTCCGGCTCAAGCGGCCGGTCGGTCGGCGTCGTCGGCTCGCAATTCACCGACCCGTTCGAGATCATGCTGCGGGTCCATTCGCTCCGCCGCTTCCATGAGTGGGAGAGCCAGGGGCTTGGCTTCAACCACATCGGCTATCTTCGGCTGGCGCGCACCTCCGCTCAGATGGAGCTGTTCGCGAAGTCGGTCGAAATCCAGGGCGAGGCCGGGCTGAGGTCGCGCCTTTACCGTGCAAACGAACTGAGGTCGCTCGTTCCCCACATCGACCCGCACGGTCTCGAGGGTGGATTGTTCGGACCCGACAACGGTTTCCTCGACCCGCACGAGATGTGCAATTTCGTGGCTGGCATCGTACGCGAGAAGGGCGGCGCCATCCGCCAATATTGCAAGCTGCTCGGCGTGAAACGGCGGCCGGGCGGCTACACGCTGGAGACCAGTGGCGATCCCGTGGATTGCGATGTCGTCGTCAACGCCGCCGGCGCCTGGGCGCCCCGTGTCGCGGAGCTCCTCGGCCAGCGCCTGCACATCTGGCCCGAGCGCCATGAGGCGGTCCTAATCCATCTCGACCAACCGCTGGCCTACACCATGCCCATGGTGATGGACCTCGTGAACGGCGAAGGCACCGGCCTCAATTTCCGCCACGAAAAGCCGGGCGAATTGATTGCCGAGATCCACAAGGTGGAGGCCGTCGCGCCGGAGGACCCCGACAATTACAACGACCAGTGCGAGGAACGATCGAAGGTCGACCTGGCGGAACTGCTGCTGGAGCGGGTGCCCGATCTGCCCGGCGCGCGGCTCGGCCGCGGCTGGGCTGGCCTCTATCCGGTGACGGCGGACCATCGCCCGTTCGTCGGACCGATCGATGCCTCCGAACCGACCCTGGTCACCGCCGCCGGCGCCGGCGGCTACGGCATCCAGCTGGCCCCGGTGATCGGGCAGATCGCGGCGGACTGGGTTCTGCATGGCCGGCCGGTTTCCGCGCCCGGCACGGAGCGGCTGTCGCCATCGGCTGAGCGGAACGTCCCCGGCCACTGACCGGCGGACGGCAGGGCAGCCGCGATGTCTAAGATGCGACCGTCCGCGTTAACCATCAATTAACTATCCGGTCGCCTTTAATACGACACTGGTGGATAGTGATCCTGGCCGCGAGCGATCGACCCGCGGCGGCCACATAAAAGAAGCGACGCAACGCCGTCGCCTGCCGGGGAGGCGCCAGCATCGAGTTCGATGAGGAGCGCCAGAATGAATATCGAGGAAGCAGTCACAGCGGCGACGGCGGGGCCGAGCGCGCTTTTGTCCTGTCTTGGTCAGCCTGTGCTTGCCTACCACGTCACGGCCATCATGCGGGAGACCGACGCCGGGCACGCCCGCGATATGCAGCTCGCGCTGAAGCGCAGGGGCATAGAGGCCCTGATCGACGACGGGCTGGACGATAGCCAGGCCGAAGCCTTTGCTTCGCAGCTCGACGGATGCGTCGGCCTGACCTGGGACCTGCTGCGGGTGTCCGACGGCGCAGCCCATTGATCGCGCCTCGATTGCGTCCCCGTGTTGTTGGATTTGGCGGACGGCAAGGCTCGTGAAGAAACACTGGCGGGGCGCCGTGCCGCATCCTATTGATGCCTGATGGCAACCCGCTCCACGCTATCGCGAATGGCCCTCGGCCACGCTCTGTCGCTTAGCGGCACCGGCCTGGTGGCCGGCACGCTGTTCTTCGCGGCCTCGCTGACACCGACGCTGGTCCCGCGAACCTACATGACGCAAGGCGTGCTCGCCGGCGGCTGCTTCGCCATCGGTTACGGGACCGGCGTCGCCGCGCGCTGGCTCTGGCGGTATCTCGAGATCCCCGAATTGCGGGCGCGGGCGAGGTCGGTCGCCAACGCCCTGCTCGCCGTCATTTGCATTGGCGTGGCCATCACCTTCCTGTGGCGGTCGGCAGGCTGGCAGAACTCCATCCGCGCCGTCATGGGCATGTCGCCGGTGGACAGCGCCCATCCGCTGAAGGTCTCGGCCATAGCGCTTGCGACCTTCGTCGTCCTGCTTGTCGCCTCCCGCATTTTCGCCGCGCTGGTGCGTTTCGCCGTCGGTTGGTTGCACGGCTTCGTGCCGAGGCGGGTCGCCAATGTGGCAGGCTTCGCCATCGCCGCTTTCCTGGTGTGGTCGATCGGCAGCAACACGCTTGTCCCGACTGTGTTCCGCGCCCTGGATTCCTCCTACAGCAAGTTCGACCAGCTGATCGAGCCCGAACGTCCTCAGCCGACCGCCGACGGCAAGACCGGCAGCCCCGCCTCGCTGGTCAAGTGGGGCGAACTGGGCCGTGCCGGCCGCGAGTTCATCGCGGACGGTCCCGGCGCGGCCGAGATAAGCGGCTTCACCGGCCGGCCGGCGCGGGAGCCGATCCGCGTCTATGTCGGCCTCGGCGCCGCCGCCGACGCGCGCGCCAGGGCGAAGCTCGCCTTGGCCGAACTGGAGCGGGTCGGCGGCTTCGACCGCTCGGCGCTGGTCGTCATTACGCCGACCGGCACGGGCTGGGTCGATCCGGCCTCGATGGATGCGCTTGAATATCTGCGGCAGGGCGACGTGGCGAGCGTCGCGGTGCAGTATTCCTATCTCAGCAGCCCGCTATCGCTGCTGGCGCAGCCCGAATATGGCGCCGAAACCGCGCGGGCGCTGTTCCAGGAGATCTACGGCCGCTGGACGACGCTTCCCAGGGACAAGCGCCCGAAACTCTATCTGCATGGCCTCAGCCTCGGCGCGATGAATTCGGAGCGATCGGCGGGGCTGTTCGAAATCCTCGGCGATCCGATCGACGGCGCGTTGTGGAGCGGCCCGCCCTTCGAAAGCCGGGTCTGGCGCTCGGTCACCGACGCGCGCGATCCATCCACGCCCGAATGGCTGCCGGTCTTCCGCGACAGCCGCCTCGTGCGCTTCATGAACCAGACGGGGCCGGCCGTGGCGCCGGACAAGCCCTGGGGGCCGCTGCGCGTCGTCTACCTGCAATATGCCAGCGACCCGATCGTCTTCTTCAGCTATCGCGACGCCTATCGCCAGCCGGACTGGATGAAGGCGCCGCGCGGCCCCGATGTCTCGCCCGAGCTCGGCTGGTATCCGGTGGTGACGATGCTGCAGCTCGGCCTGGACATGGCCGTTGCCACCACAACGCCGATCGGCCACGGCCATGTCTATGCGCCGCAGGATTACGTCCAGGCCTGGTCCACAGTGCTCGGCGCCGAGGATTGGTCAGCCGCCGACATTGCCCGGCTCAAGCAGCACCTCGCCGAAAAGGCGGCCGCGCGCAGCGGTGGCGGGGGAGGTTAACCGCTACGGCCGGGCGGCAATCAAAACCGCCATGTCGCTCCGAGCACCGGCCCTGACAGGCGGGTGTCGAACACATGCCCGTCGGACCTGTAGTCGACGCTCAGCACCTTGTAGCCCGCCGAGACCGACAGGTGATCGGTCACGACGTAGTTGGCGGTGGCCATCACCTGCCAGGTTTGCCTGGAGCCGACGTCGAAGCCGCCGAAATCCGCCTGCGCCTGCAAGGACAGCGTGTCCGTCATGCGCAGGAAGGCGCGCGCGCCGATCACCGGGTCGGCCCAGCCGAAGCTTTCCTTGTAGCTGCCCGACAAGGAGCCTGCCTGCACCGTCACCTGGTTCGAGATGTGCCAGAAGCGAACGCCGCCGAGCGCATCGAGGGTGAATGCCGGGCTGTCATAGACGCGGTAGCCCGCCTGGAGCGTGGACATGAACTCCTTGGTGTCGACGCTGCCATTGACGCCGGCGATCGGAGGCAGCGGCGGTGGAAGCGGCGGCAGCGGCCCGCTCGTCTTCTCGTCGGTCGTGTCGACATACATCATGTCGCCCGAGAACACGAAGCGGTCGTAGCGGCCCCACACATTGACGAAGCCGCCGAAGTTGAGGTCGTGCATGACGTCCGAGAAGGACTTGTCGACGCCGATGGTCGGCCCGCTGCGGAACGGCGAGATGCTGCCCTTGATTCCGGCCGCCCAGAGATAAGGGGTGATCTGGAGCGCCCAGGGCGTGTCGCCGCCATCGGCCGGCGGATTGCCCGCGAGCGCGTCCGCCGCCACGGCTTCCGATGAGGCCAAGGCGGCCATCAGGCAGGCGGCAAGGATCTTTTTCATGGTCAACCCGCCAACATGTTCTTGTGGATGCGCCCGTCCTTCATGATCACCTTCATGTTCTTGTCCGGATCGGCCAGAAGGTCGATGTTCTTCAACGGATCGCCGGCGATCACCAGCAGGTCGGCAAGCGCGCCCGGCGCGACCACGCCGAGCTTGCCGGGATAGGGATTGCGCGCGCCCGACAGCGCCAGCAGCTCGGCGCTGCGGCTGGTCGCCATGCGCAGCACCTCGGCCGCGTCGAACCAGCGTACGATCTTGGTGAGCTGCCGCCCCTGCGACGCGGTCGCACCGGGCGCGAACAGGATATCGGTGCCCCAGACCATCCTCACCTTGTGCTTCTGGCCCATGTCGAACGAACGCATCGTGCCTTCGGCGATGACCTTGCGCTGCGCCTGCGCCGTCGCAGAGCCGTGCGTGTTCGCGTCCTCGTCGGCCAGGAAGGGTTGGATGCTCCACCAGGCGTCCTGGTCGGCCATCATCCGCACCGTTTCCTCATCCGCCAGCTGGCCGTGCTCGATCGACCTGACGCCGCAGGCAAGCGCGCGCCTGATGCCCTTGGGCACATAGACATGGGCGCAGACATAGGTGCCCCAGTCGGCGGCGGCGCCCACGGCGGCTTTGATCTCCGCCTCCGAGTACTGGATGCTGTCGAGCGGATCGAACTCCGACGACAGGCCGCCGCCCGCCATGATCTTGATCTGGCTGGCGCCCAGCATCAGCTGCTCGCGCACGCGCCGCAGCACCTCGGCCTCGCCGTCGGCGATGGCGGAGATGCCCGCCACTTCCGCCGCGCTGAGGTCGGTCTGCGCCGTGCGCGGCAGGTCGGAGCGCTGGCGGAAGTCGCCATGGCCCGATGTCTGCGAGATCATGGCGCCGGAGGGGTAGATGCGCGGTCCGGCCACGCGCCCTTCGTCGATGGCGCGCTTGACGGCGAAGGCCGGTCCGCCGACGTCGCGCACCGTTGTGAACCCCCTCATGACCGTGCGTTCGGCCTCCTGGGCAGCGACGAGGTGAACGTAGGGGATATCGGCGGTCAGCGCCGCCAGCTGCGATATGCCGGCCAGCAAAGTATGCCAGTGGGAATCGATGAGGCCGGGCATGACGGTCCCGCCGGCGCAGTCGATCACGTTGGCGTCGGCAACCGTTTCCCCGGCTCCGGGCAGCGCCTTGATCGTGTTGCCGTCGACCAGAACCGACTTACCTTCCAGCAGTTCGCTCGATTGCCCGTCGAAGATCCGCAAATTCTTCAACAATGTCGGCTTGGCGGCCGCCTGGGCGAAGGATGGCGCCGCAAGCCCGAGCAGCGGCGCGGCGAGGGTCGCGGCGATGCCGCTGAGCACGGACCGGCGCGAGATGCCTTTGCCGACCCGGTTGAAAAGATCCAGCACCAGCGGGTCGTGGCACGCACAATTGAGGCCGTGGGCGAGGGACTGATATCTGCCGCCGAAATTGACCTGCATGGCGATACCTCCTCGCCGTAAGAAGATCGCGGACGACTGGATCCTCACAGGATGGTGACAGACAGATGGTAGGTCGTCAATCGGAGGTCGTTACTTCTGTCCCGTTGGTGACCATTGATCGTCGTGCCTCAGGTGTCTCGCAACAACTGCAAAAATCTACGTTTCAGTTGAACGAGGCCAATAACTCCCGCGGGCGTGCCTCCCATGCGGGCCGGGCCGATCATGGCGAATGACGCCGCGCCACGGCGCCGATGCGCTCCGCCCTTCAATCGGCTGAAGGACGCGGGTTTCGAAGCAGCAGCAGCGCGATCCCGACGACCATGAGCACGGACGCGCCGGCAAGCATCAGCCATTCCATCGTCACGGACCGCCCGTTCTGCCCGAGCACGCGATAGAGACCGTTGATCTCGATCATTTCGCTGTTGGACAGCCGCTTCTTCGGCAGATTCCGGTCCATGTAGAAATATTTGGTCATGCTGTTGAATTCGAGCTCGTCGCCGTCGAACATCTCTGTCGGCGTCACGTCCGAGGTGACATAGCCGTCATAGATGAGCTCCCGCGTCGCGCGGATGTCCACGGTGTCGAAGTCGGGGGTGATGGCGCCTGGGTGAAACCAGCCCGGCGAGAACACCGCCACCTGTCCGGTGCGGCGCAGATGCGTGACCGGCTGGTTGACGATCGCGACTATCCTTTGCTGGGTCTGCGCGGTTTGCGCATTCAGCGCATCGACCTGTGGAACGGTCCACAGCATGGCGTAGGCAACGATCAGCAGGACAGCCGCCACGCCAGCCACGCCCGGCAGGAGAGCACCATTGCCGCGCGCCGGCTGGGGCGCGCGCGCAGGCGGCGCTGCCGGCGCGCCGCTAGCGCGTCCGCGTTGGCCGAACCTGGCGCTGGGCGAGTCCACCACCTTCATGCGCCGATCTTGGGCGCGGGCACGCTAACGCGGCCTTAACGGATCGGGGCGGAGGCGCGAATCGCCGCGGTCAGCGTTTTCCGGATGTTTCGTCGAACGGTCCCGATGTGCGGGCGACCGTCGCCCTGGCCGCAACGCACAGCCGCCAGTTTCAATTTGAGTTACGGCTAAAAAACGTGCTAGGTCCGGGTGTTGCGGAAGAGAGGGGGTGGAAATGTTCGACGGGCTGGAACCTGGTACAAGGCGCCTGTTTGCGGCAATTGCCATGGTTTCCCTGGCGGCGTTCGCCATCTACGCCAATGTCGCCCACCCGATCGACTGCAATGAAGCCAAGTCAAAAGAGCGAATCGCGCAGGCCGGCAATTAGCCCAGGGGATTGAACTTCCTTGCGTCTCGGAAGATACCTGCGGCTTGCCGACGGCGGCAAGCATCACATGCGGATGCTCTTTTGATGGTTGCGATTCGAACCGGGTCCATATGGAATTCTGACTGACCAGTTGAAGCTGACGCTTGCCGAAACACGGGGGTGTTTTGATGCAATCAGGCGACAATTTCGGGTACATCGCCTACGGCGAAAAGGAAGGCTACCATCGCGGGGCGCTGATAAGCGCCCTGAAGCTTCTGCATTCAGTCGGTGGCGACAGGCTTGCGCCCGGAGGGCGTGCCGTCGGGGTTCATTCCATAACGTTTGTAGAGGGCTTGCTCGTCGCGGGCCAACTGGGCATCCATCCGCGCGTTGGCGCTTTTTGCCAACGCATTCCGCGCCGCCAGCGCGACCGGGGCCTTCACCATGCTGGCGAGGCCCGTGGGATCGGCGGACGCCGCGAGGCTGGTCGCCCCTTGCGCGGCGCCCAGCGCGACGGCCTCCGCGTTCAACTGTTTTTCCAACGCCCTCGTTTCGCTTGAAAAGTTCGAGCCCTGAAAACTGGAAGGCGGACTTTGGCAGGCAGCCAGCCCGAATGCCGCAAACGATGCCGAGGCAACACGAATGACGTAGCCGCTGAAATACATGTTCTGAACAGCCTGCAAGGTTGAGATAACGGTTGGTTCGAGCCTTGCCTAATAACAGGCGACCCGCTGTTCGCCCTGGCCGCGCAAGGCCATGCCGCTTACCGGTGCCATCGTGCGGGCCGCCAGGGCTCCACCCGGCCCGGCCATGCTGATGGCGGCCATGGCGCCCTGGGCGGCCATGTTTGCCGCCCGGACTGATTGCGCACGGGCCTGAAGCTGATCGATACAGGATTGCGCGGAGGCGTAGCTCCTGGCGCGCTCCTTGTCTTGCGCCGTGCCGCCGGGTCGACTGGCCGCCAGTTCCGCGGCCGCCTGGCGACTGGCCATGTCGGCACGCAAGGCGCCCATCCGGGCGTCGCTGCTGGTGCAGCCCGCAGCGAGCAGGCATAGCACGCCCGTAAAGATACATCTGCCAATCATGCCTGGAGCCCCCACGGCGATTTCGGCGCGATCCCGCACCACCCAGGCGCAGGATACTGCGAGGGGCGCACGATTATCTTGGGAGATACCGAACATCTTTT
>JBFLWR010000453.1:0-10352 GCA_040755925.1 Pseudomonadota bacterium
CGTCCGACTTCTCGGTCGTGCGCGTCTCGCCGGAGCGCGCCGGCGCCAGCGACCGCAAGGGCGACATCCTCGCCAATCGCGGCGTTCATATCGGCGGAACGGACTTCGACCGCCTGCTCAGCATCGCCCATGTCATGCCCGAGCTCGGCTACCTCACGCCGACCAAGGATCACAAGCGCAATCTGCCCGCGGGTTATTTCATCGACCTGGCGACGTGGCAGCGCATCAACCTCGTCTATACCGCCAAGGCGATGACCGACCTGAGGCAGATCCGCTACGAGGCCGAACGGGCCGACCTGGTCAGCCGCTTCATCCATGTCGTCGAGCACCGTTACGGGCACGCGCTGGCGGGCCTCGTCGAAAAGGCCAAGATCGCGCTGACCGACCAGCCCTCCACCGAGGTCAGGGTGTCACTGCCCGGCGCGCATTTCAGCGCCGGGATCACGCGCGCCGGCCTGGAGGAAACCATTGCCGCCGATATCGGACGTGTGACCGAGACGGTGAAGCAGACGATAGCAGACGCCGGCGTCAACGCCTCCGCCATCACCGCCGCGTTCCTGACAGGCGGTTCGACCGCGGTCCCGCTCGCCAGGCGGCAGATCCTGTCGCTGGTGCCGCAGGCCTCCGTCATCGAAGGCGACATGTTTGGTTCGGTCGGCCTCGGCTTGGCCTTGGATGCCCGGCGGAAATTCGCCTGAGGCTCTAACCTTCGCCGTTGGACGGCAGGTCCGCCTTGCCGGTGAGATGCGCCTTCAGCGCCATCTGGGCAAGGCTCGCCTGCCGGTCGCGATGGGTGATCATGGCGAAATCGCGCTTCGGCAGATCGACCGGCACGGAGCGCAGGCTGCCTTCCGCCAGGGAGCGCGCGACGACGAGCTCGGAAATGATGGTGGCGCCGGCGCCGGCCTCCACCGCCTGGCGCACGGCCTCATTGCTGGGCAAGACGAGAAATATCTGCAGCTCCGAGGGTGGAACGTCTTCGCCGCGGGCAAAGTCCTCCAACGCCTCGCGCGTGCCTGAGCCGCCTTCCCTGATGATCCAGCGCAATGCCCTGACATCCAGCCTGCCCGCGGCGGTTCTGGGTATCTCCGGATGCGAACGCGCGACCACCAGCATGAGCCTGTCTTCGTCAACCGTGGCGCGCCGCAGGATGTCGGACTCGGTGCGCCCCTCGACCAGCCCGAAATCGGCCCGGCCGTCGAGCACATTGGTTTCGACCTGCCTGGTGTTGCCGATCGTCACGCTGAGCCGCACCGCCGGATAGGCCTCGTGGAAGGACGCCAAGCGGCGCGGCAGCCAATAGCTGGCGATGGTCTGGCTGGCGGCGATCGACAGGCTGCCGGTGACCGTCTGGGAGACGTGCTCCAGCACATTGAGGGCTGCCGCCGCCCGTTCCAGGACGGCCTTGGCCTCGGGCAGGAAACGGTGACCGGTCTGCGCCAGCTCGATGTTGCGACCGACCCGGTTGAACAGGCGCACGCCATGCTGGCTTTCGAGCGCCCGGATGGCGGCCGAGGCCGCCGATTGCGAGATGCCGAGCAGTTCGGCCGCCTTGGTCATGTGGCCGTGCTCGGCGACGGCGACGAATATGCGCAGCTGGTCGAGAGTCATTGCTAACTAAGAAGCAAAATCGATGGAAATTACAAGAGCTGCTTGTTAGACAGATGAATTGCTTTGTTCTACGTTTTTGCTGGAAGTTGGAAAAATTTGGCTAGGGGTGGCCAAGACTTGAAATGATCGGTCGCTTCAAATCCCTTTTCGCTCACTGGACCCGCCGGCTGAAGCGGCAGGTCAGCGGCGAACGCTACCACCCCGAACTCCATTACATGCGCGGCCCGGGACCGAAGACGAAGGCCAAGATGGCGAACGGCAAGAGCGTTCGCGAATCATGAGTTCAGGCGCGCCACGCGGCGCCAATTCCGCACCCTCGCAGCGGCCGCTGGCCGACACACATGCGCCGGTCGAAGGCGACGGCGTCGAGACCTCGCCGTGCGTCTCGGACCGCATCGCCAAGACCACCTGTTACATGTGCGCCTGTCGCTGCGGCATCGACGTCCACATCAAGGACGGCAAGGTGCGCTACATCAACGGCAACAAGGACCATCCGGTGAACCGGGGCGTGATCTGCGGCAAGGGCAGCTCCGGCATCATGCAGCATTACAGCCCGGCGCGGCTGAGGAAGCCGCTTTTGCGCACGGGTCCGCGCGGCTCGGGCGAGTTCCGCGAGATCGAGTGGGAAGAAGCCTTCGCCATCGCCATCGAGCGCCTGTCGGCGATCCGCGGGACCGACCCGAAGAAGCTCGCCTTCTTCACGGGACGAGACCAGTCGCAGTCATTGACCGGCTGGTGGGCTTCGAAATTCGGGACGCCCAACTTCGCCGCCCATGGCGGCTTCTGCTCGGTCAACATGGCGGCGGGCGGGCTCTACACGATCGGCGGCTCGTTCTGGGAGTTCGGCGAACCCGACTGGGACAACACCAAATACTTCATGCTGTTCGGCGTCGCCGAGGACCATGATTCCAATCCGATCAAGATCGGCCTCGGCAAGCTCAAGGCGCGCGGCGCCAAGGTGGTGTCGATCAATCCCTGCCGCACCGGTTACAACGCCATCGCCGACGACTGGATCGGCATCCGCCCGGGCACGGACGGCCTGTTCGTGCTCGCCCTCGTCCACGAGTTGCTCAAGGCCGGCCGTGTCGATCTCGACTACCTTCTTCGCTACACCAATGCGCCGGTGCTGGTCGTGCAGGAGCCCGGCAGCGCCGATGACGGGCTGTTCGTTCGCGACGACGACGGCAGCCCGCTCGCCTGGGACAGAATGGCGAAGCACCCCGTCAAGGCGGCCGACGCCGCAGCGAGGCCGGCACTGACCGGCAGCTACGTAGTCGACGGTCGGCGTTGCGTGCCGGTGTTCCAGCTGATCGCCGACCGCTATCTCGACGACAGCCATTCGCCTGACGCAGTGGCGGAACGTTGCGGTGTCGATGCCGCCACGATCCGCCGCATTGCGGCGGAGCTGGCGCATGTCGCCTTCGAGCAGACGATCGAACTGCCGGTTGCCTGGACGGACTGGGCGGGCCGCCGGCACGAGACGATCAGGGGACGGCCGGTGTCGATGCATGCGATGCGCGGCATCTCGGCCCATTCCAACGGCTTCCACACCTGCCGCGCCATCCATCTCCTGCAGGTGCTGCTCGGCACGGTGGACGTGCCCGGCGGTTTCCGCTTCAAGCCGCCCTACCCTCGCTCGGCGCCGCCCGGGCCGAAGCCTGCCGGCAAGAGCACGCGAGCGATGACGCCGCTGGACGGCATGCCGCTCGGGTTCGTCTGCGGCCCCGACGATCTTCTGGTCGACGAAGCCGGCACGCCACTGCGCATCGACAAGGCCTATTCCTGGGAAGCGCCCTTGGCCGCGCACGGATTGATGCACAGCGTCATCCGCAACGCCTGGGCCGGCGATCCTTATCCGATCGACACGCTGATGATGTACATGTCGAACATGGCGTGGAACTCATCGATGAACACCGTCGAGACGCTTCGCATGCTCACCGACAGGGACGAGGCGGGCGCCTACAAGATCCCCTTCATCATCTACTCCGACGCCTATTATTCCGAGACCGTGCCGTTCGCCGACCTTGTGCTGCCCGACACCACCTATCTCGAGCGGCACGACTGCATCAGCCTGCTCGACCGGCCGATCAGCCACGCGGACGGACCGGGCGACGCCATCCGCCATCCGGTGGTGCAGCCAGATCGCGACGTGCGGCCGTTCCAGTCGGTGCTGATCGAACTCGGCGCGCGTCTCAGCCTGCCCGGCTTCGTCAATGAGGACGGTTCGGCGAAATACCGCGACTACGCCGACTACATCGTCAATCACGAGCGCACGCCAGGGATCGGCCCGCTCGCCGGCTGGCGCGGCAGCGATGGCGGCGCGATGGGCAGGGGCGACGTCAATCCGGGCCAGTTGCAGCGCTATATCGAAAATGGCGGTTTCTGGCATCACGAGTTCCCCAACGACCAGCGCTACTACAAGATGGCGAACCGCGCCTATCTCGACTTCGCAGTGCAGATGGGCTTCGTTCCGAAAGCGGATCCGATCGTCTTCCAACTCTATTCCGAGCCTATGCAGCGCTTCCGGCTCGCTGCGCGTGGCCATGGAAAGGCGCAGCCGCCGGATGCCGAGCGCGGCCGCATCGAAGCCTGTATGGACCCTCTGCCCTTCTGGTATGCGCCGTTTGAGGAAGAGGCTGTCGACCTCGAGAAGTACCCGCTGCATGCACTGACGCAACGGCCGATGCACATGTACCATTCCTGGGGTTCGCAGAATGCGTGGCTGAGGCAGATCACCAGCCAGAACAGGCTTTTTATCCATCGCGAAACGGCCTCCAAGCTCGGCATTGCCGACGACGACTGGGTGTGGATCGAAAGCATCAACGGCCGCGTGAAGGGACAAATCAAGCTGGTCGACGGCGTGAACCCCGACACGGTTTGGACCTGGAACGCGATCGGCAAGCGGCGTGGCAGCTGGGGGCTGAAGGACGACGCTGCCGAGAGCAATCGCGGCTTCCTGCTCAACCACATCATCGGCGACCAGACGGCGGCCGGCGCCAATGGCAGGCGCTACTCGAATTCCGATCCGGTCACCGGCCAGGCGGCATGGTTCGACCTCAGGGTGCGCATCGTCAAATGTGCGCCGGAGGAAGCCGGTTTCACCGAACCGCAGTTCGAGCGCTTCCACCAGCCACCGCATTTCCAGCCTTCGCCGGAAGTGCTGCGCTTCGGCGCCGAATTCCGCATGAAGAGGGAAGCCGCCGAATGACCTGCCTTCCCGCCCAAACCGAGAAGAAGCTTGGCCTGGTCATCGACCTCGACACCTGCGTCGGCTGCCAGGCCTGCGTCACCGCCTGCAAGGAATGGAACACCGGCGGCCATATGGCGCCGCTGACCGACATCGACCCCTATGGCGGCCATGTGGACGGCGTCTGGTTCAACCGCGTGCACAGCTACGAACATACGACGGAGATGGGCGGCCGCACGGTGAACTTCCCCCGCTCCTGCCTGCATTGCGAGCAGCCGGCCTGCGTCACCGTCTGCCCGACCGGCGCCTCCTACAAACGCGCCTCGGACGGCATCGTCCTGGTCGACGAGAGCAAGTGCATCGGCTGCAAGCTGTGCAGCTGGGCCTGCCCCTATGGCGCGCGCGAGTTCGACACCGATGTCGGCGTGATGAAGAAATGCACGCTTTGCATCGACCGCATCTACAACGACAAGCTGGCGGCGGAAGACCGCGTGCCGGCCTGCGTGGCCGCCTGCCCGACCAGCGCCCGGCATTTCGGAGATCTCGGCGATCCGGCCTCGGCGATTTCGCAGCTCGTGGAGGAGCGCGGAGGCGTGGCGTTGATGCCCGAGCTCGGCTACAAACCGACCAATAGATATTTGCCGCCGCGCGCCCGCACCGAGCGCGCCGCCAAAGTCGACGCACCGGCGCTGGAGCCGATCCGGGCCGAGGGCGGGTTCCTCGGCTGGATCGACCGCATGCTTTCGAACTGACGTCCATGCATCCCGCTTTTTCCGTGGTCTTCTTCACCACCGCGACCGGCGCTGGCTACGGCCTGCTGGCGTTGCTTGGCGTGCTTGGCGGGTTTGGACTCATCCGGCCGGACTTCTGGCTTGGGCTGATCGGCATGGTGCTGGCGCTCGGCCTGATCGCCGCCGGCCTGCTCTCCTCGACCGGTCATCTCGGCCGCCCCGAGCGCGCCTGGCGCGCCTTCTCGCAATGGCGCAGCTCCTGGCTGTCGCGCGAGGGCGTGGCCTCGGTCGCGACCTTCGTGCCGGCCGCATTGTTCGGCATCGGCTGGGTGTTTCTAGGCCGCACCGGCGGCTGGGTGGCTGTTGGCGGGCTGCTGGCGGCAATCGGCTCTGTGACGACAGTCTGCACGACGGGCATGATCTATGCCTCGCTGAAGCCGATCGCACAGTGGCACAGCCGCTATACCTTGCCGGCTTACCTCGTCTTCTCCGCCATGACGGGAAGCGTGCTTCTCAACGCCTTGCTGCAGGGCTTCGGGGTCGGAATGACGGCGGTGCTTGCCGGCGCGCTGCTCGCCACGCTCGCCGGCTGGGGCTGGAAGCTCGCCACCTGGCGCTACAACGACCGGCTGGAAATCCCCACCACCGCCAACACCGCGACAGGCCTTGCCGGCGGCACCGTGCGGTCGATCGAATGGCCGCACACGGAAGAGAACTATCTGCTGAAGGAAATGGGATTCCGCATCGCCCGCAAGCACAGCGCGAAGTTGCGACGGATCACGCAGGCCCTGGCCTTTGCCGCTCCGGCTATCTTGCTTGCCATCGCCCTGCCCGCGCCACGGCCTTTCGCAGCTGCCGCCTCAATGCTTGCGGCGCTATCGCAGCTCACGGGCATGCTGGTCGAGCGCTGGCTGTTCTTCGCCGAGGCGAAGCACACGGTCACGCTCTATTACGGCCGGGAGTAGTTCTCCTTGCGCGTGTCGTAATCCCAAAACCGCCGCGCATTTTTGGGCGACATGCGTTAGCCCGGTCGCAGCATCGAGCCGGAGATGGCAAAGATGCGCTCTGAGCCCAGCATATAGGCGACAAGCGTCTCAAGCCGGAACAGGCCGGCATAGGCGCGGTCGAGCACGTTGAGGGAGCCGGTATAGGCGCCAAAGGCCGGCATGATCATGCGGCCGCCGTCGCCGGCGAAGCAGCGCCGCCTGACCGAACGGCCGCGCTGGACGATACGGGCGCAAGGATGGAGATGACCCGATATCTCGCCCTCGACCCACAGCTTCGACGGCTCGTGGCGGAAGAGCAGTGAGCCTATGGCCAGTTCCCGCACCGTCTCGCCGGCCAGATCGGCGGGCGCCTCGGGATCATGGTTGCCTGCGACCCAGAACCAGTCGCGGCCGGCCATCATCGCTTCCAACCGTTCGCGGAAGCTTTGGTGCATGCGCCCCGCGCCGCCGCCATCGTGGAAGGAGTCGCCCAGGCTTACGACAATGCGCGGCTGATAGTCGGCGACCACCGCCTGCAGCCGCAACAGCGTTGCCCCGGTGTCGTAAGGCGGGATCAGCGTTCCGCGCCTGGCTAAAGACGAGCCTTTTTCGAGATGCAGGTCGGAGACCGCGAGTAACTGAAGATCAGGGAAATACAGCACGCCGCGGCGATCGCAGACAGCCCGTTCGCCAGCGATGCCGACGAGGTCGGCCTCGGCGATCAGCGTTGCGCGCGACAGCGAAAAATTCATCCCCTCTCGGTTTCCTTGCTACTGGCCTCGACCCATCGCCTCTTCGCCTCTTCGACAAGGTCGGCGGCCTCCATCAAAAGCGTGTCGTTGGCGCCGCCATTGACCGATTCCTTGCCGATCTCCAGCATCACCGGCACCGCCAGCGGCGAGATCTGGTCGAGATGCTTATGCACGATTCGACCGCGCACACGCGAGAGCATCTCGCCTAGTCTGCTGACATCGAGCAAGCCGGCGGAGGCATCGGTGCGTGTCGCCTGCAGCAGGATGTGGTCAGGTTCATGGCTGCGCAGCACGTCGTAGATGAGATCGGCCGAGACGGTGACCTGCCGCCCGCTCTTTTCCTGGCCTGGATAACGCTTCTCGATCAGGCCGGCGATGACGGCGCAGGTGCGGAAGGTGCGCTTCAGCATCCAGCTCTCGTTCAGCCAGTCTTCCAAATCGTCACCCAGCATGTCCTCGTCGAAAAGCTGGCCAAGCGACGGCTTCCTCGCCTTGAACAGCGCCGCCATGTCGTCCAGCGCCCAGACGGCCAGCGAGTAATCGGTGGCGACGAAGCCGAGCGGCCTGGCATTGGCGCGCTCCAGACGGCGTGTCAGCAGCATGCCGAGCGTCTGATGCGCCAGGCGACCCTCAAAGGGATAGGCAACCATGTAATGGCGGTTGCCGCGCGGAAAGGTCTCGACCAGAAGGTCGCCGCGTTTTGGCAGAACCGACTTCTCCTCCTGGATGCGAAGCCAGTCGGCCACCTGTTCGGGCAGGAGCTTCCACCGGTCGCTGTCGGCCAGCATACCGCGCACCTGCTCCGCAAGGTAAGTCGTCAACGGGAACTTGCCGCCGGCGTAGGACGGTACGATGATGTTGGCGCCGGCGCCGTTGGAGACGACGCATTCGTTCTCGCGAATGCCTTCGAAGCGCAGCACCTTGCCCGAGAAGAGGAAATTGTCGCCGGGACGCAGCGTCTCGGCAAAGTATTCCTCGATCTTGCCGAGCACCGGGCCGCCGCGACCGGCCATGCCGCGCCCCTGTCGGACATAGCGGACGTTGAGCTCCGGCATTTCGACGATGGTGCCGACATTCAACCGGTATTGCTGCGCGACGCTCGGGTGCGAGACGCGCCAGAGCCCGTCCTTGTTCTGGCGGATGCGGGCATAACGCTCGTAGTTCTTCAGCGCGTAGCCGCCGGTAGCGACGAAGTCGATGACGCGATCGAAGGTCTGGCGATCCAGCGCCGCGTAAGGGGCGGCGCCGCGCACCTCTTCGAACAGGAGGTCGGCGTCGAACGGCCCGCCGCAGGCGACACCCAGAACATGCTGCGAGAGCACGTCGAGCGCGCCCTTGATCAGTGGCGGGGTGTCCTGCGCGCCGAGATAGTTGGCGTCGAGCGCGGCGCAACATTCCAGAACCTCGAAGCGGTTGGCCGGGATCAGGATCGCCTTCGAGGGCTCGTCCATGCGGTGGTTGGCGCGGCCGATGCGCTGCGCCAGGCGGCTGGCGCCCTTGGGCGCGCCGACATGGACGACCAGATCGACATCGCCCCAGTCGATGCCGAGGTCGAGCGTCGAGGTGGCGACGATGGCGCGCAGCGCATTGTCGGCCATCGCCTTCTCGACCCGGCGGCGCTGGCCGACATCGAGCGAGCCGTGATGCAGCGCAATGGGGAGCGAATCCTCGTTCGCGCGCCATAGCTCCTGGAACAAAAGCTCGGCCTGGCTGCGCGTGTTGACGAAGAGAAGGGTCGTCTGGTGCTGCTTGATCGCCTCGTAGATCTCGGGGATCGCGTAGCGGGCCGAATGCCCCGACCAGGGCACACGCTCGCGCGAGTCGAGGATCGAGATGTCGGGCTTGGCGCCGCCGGCAACCGTGATCAGCCCGGCCATTTCGCCAGGCGGATTTTGCGCAACCAGCCAGCGCCGTAATTCGTCCGGCTCGGCCACGGTGGCCGACAGACCTATGGTCTGCAGATCAGGGACAAAGGCGCGCAGCCGCGCCAGCCCCAGCGCCAGCAGATGCCCGCGCTTCGAAGTGACCAGCGAATGCAGCTCATCGAGCACGACATAGCGAAGATCCTCGAAGAAGCGCCTGGCGTCGTTTCCGGCGATCAGCAAGGCGAGCTGCTCGGGCGTGGTCAAAAGAATGTCGGGCGGCGCCAGCTTCTGCCGCTGGCGCTTGTGCGATGGCGTGTCGCCGGTGCGCGTCTCTACGGTGACCGGCAGCCCGATCTCTTCGACCGGCTTGCCAAGATTGCGCTCGATGTCGACGGCCAGCGCCTTGAGCGGCGAGATGTAGAGCGTGTGGATGCCGCGATGCGCGTCGCCCGGCTTTCGCTTCGGACGCCCGGCGAGCCCAGTCAGCGACGGCAGGAAGCCGGCCAAGGTCTTGCCGGCGCCGGTCGGCGCGATCAGCAGCACCGATTGCCCGGCCCGCGCCTTCGCCAGCAGTTCCAGCTGGTGAACGCGTGGCGACCAGCCTTTGTCGCCGAACCATCTGACGAATGGCTCGGGCAGCAGGACGGCGGCATTTTGTTCGGCAAGGCGCGGCTGCTCTGTCACGTGCAACAGGTAGCGCGGCGACAGACGATCGCCAAGAAAAATCGGAACAAAAGGGGATCGTTTTCCCTTCACCCCATGGGGGAGAAGGGCAAGCCGGCGCTACGGCCTCCGAAACCCGGTCGGGCCGCCATAGAGATAGCCGATCCGGTCGACCGCCTCTTTCAACCCCTCCCGCGAAACCAGCATGGTGTGACCGTTGGCGTGGATCATGTCACGGGCGCCCGTCATGATGGCGACATGGCCCTTCCAGAAGACAAGGTCGCCGCGCTGGAGGCCGGAAAAATCCGGACCCGGCTCGAACGGCGTGCCGATCGAGGCCGCCTGCATGTCAGAATCGCGCAACACATCCTTGCCGGCCATGCGCATGGATAGTTGCACGAGGCCGGAGCAGTCGATGCCGAAACCCGAGACCCCGCCCCACAGATAGGGCGTGCCGAGGAAACTCTCCGCGATCGTCACGTAGTCCGCGGCGACGTCCGCGATCGGCCGCAGATGGCGTGCGATCACAGCCTGGCCCGAGGGCAGAAGCGCATAAT
>JBFLWR010000454.1:0-4227 GCA_040755925.1 Pseudomonadota bacterium
AGATCGCCCGCAAGGCGATGCAGATCGCGTCCGACATCTGCGTCTACACCAACGACAATTTCGTCGTCGAAACGCTAGATGCCGTCTGAGCGCTCATGATCCCGAACCGCGGGACCGCGTAAGCAAGAAGTGGGAACCGGTTTGCAGAAAAGATCATGACCGAAGATAGCTATGATTTTCGGCCGGTGACCGAAAAGGACCTGCCATTGATCGCTGGCTGGCTCAGGCAGCCGCACGTGGCCGAATGGTGGGACGATCCGGACAAGGAAATCGCTGGAATCCGCGAGCATATCGATTCGGTTTCGGTGGAGCCGCTGATCGTCGAGCTGAACGGCAGGCCGATCGCCTACCTGCAGAGCTACGATCCGCACATGGAGGACGATCATCCTTATGCCGACCAGCCCTTCGGCACGCTGGGCATCGATCTGACGATCGGCCCGCCGGAACTGGTCGGCGCCGGCCATGGCGCGGCGATCGTGCGCCAGTTCGTGGAGGAGCTTTTCGAGGAAGGCGCGCCGCGCGTCATCATCGACCCGCATCCGGACAATGCCCGCGCCATCCGCGCCTATGAGAAGGCGGGCTTCAGGCCGATCGACCGCCGGCAATCCGAATATGGGGACGTCGTGCTGATGGCCGTCGACGCGCCCGAAGACGATGACGAGGGGGAATGACCGGATGACCGCGCCCGAAGAGGACAAGACGCTTTCTGCTTATGAAGACAGCTGGCGCATGGGGCTTCTCATCGTGGTGGCGCTGGTCGTTTTCCAGGCCGGCGCCCTCTATGTCATGGGCCATCCGCCTATCTGCACTTGCGGCTACGTCAAGCTCTGGCATGGCGTGGTCAACAGCTCGGAGAATTCCCAGCACATAGCCGACTGGTATTCGTTCTCGCACATCATCCACGGTTTCCTGTTCTACGCGCTGGCAAGGTTCCTGTTTCCCCGCTCGCCGATCGGGCTGCGGCTTGCCTTCGCCGTCCTCATCGAAGGCGGCTGGGAGCTTCTGGAGAACAGCCCCTTCATCATCGACCGCTATCGTGCCGGCACTATTTCGCTGAGCTACTATGGCGACTCCATCATCAACTCGGTGTCCGACACGCTGTTCATGGCGCTGGGATTTGTGATGGCGCGAAAGCTACCTATATGGGTGATCGTGGCCCTGGCGCTCATTTTCGAGCTCGGCACGGGCTACATCATCCGGGACAATCTGACGCTCAACGTGATCATGCTGCTGCATCCGTTCGAGTCCATCAAGCAGTGGCAAAGTGGAATCTGAGTAATATGAGCACCTTCTCCCCCCGCGAAATCGTTTCGGAACTCGACCGCTTCATCATCGGCCAGAAGGACGCCAAGCGCGCCGTGGCCATTGCCCTGCGCAACCGCTGGCGGCGCCAGCAGCTGGAAGGCCAGATGCGCGAAGAGGTGATGCCGAAGAACATCCTGATGATCGGCCCGACCGGCGTCGGCAAGACCGAGATCTCGCGCCGCTTGGCCCGCCTTGCCGGCGCGCCCTTCGTCAAGGTCGAGGCCACCAAGTTCACCGAGGTCGGCTATGTCGGCCGCGACGTCGAGCAGATCGTGCGCGACCTTGTCGAGGTCGCCATCGGCCTGACCCGCGAGAAGATGCGCGAGAACGTCACCGCGCGCGCCCAGATCAACGCCGAGGAGCGCGTGCTGGAGGCGCTGGTCGGCAAGACGGCGAGCCCGGCCACGCGCGACAGCTTCCGCAAGAAGCTGCGCGACGGCGAGCTCGACGACAAGGAGATCGAAATCGAGGTGGCGGACACCGGCACCGGCGGCATGCCGGGGTTCGAGATTCCCGGCATGCCCGGCGGCAATGTCGGCGTGCTGAACATCAACGACATGTTGTCGAAGGCCATGGGTGGCCGCAGGACCAAGACCCGCAAGACGACGGTGCGCGATTCTTACGCCCTGCTCATTAATGACGAGTCCGACAAGCTGCTCGACCAGGACGAGGTCGTGCGCCTCGCGCTGGAATCGGCCGAGAATGACGGCATCGTCTTCCTCGACGAGATCGACAAGATCGCGGCTCGGAGCGACATTTCGGGCGGCCCCTCGCGCGAAGGCGTGCAGCGCGACCTGCTGCCGCTGGTCGAAGGCACCACCGTCGCGACCAAGTACGGGCCGGTGAAGACCGACCACATCCTGTTCATCGCGTCGGGCGCCTTCCACGTTTCCAAGCCTTCCGACCTGTTGCCGGAGCTTCAGGGCCGCTTGCCGATCCGCGTCGAGCTGCGCGCGCTGGAGAAGGAGGACTTCGTCCGCATCCTGACCGAGACCGAGGCGAGCCTGATCAAGCAGTATATCGCGCTGATGAAGACCGAGGGCGTCGAGCTGAGTTTCACCGATGACGCCATCGATTCGCTCGCAGGCATCGCCGTCGACCTCAACGCCAGCGTCGAGAACATCGGCGCCCGGCGCCTGCAGACGGTGATGGAACGCGTGCTTGACGAGATTTCCTACGACGCGCCCGACCGCAACGGCACCCAGGTCACCATCGATGCCGCCTATGTGCAGAAGCATGTCGGCGATTTGTCGCGGAACACCGACCTGTCGCGCTTCATTCTCTGAAGTTTGCGATCGATCAAAATCGGGCAATCAAGCAATGTGTGGCCGGATGGTACCATCCGGCCACCTTTCGTCTGGGCCAAAGCTTGGCCAAGCTCGACTCTCCCTTGGCCTTTACCTAGTTTGCCGCCCGTTCAAAGGCGGCGGCGCATGAAGAAACGCGTACTTCTCTTTCTCGGCCTGGCATTGGCGGTGGTTGTCGCGAATGCCGACGCCGCGACTGTTGTGCCGCCGGGCAACCGCAACGCCGAGCAGCCCGATATCCCTGGCGCTTCCACCCGGCGCACCCAGGCCACCAACACCAGTTTCCAGGCCAAGTACCGCAAGGTCTACGCGCTCCTGCAGAACGATGCCGACCTGCGCGCCAAGATCAGGAAGACGGCCGCGGCCTACGGCATCGATCCGATGCACATCGTCGGCGCCATCGTCGGCGAGCATACCTACAATGTCGACGCCTATGACAGGCTGCAGACCTACTACGTCAAGGCGATCGCCTATCTCGGCAGCAGGCTCAGCTTTTCCTATGAAGGCGAGGACGTCAGCGATTTCATTCAGCGGCCGGAATTCAAGAAATGCGCCGGCATGACCGACAGCTACGATCTCTGGGAATGCCGCGAGGATGTGTGGAACCATTCCTTCCGCGGTAAGACCGTTGGAGGTACGAGTTTTCCCAACGACCGCTTCGGCGCCACCTTCTTCCAGCCCTACTATGCCGGCCAGACCTTCGGCCTCGGCCAGCTGAACCCGCTGACGGCGCTGGAGATGAGCGACCTCGTCCACAAGGTCTCCGGCCTGCCGGAGCTCGACGTTCAGGATCCGAACGCGGTCTACAAGACGATCATGGATCCGGACCTGACGCTGCCTTATGTCGCCGCGACGATCCGGAAGTCGATCGATGCCTACCGGACCATCGCCGGCTTCGACATCTCCGGCAATCCGGGGATCACCGCCACGCTCTACAATGTCGGCGATCCCGAGCAGCGCGCCTATGCGCTGAAGGCCGAGAACGACAGGCGCCGCGCTGCAGGCGAGCCGGAAAAGCTGCCCGAGGAGAATTATTATGGCTGGCTGGTCAACGACAAGCTGAACGAGCTGAAGGCGCTTTTCCAGCTCGATTGATCAAGCCGCGAGCAGCGCTTTCAGCTTGACCGCCGGCGAGCCGAGAGCTTCCGGCGAAGGGCTTGCCCGCTTCGCGATCAGCATTTCGGCCAGACGGATGTCGCGCGCCACGGCATTGCCCGGGCCGATGCCGCTGGCCGCGACCAGCCTTCCGTCTTCCGCCAGATGGAACAGGATGAAGGCGCCGTCGTCGAGATCCCGACGCACGACGCTGCGCCCTTCGTCGGAAAGCCCGGCGATCTGCAGCGTCAGCCCGTACTGATCCGACCAGAACCATGGCACGGCCGCGTGCGGCTCGTTGGCGCCCAGCATGTTCTTCGCCGCGAGCGCGCCTTGCTCCTGCGCGTTGCGCCAGGCTTCCAGCCGCACGCGCCGGCCGCCATAGACGGCAAGCGGGAACGAACAGCAGTCGCCGGCGGCGAAGATGTCAGGGTCCGCGGTGCGCAGCGCGCCGTCGACCGCGATGCCGTTGTCGATCGCCAGCCCCGCCTCGGCGGCGAGCGCCGTCACCGGTACGGCG
>JBFLWR010000455.1:0-20478 GCA_040755925.1 Pseudomonadota bacterium
GAGCGGCCTTCAATGTCGAGCAGCTTCTCGCCCAGGAGGTCGGCCGGGTGGGCCGGATGCTTGCGGCCATCCCAATAAGAGGGATGGCAGACAGGCGTCACTTCGCAGCCGATCAGGAACCTGGCGGACATGGACGGCCATGAGCCGCCGCCGAAACGCACGGTCATGTCGATGCGCTGCTTGGAAATGTCGACGAGCTCATCGTTGACCGCCAGGCGCAGATCGACATCCGGGTGAAGGCTGCTGAATTCGACCAGCCGCGGCGCCAGCCAGTAGGTGCCGAATGCGTGCGTCGTGCCGACGACGATCGCCTGCGGATCGCGCAGCTCCCTGACACGGTCGGCAAGCGACGCTATCGCGGTCAAGTGCACCGGCAGCGACGCGTTGAGCATGGCGCCGGCGGGGGTGAGTTCGATCGAGCGGTGCCCCCGTTCGAAAAGCGGTATCTGGAGGAAGTTTTCCAGCTCGCGGATCTGCCGGCTGATGGCTGCCTGCGTGATGTTCAACTCGTCGGCGGCCCTGGTGAAACTCATCAGCCGCGCGGCGGCCTCGAACGAGATCAGCGACGCCAGGGAGGGAATGCTTTTGCGCAGCAGTGACATAACGAACTTTAATGCCAAGAGAATACGATCCGCAAGCCAATGCCGGGCTGGCTATCCAGCCGTCTCCGTGCATTTCCCATATCGCAGAGCATACCGCCGAAAAGCAGGGATCCGACCTTAGTCAAATTATTTCATACAGTTAGCTCTAATTCGGATTTCCCCTCAAAGGCGCTGGCACAAGGATTTGTTATGGGTCGCCAAGAATTTTGCGCGTTTACGCCGTCGTCGCCCTTGGGCATCCTCGCAATACCAAAATCGCGATCATAGGACGCACCGAACATGAACGCTCCCGTCGTCATCCCGCCTGCCGCCTTGCCCATCGGCCGCGACCTGTTCAAGACTGTGTCCAGCCATTGGCCATCAGGCGTGGCGGTCATCACGACGGCGGCCGGCGACGGGACTTTGCACGGCCTGACCATGAGCGCCGTCATCGCGCTCTCGCTGGAACCGATGCAGTTCCTGATCTCGCTCGACAAGACGTCCAACACGCTGCCGATGCTCAAAGAGACACGGCGTTTCTGCATCAATTTCCTCAGCCGAGAGCAGCAGGACATCTGCATGCTGTTCGCCAGCAAGGCCGCCGACAAATTCGCCTCCGTCAGCCATCGCCTCTCCGATATGGGCCTGCCCATCATCGAGGGCGCGGTTTCCTGCATCAGCTGCGATGTGAACAGCATCATTGCGAGCGGCGACCACGAGATCATGATCGGCGACGTGCGTGACATGGAGCATTTCGGCGGCGAACCGCTCATCCATTTCAAGCGGTCTTTCCACACTGCGCAGCCCGGCTGATCCGCCGCTATCGAAAAAGGTTCCCAGTTCCGGGAGACATGGTCTAGAACCGGGTCATGCGGCTCTGTGTGTCTGTGACGGCGTTGGGGTTCCTGCTGGTGGCGATCGCCGCCGGCATATGGCCGTCCTGGGCGCTGGCGTCGTCGCTGTCGCGACCAGCCCTCGCCGCCTCCGTCGCCTCGTCGAGCTCGACCGCGGAGCGTTCGACCTTCAAGCCCTGCTACCGCATCGTGCGAACGGCGGGCATGTCCTGCTTTCCGCAGGTCGGCCTGCCGGAAGGCGCGACCGACGGCGAGGCGCGCATCTCGAGGCATTGCGTACCCGTGATGACCCTACCTGCAACGAAGCACGTCTTCCGCGAAGCTGAACCGAGACCGCCCCGATCATCCTTCATCGTCTGAATTCGATGCGCACGGGCGGATGGCCGCCCGCGCGCTACTGTTCATCCATGAAGGGCGGCGATGCCGCTCCAGAGGTCATTTAATGCTCAACCAAAATCCGATCGGACGCCGGCGTTTCCTGCTTGGCGCCTCCACGCTGGCGGCAACCGCGACGCTGCTGCCTGTCCTGCCCGCTCGCGCCCAGGAAGGCCTGACGCCCGAACAGGTCCTCAACGATCCCGACATGCCGTACGTCGGGGCCAAGAATCCCGACATCACGATCGCGGAGTTCATGGACTACAACTGCCCCTACTGCCGCAAGAGCCATCCGGAGCTGAAGAAGCTCCTTCAAAGCGACCCCAAGGTGCGCGTCCTCTACAAGGACTGGCCGGTGTTCGGTCCGGTTTCGGAATACGCCGCCCGCATGGCGGTCGCGGCGAAGTGGCAAGGGATGTACGAGACCGCGCACGACGCGCTGATGTCGTCACCCAAGCGCTTCCAGCAGGAAAAGGAAGTCACCGCCGTATTGGCCAAGGCTGGCATCGACATGGCGAGGCTGGACAAGGACGCGGCGGCGCACAAGGCCGACATCGACAAGCTCATCGCGCGAAACGCCCTGCAAGCCGACACGATCGGCTTGCAGGGCACGCCGTCCTGGCTGGTGCAGTCCTTCGTCGTCTTCGGCGGTCTCAGCCTCGATCAGTTGCAGGCGGCCGTAGTGGAAGCGCGCCGCAGGAAAAAGGCGGCGAGCGGAAAGTAGGGTATGGTTCGTCATTGGAGGTTGCCGACTTGTGGCAACCTCCATGCCGTCCACTGATCAGGCGAGGAACGCCTCGGCGACGCCGCGGATGCCAGCGGCGTCGAGCTTGTAATGCGCATAGAGATGGGTGGGCGGCGCGATCAGGCTGTATTCGTCGTAGATGCCGTGGCGCTTCAGCTTAACACCAAGCCCTTCGTCGGCGAGCACTTCGGCGACCGCGCTGCCAAGCCCGCCCAGGACATTGTGCTCCTCCACCGTCATGATCTTCTTCGAGCGGGATGCCGCGTCGAGAATCGCCTCCCGGTCGAAAGGCTTGATGCAGGCCACGTCGATCACGCCGACGGAGCGTCCGTCGGCATTCATCGCCCTCGCCGCCTCTAGCGCGCCATGCACCGCCATGCCGCAGGCGATGATGGTCAGTTCCTCGCCCTTCAAATGTTCATGCGCCTTGCCGAAGGCGAATGTCGGCGTGCCGGAATAGACGACCGGATCGCGGCCGCGGCCGATGCGGAAATAGATCGGCTTGTCATAACCGGCGGAAGCGCGGATCGCCGCTTCCAGTTGCGGACCGTCGGCCGGCGACACGACAGCCAGATCGGCGATCGAACGCATGATGGCGATGTCTTCGGTGGCGTGGTGCGAAGTGCCGTAGAAACCCAGCGATATGCCGGTGTGATGACCGATGAGGCGGACCGGCTGCGCGGAATAGGCAACGTCCATGCGGATCTGCTCGCAGGCAAGCAGCGCCAGGAAGGAAGCGAAGGTCGCCACGAAGGGAACCACGCCACAGGTCGCTATGCCGGCGGCGGTGCTGACCATGTTCTGCTCCGAGATGCCAAACGACACATAGCGGTCAGGGTAGGCAGCCGCGAAGCGGTTCAGGCCGTTCGAGTATTGAAGGTCGGCCGAGCCGGCCATGACGTTATGGCCTGCCTTCACGAGATCAATCAGCCCGTTGGACAGATGATCGAGGCCCGGATTGACGGCGTTGAGGCCACGATATTGCCAGGAATTGGGGGAGAGAGGACCGTTCATTTCAAGCATCCAGCGCGTTGATCTCAGCGATAGCCTTTTCGGCATCGGATGGGTCGAGGTAGCCCAGGTGCCAGCCGGGCTCGGTCTCCATGTAGGAGACCCCCCTGCCCTTGCTGGTCCTCGCGATGATCACGCAAGGCTTGGTGCGCTCGTCGTCAGCCCTCACCCGCCGCAGCAATTCGGTCACCTTCGCCACGTCGTGGCCATCGACTTCATGAACTTCCCAGCCGAAGGCGCGCCATTTGTCGCCAAGCGGCTCGATGTTCATCAGGTCGTCGACGCGGCCGTCCAGCTGATAGCCATTGCGGTCGATGATGGCGATGAGATTGCGGGCGCGATGCTGGGCGGCGTTGATCGCGGCCTCCCACACCTGTCCTTCCTGCATCTCGCCGTCGCCCATCATGCAGAAGACCCGATAGCCTTTCTCGCCGGTCCAGCGCTGCGCCAGCACCATGCCCAGCGCATTCGAGAGAGCATGGCCGATGGAGCCCGACGAGAAATCGACGCCGGGCACCTTCTTCATGTCGGGGTGATCGCCGAGCGGGCTGCCGAGGCGCGTGTATTGATCGAGCCATTCCTTCGGAAAGAAACCGAGATCGGCGTAAATCGGAAACAGGCCGACCGCGGCGTGTCCCTTGCCGATGGTGAAGCGATCGCGCCCGGCCCATTTCGGATCGCCACGGCGCAGCCTCATGACGTCGTAGTAGAGCGCGGCGAATATTTCGGCGGCCGAGAACACCGATGTGTAATGCCCGGTCTTGGCGATCTCGATCAGCCGGATCGTCTCCAGACGCACGAAGCGGGCGCGCTCCTTCAGCATCGCCACCACTTCCGGCGTCGGCTCGAAACTGTTGCCGCGCGTCGCGCCTTTTGAAGAACCGCTCATGTCATCCCTCGATCAAAGTTCATGATTCCGGACACAGCCTGAAAGCCGTGCCGCGACTGCGTCAGGAGCGCAGATTTTCCCGGAACGTCCTGCCGGTGTATTCCCGGCGATAGATGCCCCGGCGTTGCAGTTCGGGCACCACCGACTTCACGAACTGGTAGAACGATCCGGGGGTGATGGACGGGCAGATGACGAAGCCGTCGCAGGCCTCGGCCTCGAACAGCTCATGGATGTGATCGGCAATCATCATCGGCGTGCCGACGAGCTGCGGCGACATCTGCGTGGTCGCGTACTGGTGGCCGGCGTCGCGCAGCGTCTTGCCCTTGCCGCCGCTCATGATGATGTCGAACACGCCACGCGCGCCTTGCGTGATCTCCATCTCGCTCAGCGGCTGGTCCATCGGGAAGCCGGACAAGTCGACGCCGATGTGGTTCGACATCTCGGAAAGGCCGAGTTCGGCATTGGCGAGAGAGTCGATGTACTCGGCGCGCTCGCGCGCGATCGATTCCGTTTCGCCGATGACGATGTCGGTCGCCGGCAGGATGGCGCAGTGCGAAGGATCGCGCCCGGCGTTGGCGACGCGATCTTTGACATCGCGGTAGAAGGCCTGCATGTCAGGCTTGTTGTTCTGGAGCGTGAAGACGATCTCGGCCCAGCGCGCGGCAAACTGGCGCCCGCGCTCGGAAGACCCCGCCTGCATCAGCACGGGGCTGCACTGCGGAGAATGCGGCGTCATCAGCGGGCCGCGCGTCTTCACATATTTGCCGGCGTAGTTGGCGTACTGGACCTTCGAAGGGTCGCCGAAGATGCCGGCCTGCCGGTCGAGCACCAGCGCTTCCGGCCCCCAGCTGTTCCAGAGCGCCGTGCAGGCTTCAACCACCTCGTCGGCATGATCGTAGCGCTGCGCCTTGTCCAGCAGCCGGTCCATGCCGTAGTTCTGCGCTTCGCGATCGGTCGCCGAAGTCACGATGTTCCAGGCCGCCCTGCCGCCGCTGATGTGATCGAGCGAGGCAAAGGCGCGGGCGATGTGGAACGGATGATAGAGCGAGGTCGACATCGTTGCCGACAGGCCGATGTGATTGGTCACCCGCGCCATGGCTGTCAGCATCTGCATCGGGTCGAGCATGCACATATGCCCGCCATATTTGATGCAGGGGTCGAAGACGCCGCCATAAGTGTCGTAGAGCGTCTGGACATCGACGAAGAAAAGACCGTCGAACTTTCCGTCCTCGAGGATGCGCGCGATGTTCTCGTAGCGCGTCGGGTTCAGGAAGTCCGTGCCGTCGCTTTCATCATGACGCCAACTTCCGTTGTTGTGCCAAGACGGCCCGATCGTGCAATAGCCTACGAAGTGCAGCTGACGTCCCATTGAACTCACCCAAAATCCGCCCGTGCCGGGCCTGCAGGAAGTGCCTGACGCACCGCGACGGCCTGCTCGCTGCGAAAGAAACTTTTATGCGTAACCGCATCACGCCGCATGCGCAGCTGGTTCGTCGCAGCACCACAAATCCGCAGGCCTACCTCTGCTTCTTGCACTCCGCGGCAATGCCGTACACTGGCAAAAACCTTTGGGTTGAATAACCTTTCGTTATGCTACGAACAGCAAGGAGACTTGCGCCGCACCGGTCAGGCGGCGGAAGGCGAATACTGGCGCACGACGCCTTGGCTGATGAGGCTTTCGATCTCTTCAGGGGCAAAGCCCAGGGTCTGCGACAACACGGTGGCCGTGTCCTCGCCGAGCATGGGCGGCGCCTTGTATGCGGCACCACGCTGCGCGCCGAGACCCTGGGCCGGCCTGACCAGCGAGACGGGCCCGAGATGCTGGCTGTGCAAGGTCTGCACCACGTCACGGGCCTTGACCGTAGGGCTTTCAAACGCTTCCGGCACCGACTTGACCTCGCCCGCGGGAACGCCGTGGCGCAGACAGGCCTCCATCCAATGGTGACGGGTGTTGGAGCGGAATGCCTGGCTGAGCTTGACGAGCAGGCTTTCGCGATTGAGCGCGCGCGCCGCGGCCGTCTTGTAGAGGGGGTCGTTGGCAAGCTCGGGCATGCCGACGACCTTTTCGCACAGGGCGGTGAACTGCTTGTCGTTGCCCACGGCCAGCGCGAAGTTGCCGTCCGAGCACTCGCAGATCTGGTAGGGCACGACCGTCGGATGGGCGTTGCCATAACGGCGCGGAATGACACCCGCGTTCAGGTAGCCGCTGCCGACATTGATCAAGGTGTTCAGCGCGCATTCCAGCAGCGATACGTCGATATACTGCCCCTTGCCGGTTTCCCGGCGCTGATAGAGCGCGGCCAGCACCGACTGAACCGAGACCATGCCGGCGATGATGTCGGTCATCGCAACGCCGATGCGCTGCGGCTCGCCGTCGACGGGACCGGTGATCGACATCAAGCCGCTCTCGGCCTGGACGACGAAATCGTAGCCGGGCCGATCCCATTCGGGGCCGGTCTGCCCATAACCGGAGATCGAGCAGTAGATGATGCCCGGATTGAAGGCCTTCAGCGTCTCATAGTCGATCTTGAGCCGCTGAACCGTACCGGCGCGGAAGTTCTCGATGACGACGTCCGCCTGCGCGGCCAGGCGATGGATGATTTCATGCCCCTTGGGATGCTTGATGTCGACCGCGATGCTGGATTTGCCGCGATTTGCGCAGAGGTAGTAAGTGCTGACGCCCTTGTAGCTCGGCACCGACCAGGCGCGCGTGTCGTCGCCGCCGTCGATGTTCTCGATCTTCCAGACCTCGGCGCCAAGATCCGCCAGGCTCATCGTCGCCCAGGGGCCGGCCAGCACACGGGACAGATCCAGCACCTTGATACCCGCCAGCGGCAAGCCCGTTGAGGCTTCGCCCGCCGACCTAACGGATTCCGACATTATCGCTTCCTTACTTCTAGAGCGGTTCAGCGTTTCATGGAATCGTCGAACCGATCTAACTCTTTGTTTTTACGCAATTCCGGACGGAAAACCGCTACACACTTTTCCTGGAATTGCTCTAGCTTGCACTCAGGCCGTCAGTCCGATGTCCGTCGGGCCCGGGAAATGGCATGCCGCATAGTGGCCGGCTTCGACCTCCAGGAGCGGCGGGGTCACCTCGGCGCATCTGTCCTGCGCCTTGAAACACCGGGTCCGGAACGGACAGCCCGACGGCGGGTTGATGGGGCTCGGCACATCGCCCTTCAGCAGTATCTGCTTGCGTCCGCGTTCGATATCCGGGTCGGCGACCGGCACGGCCGACATCAGCGCCTGTGAATAGGGATGCAGCGGGCGCCCATAGAGCTTTTCTGCCGGCGCCACCTCGACGAAGCGGCCGAGATACATCACCGCGACCTTGTGGGAGATGTGGCGCACGACGGACAGGTCATGGGCGATGAAGACGTAAGCGGTCCGCATCTTCTCCTGGATTTCCTGGAGAAGGTTCAGCACGCCGGCCTGCACGGACACATCGAGCGCCGAGACCGGCTCGTCGAGGACGAGCACTTCCGGCTTCAACGCCAGAGCGCGTGCGATCACGACGCGCTGACGCTGGCCGCCCGACAATTGGTGCGGATAGCGCCGGCCGTGCGCGGCGCTGAGGCTGACGAGATCGAGCATCTCCAGCACGCGCTCGCGCCTTTGCGCGCTGTTCATCGTCGTTATGCGCAAAGGCTCGGCAATGCTGTCCTCTACGCGCATGCGCGGATGCAGCGAGCCATACGGATCCTGGAAGACCAGTTGAAGGTGCCGGCGCATGTCGCGCATCTGCTGGGGGCCGAGCGAGACGACGTCGACCCCGTTCACGCTCACGCTTCCGGATGTCGGCTCGATCAAGCGCAGCAGGCATCGGCCAAGGGTCGACTTGCCGCAACCGGACTCCCCGACCAGCCCAAGTGTCTCGCCGGGCTTCAGGTCGAAGGAGATGTCCGTGACGGCCTTCAGCTGCGCGACTTCCCGGCGGACAAGGGTGCCGCCCATGATCGGAAAGGTCTTCGACAAATTGCGAACCGACAGGGCGACGCCCTCGCCGGACACGGCCTGCTTGTTGACTAACGTTTCAGCCATTGCTGTGCTCTTTCGCAAGCGCCGTACGGTCGGCGCCGCCCCATGACGGCAGGCTGTCGGCAAAGTGACACGCCGCCCGGTGACGGCCGAGCTCGACGACCGGAGGGGCGGCCTTGCGGCAGATATCCTGGCCGAAGCCGCAGCGCGGATGGAAGGCGCAGCCCTCCGGCAGCGCGCCAAGCATCGGCGGCGCGCCGGGGATCGAGTAGAGCTTGTCCTTGGAGGCCGTCAGCTTCGGGATCGAGTCGATCAGGCCCCGCGTATACGGATGGCGGGGATTGGCGAAGAGTTCGCGCACTTCGGCTTCCTCGACCACCAGCCCCGCGTAGATGACCGCGACCCGGTCCGCATGCCCGGCGACGACGCCCAGGTCATGCGTGATCAGGATGAGCGCCAGCCCGAGCTTTTCCTTGAGCTCGCGCAGCATGCGCATGATCTGGGCCTGCACAGTGACGTCGAGCGCGGTCGTCGGCTCGTCCGCTACCAGCAATTCGGGATTGTTGGCGACCGCCATGGCGATCATGACACGCTGGCGCATGCCGCCGGAAAATTCATGCGGGTACTGGTTGATCCGACGATCCGGTTGCGGGATGGCGACAAGTTGCAGGAGCTCCAGCACGCGCTCGGTCGCCTTCGCCTTGCCCATGCCCCTGTTGTGGAGGAGAAGCGCCTCGCGGATCTGGTCGCCAACCGTCATGACGGGATTGAGCGATGACAGCGGATCCTGGAAGATCATGCTGATCTCCGAACCGCGCAGCGAGCGCATGTCCCGGCGCGGGCGGCCGATCAGTTCCTGGCCCTTGAAGACGACGGAACCAGTGACGACCGCGTTGCGCGCCTGCAACCCGAGTGACGCAAGCATGCCGAGGGATTTGCCCGAGCCGGATTCACCGACGATGCCGAGGACTTCGCCCTTGGACAATTCGATGTCGAGGCCGCGCACCGCCGGCAAGACGCGATCCCGCGAAGCGAAGCCGACCTTGAGGTCGCGAATGCGCAGCAAAGGCTCGTCGGCAGGCTTTTGGCTCGTAACTTCGGCCGCGCTCATTTGGACGACCTCGGATCAAAGTAGTCGCGCAGGCCGTCACCAATGAAGTTGAAGCCGAGGACAACGGTCAGGATGGCCATGCCCGGCCCGAAGGCGATCCACCAGCTGTAGAAGAATGTCGCGCCGTCGGAGATCATCGCGCCCCACTCAGGCGTGGGCGGCGTGGCGCCGAGGCCGATGAAGCTCAGTGAAGCCGCAAGCAGGATCACCTGGCCAAGATCCATCGTCGCGCTGACGAGAATGGGCGTCCAGCACAGCGGCAGGATGTGCTTGGTGAGAATGCGGAAATGACCGGCGCCGGCGGCAACCGCGGCCTCGACATGCTCGCGCTCACGCACTTCGAGCACCTGGGCACGCATCAGCCGGGCATAGACCGGCCACCAGACGACCACCATGGCGATCGCCGCGTTACCCAGGCCCGGGCCGAGCGAGGCCGCGACGGCCATTGCCAGCAGGATCGGAGGAAAGGACAGGGTGATGTCGACCAGCCGCATGATGGCGGCGCCGATGATGCCGCCCTTGTAACCTGAAATGGCGCCCGCGGCCGATCCGATCACCACGGCGCTGACCACGACCAGAAGCGCTATCGGCAAAGAATGCTGTGCACCGTGGATGGTGCGGGAAAGCACGTCACGACCAAGGGCGTCGGTTCCGAGCAAATAGCTCGCATTCGGCGCTTGCAGCCGCCGGCCCGCAAGCTTGAGCGGGTCGTACGGCGCGAGCCATGTCGGGAACAGGGTAGCCACGAGCCAGAAGAGAACGACGACACCGCCGACCACAAAGGCCGGCGAAGCCCATTCGGGAAGGCGAAGGCGTGCCGATGATGAAGCTTGAACCGAAGACACTGGCTTTCTCTCAGTTCAGGCGCACGCGCGGATTGGCCAGCACATAGGCGATATCCGTGAGCAGATTGGTGATGAGGAACATTACGCCGCCGACGATGGTGACGCCGATGATCGCCGGGAAATCCAGCGAACGCGCCGCGGTTACGGCGTAGCTTCCCATTCCCGGCCAGGCGAAAACCGCCTCGGTGAGCACCGCGCCCGTGATGAGGTAGGCAAACGAGTAGCTGATCACGGTCAGCACCGGAACCAGGATGTTGCGAAAGGCATGGCGCAGCACGACACGCAACTCGCCGGCCCCTTTGGCCCGGGCGGTGAGGATGAACTCGCGCTCCATAACCTCAAGCATGTTGGCTCGGACGAGGCGGGAGATGGTTCCGGCCACCGTCCAGCCGAGGACGAACGACGGCAAAACAAGGTGAGCGAGCGCATCCTTGAAGGCGGCGAAGTTTCCGGCGAGCAGGGTATCGATGGTCATGAAGCCGGTCACCACCGGTGGCGGCGACATCCTGGGATCGATGCGGCCCGGCCCGGGCAATATCTGAAATTTGACCGACAGGAGGAAGAGAAGCGCCAGGCCCAGCCAGAAGATCGGGACGGAGGAACCGAACAGCGAGAATATGCGGGCGCCCTGATCGATTGCGGTGTCGCGGTAGTAGGCGGCGAGCAGACCGAACACGATGCCGATGACACTGCCGATGATCATTGCGGCAATGACGAGCTCGAAGGTAGCCGGCAGCCGCGCCACGAGATCGGCCGACACGGCGCGACGCGTGACGAAGGACGTTCCCATGTCTCCCTTCAGAAGGTTGCCGACATAGATCAGGTAGCGCTCCGGCAAGGGACGATCGAGCCCCCAGCGCTGGCGGGCGGCAGCGACGATCTCGGGATTGTTCATCTGCTGCTCGCTGACGACGGCCGTCAGCGGATCGCCCTTGGTTATCGCCGAAAGCAGGAACGCCATGGTGACGATGCCCAGCAATATGAAGGGCATCGCGATGCTGCGCCTCAGAATGTAGTTCAGCATCGGCCGTCTCTTGGCATTGCGCTCCGCACCTACCCTTGGAGTGAAAGTGGGACGATATTGACAAGGCTGAAAACACCAGTCAATAGAAATGAAATTAAGTTCCAAATTTCGTACACAGCCTTTCGGGCGTGCTCGGCGCCTGACATAGTGGGGTTCCCGACGGCCCCGAAGGGCTGGCGAAAATCCCGATGCGCTGTTGGGAGACAGCATGAGAAAACGCAACAAACCCATCGTAGCGCCGTCGGACGAAGAGCTGGGCCAACATGCCTCGGCGCTGGTGCGGGGGCTGCAGATACTGCGCGCCTTCACGCCGGCCGACGTCACGCTCGGCAACCAGGAACTGATCGAGCGGACAGGCCTGCCCAAGGCCACCATATCGCGCCTGACCTACACGCTGGTCGGTCTGGGCTACCTGATCTACGACCCTCTACTCGGCCGATACAGCATCGGCCCCGCCACCGTTTCGCTCGGCTATTCGGGCCTAAGCAGCAGCGCGGTGATCTATATGGCCAAGCCGCTCATGCAGGCGCTTGCATTCGAGACCGGCGTCGCGGTGGCAATGGGCATGCGGGATGGACTGGAAATGGTCTATGTCGCGAATTGCCGACCGGAAACGCCGGTGACGCTGCGCCTGAATGTCGGCTCGCGCCTGCCGATATGGCAGACATCGATGGGCCTCGCCTATCTGGCCGCCATGGAACAATCCCTCCAGGACCGGGTCATCCGCCAGTTGGTGGAAACCAATCCCGACACAAAGGACAAGATCCTGCGCGCCATAGACAGCGGGCTTGAAAGCTACGCAAAGCACGGGTTCGTCGGCTCGTTCGGGGACTGGTACAGCTACATAAACGCCGTGGGGGTGCCCTTCAGACCCACCGACGGGTCGCAACTGGTGGCCATCACCTGTGGCGGCATCAAGGACCTCGCGCCGGTCGAGGCCTGCCTCTCCGTTTACGTCCCCAAGCTCAAATCGCTGCTCGCGGAACTTCAGAGCCGTCTGATCGGCGCCGTTCCGCCGCCAATGGGCGAACCAACCGCGGCGACGCGGTCCGGCAACGAAGGATAATTTCATGGCGACTGCCGTCATCTTCCCGAAAGTCAGCCTCGAAACCGACGCCGGAACGATTTCGCGCTGGCTGAAGGAAGACGGCGCGTCGGTCGCCCAGGGCGAAGCCCTGTTCGAGATCGACAACGACAAGGCGGCGGTCGAGGTGGAGGCGCCGGCATCGGGCGTGATCTCCTATGTGCGCGGCGCGGGCGAGGAAGTGCAGGTCGGTGACGTCGTCGCCCATATCCTGCAAGCCGACGAGCAAGTGCCGGCGGCCACCGGCAAGCCGGCTGCGAAAACGGTGTCGGTGGCAAGTCACCTCAACGGCAAGGCCGAAGCGCTACAGCGCAATCCGTCTTCCGAGCGAATCGTCGCAACGCCGCTGGCGAGACGCATTGCCGAGCAGCAGCGGGTCGACTTGCGCGGCATCCGAGGCTCGGGGCCGCGAGGACGAATCCAGAAGCGTGACGTCATCGATCTGGCCGTCGCCGCACCGAGACAACAGGCGGCAATGGGCGAGTCGGCCCTGAACGCGGTTTGGCTGCAGAAGGACGGCCCGGGCACGCTTGTCGCCCTGCATGGCTTTGCCTCCGACCATAACGCCTGGCGCGGCCTGCTCGCCGCCGGCCGACCGAGGGCGCGGATGCTGGCCGTCGAGCTGCCTGGACATGGACGGTCGTCCAAGACCATCCCCGAAGACCTCGACGCGATCTGCGCGATGGTGGAGCAGAGCATGGCGGCCGAAGGTATCGACGAAGCGACTTTCGTCGCCCATTCCTTCGGCGCCGCGGTGGCCGCGAAACTTGCCAGCCGCGGTCTGGTGAGGATCAACTCGCTGTTGCTGATATCGCCGGCGGGCCTCGGTCCGGAAATCCGCCATCAGTTCGTCAAGGGTTTCGTCGCCGCCAAGCAGCCGGCCAGCATCCTGCCCTGGCTGCACGAACTGGTGTTCGACCGGGGCCTTATCTCCGAGGCATTCGTGCGCAGCGTGGTGGAGCAGCGCAAGGACGAAGCCATGTCCAACGCCCTGGCCAGCCTGGCGGAACGCTATTTCTGCGACGGCACGCAGACTTTCTCGATCCGCCCGGACCTCGAGCGGCTTCGCATTCCGGTGCGCATTATCTTCGGCATGCAGGACCGCATCATTCCGTTTGCCCATTGCCATTCGCTGCCCGGTCGCGTCGGTCTCCACGCCTTCCAGCAATGCGGTCACATGCCGTATCTGGAGCAGCCGGAGCTGACGCTCTCCATCGTCAACGAGATGCTGGCTCTAGCGCGCTCCGACCACTGAGCCGCATCCGTCGCGGCGCGATGAGCCAAGCCCGATCGCTACGGAACCGGGCACACATGCCGCGGCCGCGCGATGCCGAACCAACAATTGCGAGACAACCCGATGGCCCTTGAAGCAGACCTGTTCGAACAGCTTCGCGAGACGGTGCGGCGCTTCGTGAAGGAACGCCTCGTCCCGCAGGAAGCCGACGTCGCCCGCATGGACAGGATGCCGGGCGAGATCAAGCAGGAGATGCGCGAGCTCGGGCTCTTCGGACTGTCGATACCGCAGGAATATGGTGGCCTTGGCCTCGACATGGAGGAAGAGGTTCGCATCACCTTCGAGCTGGGACGCACATCGCCTGCGTTCCGGTCGGTGTTCGGCACCAACAACGGCATCGGCTCGCAGGGGCTGGTGATGGACGGCACCGACGCCCAGAAGTCGTCGTACCTGCCGAGACTGGCGACCGGTGAATTGATCAGCTCCTTTGCGCTCACCGAGCCGGAAGCGGGCTCCGACGCGGGCTCGTTGCGCACGACCGCTCGCCGGGATGGCGAGGAGTATGTGCTCAACGGCACCAAGCGCTTCATCACCAATGCTCCCTACGCGGATCTGTTCACTGTCTTCGCCAGGACCGAGACTGCTCAGAAACCCGGCGGCGCGGTGACGGCTTTCCTGGTCGAGCGGGGAGCGCCGGGCCTTTCGTTCGGCAAGATCGACAAGAAGATGGGACAGGCCGGCTCCCATACTTGCGATGTGATTTTCGAGGACTGCCGCGTGCCGACCTCGGCCGTTCTGGGCGGCAAGGAAGGCCAGGGCTTCCGGACCGCGATGAAGGTTCTCGACCGGGGGCGCCTGCATATTTCGGCCTTCTGCGTGGGCATGGCCGAACGGCTGATCGAGGACAGCCTGGCCTATGCCATGCAGCGCAAGCAGTTCGGGCAGCCGATCGCCGAATTCCAGCTGATCCAGGCGATGCTGGCGGACAGCAAGGCCGAGGCCTACGCCGCCCGCTGCATGGTGCTCGAAACCGCGCGGTCGAAGGATCGCGGCGAAAACGTCTCCACCGAGGCCGCCTGCTGCAAGATGTTTGCCAGCGAAATGGTCGGCCGTGTCGCGGACCGGGCGGTGCAGATCCATGGCGGCGCCGGATACATGGAAGAGTATGGCATCGAACGCGCCTATCGCGACGTGCGCCTGTTCCGCATCTATGAAGGAACGACGCAGATCCAGCAGATCCTGATCGCCAGGAACATGATCAAGGAAGCCGCCGCGGCGGCCTAGCCGGCCGTCACGATTGCGCGGCGGGCACTTCAGGCCACCGCCGCGCTGGCTTCAACGAATAAGGCCGCTGCACCTAATCCGTGCGTTGATAATCGAATTTTTTTCATTATCATCGCTGACATTTCACAACCAAACGACGAGATTGCCGTGAACGCGCATTCCGAAATCAACGCGACCGACCTCGCATACCACCTGCATTCCCAGACCAATCCACAGGCCATTTCGCGCGAGGGCGCCTATATCGTCGTCAAGGGCGACGGCGCGTATGTCATCGACGAGAACGGGAAGCGCTATATCGACGCCATGGCGGGCCTCTGGTGCGCGTCGCTGGGGTTCAACAATGAGCGCCTGGGGCGGGCGGCAGCCAAGCAATATGAAGAGCTCGGCTACTACCACAGCTTCTATGGGCGGACGAATCCGAAGGCGGCCGCGCTGAGCAAGAAGCTGGTCGAACTGACCGGCATGTCGGGTGGCAAGACCTTCTTCGTCACCTCGGGCTCCGAAGCCAACGAAACCATGGTCAAGCTCGCCTGGCTCTACCACGCCTCGCGCGGCAAGCCGACCAAGCGCAAGGTGATCGCGCGAGACCGCGCCTTCCACGGATCGACCATCGTGGCGGGATCGATGTGCGGACTGGAGATGATGCACCGGGAGTTCGGGCTGCCGCTGCCCGGCTTCATCCATACGCTTTGCCCCAACACCTATCGCGTCCAGCTGCCGGGCGAGAGCGAGCCCGAATTCGTCGCCCGCCTGGCAAGCGAACTCGAACGCATGATCGTGCGTGAGGGCCCGGACACGATCGCGGCATTCATCGCCGAGCCGGTCATTGCCGGCGGCGGCATCATCCCGCCGCCCAAGGGCTATTTCGAAGCCGTCCAGAAAATCCTGACGAAGTACGACATCCTGTGCCTCGACGACGAAGTGGTCTGCGGCTTCGGCCGCACCGGCAGCTGGTTCGGTCGCGAGACGGTCGGCATGACGCCGGACATGATGTCGCTCGCCAAGGGCATCACCTCGTCCTACTTCCCGCTCGCCGCCGTGGTGGTGTCGCCGAAGATCCTCGAGGCGGTCGAGCGCTACAATGAGGGCGGCACCTCGTTCGGCCACGGCTTCACCAATGCGGCGCACCCGGTCGGCGCCGCCGTCGCGGCCGAGACCATCGCCATCTATGAAGAGCTCGATATCGTCTCCCATGTCCGCAAGATCGGGGCGCGCCTGCATCAGGTGCTGACCGATGCGACGAAGGACTCGCCCATCGTCGGCAACCTTCGCGGCGTCGGCCTCATGTACGGTGTCGAACTCGTCGAGGACCCGTCGACCGGCTCGCCTTTCGCGCCGGCCCGCCAGGTCGGCGCACGCCTTGCCGCCAGCGCCTATGAGAACGGCCTTGTCGTTCGCGCCATGCGCGACACGGTCGGCTTCTGCCCGCCCTTGATCATCGACGAGGGCGACGTGGAGGAGATCGGCTCCAAGATGAAGAAAGCGCTGCAGGAAACCGAGAAGGCCATCCAGGCGAAATCGATCTGACAAACAGGGAGCGAGGTGCGCCGACAGCTCCCGAACACCGGCCGCCACAGTGGCGGCCGGGAAACAACAGACAAGCAGGCGCAGCCGATGCCAGCCCGGCAATCCCCCTTCACAAACGTCTATGTCTGTGCCTTCGCGGCCTATGCGTGTTTCTCGATCTCCGACGCTTTCACCAAGGCACTGCACGGGCCTTTGAGCGTTTTCGAGATCGGCTTCTTCGAGAATGCCTTCGCTTCGGTGGTCCTCCTGGCCACACGCCATGAGAACGAGCGCTGGGTCGAATTCTGGAAAATGAGCCGCCCCTGGCCCATCCATTTGCGCGCCCTATGCGGCGTGCTGTCCAGCCTTTGCGCCATCTATGCCTTCACCACGATTCCGCTCGTCGACGCCTATTCGCTCATTTTCCTTGCGCCCTTCTTCGTGACCGTCATGTCCGTCCTGATCCTGAAGGAGCAGGTTGGACTCTGGCGATGGTTCGCGGTCATGCTCGGCTTTGCCGGCGTCCTGCTGGCGGTCAAGCCCGGGTTCCAGGTGTTCCAGCTCGGACATTTCAGCGCGGTGGTAGCCGGGCTCTCCACCGGCACGTCGATCATCATCATGCGGAGCCTGGGTTCTTCCGCCAAGAAGACGAGCATCCTTGGAACGCTGTTCCTCTACCTCGTCTCTATCAACGGCCTCGGCATGGCGATCCACGGCTTCACGGCGCCCGAATTGCACGATCTGGTGCTGATGGCGCTGTCGGGCTTGTGCGTCGGTCTCGGCCAATGGGCGTTCGTCAGCGCCGCGCGCCATGGAAACGCAACCCAGATCGCGCCGGTCGCCTATTCGCAGCTCGGCTGGGCCATGCTGTTCGGCATCATCGTCTTCCACGAATATCCTGATCTGCTGGCGGTGATCGGCGTGGGCGTGATCGCCAGCGCCGGCCTGCTCACTGTCCTGCGTGAGCGCATCCGGCGGATCAAACCGGCAAATCCGCCCGGCATCCGCTGAGGCGCGGGCAACGAACCCTTACGTCCTCATCTTCTCGAGCGCGGCGGAAAAGACGTCGTCCGCGCCGATCTTGCCGGGCTTCAGGAACAGTGAAATCCGCCTGTCGTCCCGCGAGATGCAGGATCCCGCGCCGAGCTCGTCGAAGGGCAGCACCTGCATGCTGCGGATGCCGAGCGCCTGGACGATGGCGCCGGACGATTCTCCTCCCGAGACGACGAACTTGCGGACGCCCTTCTCCGCCAGCCCCTCGGCAATACCGGCCAGGACTGCCTCCGCCTTGCGGGCCGCCCCCATCACGCCGAACATGGATTGCGCCCGCGTGACGGCTGCCGGATCGCCGGCGACCGAAAATCCGATTGCCCGCCCGGCATTGAGCTGTCCCTGTGCCCAGTCCAGGGAGCTTTCCGTCAGGACATCGCCCTCTGCCTCGCAGATATCGATGTCGAGGACCGGGTTAGACAGCGCGAAATGGTCGCGCTGCCTCAGCGTGACTTCGCTGCAGCTTCCCACCAAAACGGCTTCTCCGCCCTGTCCGCGAACCGGCGGAGGCCGGTCTTGCGCAGCGGGCCTCGCATCCTCCATACGCCATTGTGACGCCAGTTCGATCGCCAGGGCATCGGCGCCCGTGGTGACGCGGTCGCGACGGAAGATGGCTGCGCCGAGCGCCACATCGTCATTGTCGACGCAGTCCATGAGGAAATAGCGCACGCCCTTGCCCTGCTGTTCACGCACATAGTCATGTGCGAACGCCGAGCCGCGATGCAGGACGCGATGCGGCAGCAATCCCACCTTCTCCGCAGTCTGGCGCTGCAGCACGCGGGCCATGTCGGGATCGTTCATCGGCGTGATCGGGTCGAAGCGCTTGATCGATTCCGAGATCAGGCGATCCTTGTAGAACATGTAGCCTTCATGCACGTAGGTGCGAAGATCGGGATAGCCAGGACTGAAGATCAGGCGCGGCTGCTGGTATTTCCTGATCAGGAAATCGGCGCAGGGCCCAATATTGCCTTCATCAGTGGAATCGAAAGTGGAGCAGTATTTGTAGAAGATATGCTCCGCGCCGATGACATCGAGCGCGACCGTCAGCCGATCCAGCGTGGCGACCGCTTCGGCGGCGGGCATGAAGCGCAGGCGGGTGGCGACAACCAGGACCTCCTGGTCGCCGACGGCCGGCAAGATATCCGGATCGCAAACGTAAAGAGCCGGGATGCCGATCTTTTCGAGATTGCTGGCAACGAACAGGCCGCCGGTGAAATCGTCGGCAATGACGGCGAACCTGACACTCATGCGACCGATGCTCCTCCCCGAGCCCGTCAATGACTACCTCGCGCTGCCCGGGTGCTCCGGCTCAGGCGCCAAGGACCAACTCGCGGGCGCGGGTTGGTCCTCTCGGTTCATGGACCGCGATGCCGTCACTCGACCTGCAGATGGGTGACGAACTTGGTGTTGAGATAAGGCTCCAGCGCGTCGGCGCCGCCTTCGGTGCCGTAGCCGGAATCGTTGATGCCGCCGAAGGGAACTTCCGGCAGCGCCAGGCCGAGATGGTTGATCGAGAGCATGCCCGACCGAACCCGGCTGCTCATCCTTGCGGCGTTGTCGGCGGAGCGGGTGAAGGCATAAGCCGCCAGGCCGTAGTTGAGCCGGTTGGCTTCCTCGATCGCCTCGTCGATGCCATCGACGGGAACCATCAGGGCGACAGGGCCAAACGGCTCTTCGTTCATGATGCGCGCGGTCTTCGGCACCCGCGAAAGAACGGTCGGCTCGAAGAAGTAGCCGGCATTGCCCATGCGCTTGCCGCCGGTCATCACCTCGGCGCCGGCCTGCACGGCCTCCTGCACGAGGGCGCCCACGGCTTCGACACGCCGCTCGCTGACCAGCGGGCCCATCGTCGTGCCATCGGCAAGCCCGTCACCGACCTTGATAGCCTTGGCCGTCGACGTGAACACTTCGACGAATTCATCGTAGACGCCCTGGTCGACAAGGAAGCGCGTCGGCGACACGCAAACCTGACCGGCATTGCGGAACTTGGAACCCGCCATCACCTTGGCGGCGCGCTGGATATCGGCATCCGGCAGGACGATCACCGGGGAATGGCCGCCGAGTTCCATGGTCGAGCGCTTCATATGCTGGCCCGCGAGCGAAGCCAGTTGCTTGCCGACGGCGGTGGAGCCGGTGAACGAGATCTTCTTAACGACCGGATGTGGAATGAGGTAGGAGGAGATCTCGGCCGGAACGCCATAGACGAGATTGACGACACCCGCCGGCACGCCGGCGTCGACGAACGCCCTGACGAGTTCCGCCGGAGACGCCGGCGTCTCCTCCGGTCCCTTGATGATGATGGAGCATCCGGTGGCCAAGGCGGCCGACAGCTTCCTCACGACCTGGTTGAGCGGAAAATTCCAGGGCGTGAAGGCCGCCACGACGCCGACCGGCTCCTTGACCTCGATCTGGCTGACGCCACCGGCGCGCGCGGGAATGACGCGGCCGTAAGTACGACGCCCTTCCTCGGCGAACCAGTCGATCAGGTCGGCGGCGGCGAGCGTTTCCATCTTCGCCTCGGCCAGCGGCTTGCCCTGCTCGGCCGTCATGACGCGCGCGATTTTCTCGGCGCGCTCGCGCACGAGAACGGCGGCCGCGCGCATCAGCTTGTAGCGTTCGAAGGCCGATGTCCTGCTCCAGAGCTGGAAGCCCTTTTCCGCCGCGGCAAGCGCCTCGTCGAGATCCGCGATCTCGGCGTGGGCGAGCCTGCCCAGCACCGTCTCATTGGCCGGATTGATGATCGGCAGGGTCTTGCCCGGCGCGGCCGGCTTCCACTCGCCGTTGATAAGCAGCAGCACATTCTCGGGGTAAGACATTTCCACCAATCTCCTTGCACAATCATCCGCACCATTGACTTGCGGCTCTGCGCCGCTCGGAATGGTCAGCCGCATTTATTCGTCTCGG
>JBFLWR010000456.1:0-37865 GCA_040755925.1 Pseudomonadota bacterium
ATATCAGGCGTTCAGCCAGCATTCGCCGAGCGCGTAGCCGTCCATCATCTCGCCATTCGGGTTCTTCACCCAGCCGCTGACCTTCTTGGTGTTGGCGGCGTCGATGAACTGGTTGAAGAACGGCACGATGAGGCCGCCCTCGTCGCGCATCAGCATCGCCATGTCGCGGTAGATCGCCTTGCGCTTGGCCTGGTCGAGCTCGGCGCGCGCCGTGTAGAGCATCTTGTCGAATTCCGGCTTCTTGAAACGGGTGTCGTTCCAGTCGGCGGTCGAGACGTAGCCGGTGGAATACATCTGGTCCTGGGTCGGACGCCCGCCCCAGTAGGAGAGCGAGAAGGGCTGCTTGTTCCAGACTTCCGACCAGTAGCCGTCGCCCGGCTCGCGCTTGATCTCGATCTTGATGCCGGCCTTGGCGCAGGACTGCTGGTAGAGCTGGGCGGCGTCGACCGCGCCGGGGAAGGCGACGTCGGACGTGCGCAGCAGGATCGAGCCGCTATGGCCCGACTTCTTGTAGGCGGCGGCCGCCTTTTCCGGGTCGAACTTGCGCTGCTCGATGTCGGACGAGAACAACGGGTAGGCTTCGTTGATCGGAAAGTCGTTGCCCACCGAGCCATAGCCGCGCAGGATCTTTTCCAGCATCTCCTCGCGGTCCATCGCGAGCTTCAGCGCCATCCTGAGGTCGTTGTTGTCGAACGGCGCGGTGTTGCAGAACATGTTGAACGGGTAGTAGCCGCGGCCGGACACGTTCTCGATGCTGACGCCCGGGATGCGCTTCACCAGGTCCACCACCTTGGGCTCGACGCGGTTGATGAGGTGCACCTGGCCGCCCTGCAGCGCCGCGAGCCGTGCTGTGGCGTCGTTGATGACGACGATCTCGATCTGGTCGGCGTGGCCGGCCTTTTCGCCGCGCCAGTAATTGGCGAAGCGCTCGCCGCCATGGCGCACGCCCGGCTGGTTGACGGTGACCTTGTAGGGGCCGGCGCTGATGCCGGCGTTCGGATTGTCCTTGCCGCCGTTCGGCTGGATGACGAGGTGGTAGTCGGCCATCAGATAGGGGAAGTCGGCATCGGCGTCGCCGAGCGTGACGATCACTTCCTTTCCGCTTGCCTTGATGCCCTTGATGTTCTTCAGCACGCCCAGCGCGCCGGACTTCGACTTCTCGTCGGCATGCCGTTCGAGCGTGGCCGCGACGTCTTCCGCGGTGACGGTCTTGCCGTTGTGGAATTCGATGCCGTCGCGCACCTTGATCGTCCAGGTCTTGGCGTCGGCCGACGCGCCGATCTCCTGCGCGATCAGGTTCTCGACGCCGCCGTCCGGCGTCAGGCGCACCAGGAACTCGCCCCACTGCTTGCAGAAGCTGAAGGTCACCTGGCTGAGGTTCAGCGCCGGATCGAGGCTGTTGGTCGATTCGCCGCCCTGCAGGCCGGCCCTGATGATGCCGCCCTTCACCGGTGTCGCGGCGAACGCCTTGCCGGCCAGAGTCGTCGCCAGCGCCGCCGAGGCGCCAAGCGCCGCGGCCCGGCCGAGGAAATCGCGGCGCGATATCCTGCCCTTGCCAGCAAGTGCCGCGAGATGGTCGAGTTCGTTCTGCATATGCTTCCCCCTTTTCAAAAACAAATTGGCGCGGGCATTGCCGCTCGCGCCATCTTTTCCGCCTCGCATTGCAGCCGCATGACATGGCGGCGCTTGTGCAGGCCTTTCCTTGGCTAGTTGCCAGCGCTTTCCATGCGCCGGCCCTTGATCGCCTTCTCCAGCCAGCCGATCTCCATTTCGGGAACCGACGACAGCAGGAGATCCGTGTACGCGTCGAAGGGCGGCGTCAGCACCTTGCTCTTGGAGCCGTAGCGGACCACCTCGCCGCGATACATCACCGCGATCGAATCGGCGATCGACTTCACCGTCGCGAGGTCGTGGGTGATGAACAGGTAGGCGACCTTCTCATGCTGCTGCAGGTCAAGCAGCAGCTTGAGGATGCCGTGGGCCACCAGCGGATCGAGCGCCGACGTAACCTCGTCGCAGATGATCAGCTTGGGCTTGGCGGCGAGCGAGCGGGCGATACAGACGCGCTGCTTCTGGCCGCCCGAAAGCTCTGCCGGATAGCGGTCGATGAAGCCCTTGCCCATCTCGATCTCGTCGAGCAGCTCGGCGACGCGCTTGTCGCGCTCGCGGCCCCGCATGCCGAAATAGAACTCCAGGGGCCGGCCGATGATGGTGCCCACCGTCTGGCGCGGGTTCATCGCCACGTCGGCCATCTGGTAGATCATCTGCAACTGGCGCAGGTCTTCCTTCGGCCTGTCCGAAAGCCGGTTGCCGAGGGTGCGGCCATCGAAGACGACGCTGCCCTGTTCGGGCGGCAGCAGGCCGGTGATGGCGCGCGCCAGCGTCGACTTGCCGGAGCCGCTCTCACCGACGACGGCCAGCGTCTGGCCCGGAAAGATGTCGACCGAGACGTTCTTGAGCACCTTGACGTGGCCGCCGCCATAAGCCGCCGTCACGTTCTTCACCGAAAGCATCGGCGCCGTGCCGGGCGTCTGCTCATGGTGCTCGATCTCATGCACGGAGACGAGCGCGTTGGTGTATTCCTGGCGTGGTTCCTTGATGATCTGGCGGGTGCCGCCCCATTCGACCAGCCGGCCGTGGCGCAGCACCATGATCTCGTCCGACACCTGCGCCACCACGGCAAGGTCGTGGGTGATGTACAAGGCCGCCACATGCGTGTCGCGGATGGCGTCCTTGATCGCGGCCAGCACGTCGATCTGCGTCGTCACGTCGAGGGCCGTCGTCGGTTCGTCGAAGACGATGAGGTCCGGCTCCGAGCACAGCGCCATGGCCGTCATCACGCGTTGCAGCTGGCCGCCGGAAACCTGATGCGGGAAGCGCTGGCCAATGGTTTCGGGGTTGGGCAGGCTGAGCTTCCTGAACAGCGCCACGGCGCGCTTCTCCGCCTCCGCGCGGGTAGCGGTGCCATGCAGGAGCGCGGCCTCGATCACCTGGTCCATCAGCCTGTGCGCCGGGTTGAAGGCCGCCGCGGCCGATTGCGCGACATAGCAGACCTCGCGGCCGCGCAGCTTGCGGAAACCCTCCTTGCCGCCCTTCAATATGTCGCGGCCGTTGAGGATGACCTCGCCGCCGGTGATGCGCACGCCGCCGCGGCCATAGCCCATCGACGACAGGCCGATGGTCGATTTGCCGGCGCCGGATTCGCCGATCAGGCCGAGGACCCTGCCCTTCTCCAGAGTCAGCGAGACATCGTGGACGAGCGTGATCGTCTTCGGCGCTTCGCCCGGCGGATAGACCGTCGCCTCGATGCGCAGGTTGCGGATGTCGAGGAGCAGGCCGGACTTCGCTTTGGTATCAGCCATCATCCGCGCCCTCCCTTGAGGCTCGTCGTGCGGTTGAGCACCCAGTCGGCCACCAGGTTGACCGAGATCGCCAGTGCCGCGATCGCGGCTGCCGGGATCAGCGCCGCCGGAATGCCGAACACGATGCCGTCCTTGTTTTCCTTCACCATGCCGCCCCAATCGGCGTCCGGCGGCTGCACGCCAAGGCCGAGGAAGGACAGCGTCGACAAGAACAGCACCGCATAGATGAAGCGCAGGCCAAGCTCCGAGACCAGCGGCGAAAGCGCGTTGGGCAGGATCTCGCGGAAGATGATCCAGCCGCTGCCTTCGCCGCGCAGCTTCGCCGCCTCGACATAGTCCATGACGTTGATGTCGACGGCCACGGCGCGCGACAGGCGGTAGACGCGGGTCGAATCGAGGATACCCATCACCAGGATCAGCGTCACCAGGTTGGACGGCAGCACCGAAAGCACGACGAGGCCCATGATCAGCGTCGGGATCGACATCAGCAGGTCGACCAATCGCGACAGGATCGTGTCGTACCAGCCGCCGAACACGGCGGCCGAGAAACCCAGTATGGCGCCGAGCGAGAAGGAAAGCGCTGTCGCCAGCACCGCGATGAACAGCGTGATGCGGGCGCCGTAGATCATTCGCGACAAGAGATCGCGGCCGAGATTGTCGGTGCCAAGCCAATGCGTCGACGACATCGGTTCCCAGACGTCGCCGACAATCTCGGCGTTGCCGTGCGGCGAAATCAAGGGCGCAAAGACAGCCATCAGCACGAACAGGGTCGTCAGCACGATGCCGACAAGCGCGGGGATGGGGATGCGTTTGATATCGAGCATCGACGCCCCCCTACTTCGGATGCCTGAGCCGCGGATTGGCGACGATCGCCGCAATGTCCGCGATGATGTTGAGGCTGATATAGACGGCGGCGAAGATCAGGCCGACGGCCTGCACGACCGGTACGTCGCGCTTGGTGACGTGGTCGACCAGATACTGCCCCATGCCCGGATAGACGAAGATCACCTCGACGACGACGACGCCGACCACGAGGTAGGCGAGGTTGAGCATCACCACATTGATGATCGGCGCGATCGCGTTCGGGAACGCATGCTTGCGGATGACGGCAAACGCCGAGAGCCCCTTGAGCTCGGCCGTCTCGACATAGGCCGACTGCATGACGTTGAGGATCGCCGCGCGCGTCATGCGCATCATGTGAGCAAGCACAACCAGCGTCAGCGCCGTCGCCGGCAGGACAATCGCCTGCAAGCGCTCGCCAAACGACATACCGTCATAGACGGTGGAGATGGCCGGGAAGACCTGCCATTTCACGGCGAAGAAATACACCAGCAGATAGCCGATGAAGAATTCCGGAAACGAGGTCGAGGCAAGCGCCAGGCCGGAGATCAGCTTGTCGACCCAGCCATTGCGGTAGCGCACCGCGGTCAAGCCGAGGATGATCGCCAGCGGAATTGCCACGATCGCCGCCCAGAAGGCCAGGAACAGTGTATTCCACAGCCTTTCCTTGATCGACGTGGCGATGTCCTGCCCGCTCGACATTGCGGTGCCGAGGTCGCCGGTCAGCACGCCGCCCAGCCAGTGGAAGTAGCGTATATAGGCAGGCTGGTTGAGCCCGAGCTGCTCGCGCAGGTTGGCGAGCGACTCCGGCGTCGCCGACTGTCCGAGGATGGCTTGCGCGACATCGCCGGGCAGGATCTGCGTGCCGGCGAAGATCAGGACCGAAACGGCCAACAGAAGAAGGATGCCCAGCGCAATGCGCTGGGCCACCAGTTTCACGATGGGTGAGGACATCTCCGCAAGGCCGTGCTCAGGCTTCCAGCCAGCACTTCGCCAGGGCGTAGCCGTTGCTCAGTTCCTGATGCGGATCGTCAACCCAGCCGGCCACCTTGGGGCCGGTCGCGTCGATGAACTGGTTGAACATCGGCAGGATCAGGCCACCCTCGTCGCGTACCATGACGGCCATGTCATGGTACATCTGCTTGCGCTTGGCCTCGTCGAGCTCGGCGCGCGCGGCAAGCACCATCTTGTCGAAATCCGGACGCTTGAAGCGCGTATCGTTCCAGTCGGCCGTCGACAGATAGGCGGTGGAGTACATCTGGTCCTGGGTCGAGCGGCCGCCCCAATAGGAAGCGCAGAAGGGCTGCTTGTTCCAGACTTCGTTCCAGTAGCCGTCGCCCGGCTCGCGCTTGAGCTCGATCTTGATGCCGGCCTTGGCGGCGCTCTGCTGGAACAGCTGGGAGGCGTCGACCGCGCCCGGGAAGGCGACATCCGAGGTCCTCAGCAGCACCGTGCCGTCATGGCCCGACTTCTTGTAGTGGAACTTGGCCTTGTCGGGATCGTACTTGCGCTGCTCGATCTCGGTGAACAGCGGGTAGGACGAATTGATCGGGAAGTCGTTGCCGAGCGAGCCGTAGCCGCGCAGCACCTTGGTCAGCATCTCCTCGCGGTCGATCGCCAGCTTCAGCGCCATGCGCAGGTCGTTGTTGTCGAACGGCGCCGTGTTGCAATGCATGATGAACACGTAATGGCCCGGGCCGGAATGGTTGCGGATGGTGACGCCTGGCACGCGCTTGATCAGGTCGACGATCTTCGGCTCGACGCGGTTGATCATGTTGACCTGGCCGCCCTGCAGGGCAGCCGTGCGCGCCGTCGCGTCGTTGATGACCACGACTTCGACCTGGTCGGCATGGCCCATCTTGTCGCCCTGCCAGTAATTGGCGAAGCGCTCGCCGACATGGCGCACGCCGGGCTCGTTGACCTTGACCTTGTATGGACCGGCGCCGATGCCCGCATCGGGCTTGTCCTTGCCGCCATTCGGCTGCACGACGAGGTGGTAATCGCTGAGCAGGTAGGGAAGGTCGGCATTAGCCTCCTTCAGCGTCAGCACCACTTCCTTGCCGTTGGCCTTGATGGTGTCGATGCCCTTCATGTAGCCGAGAGCGCCGGACTTCGACTTCTCGTCCGAATGACGTTCGAGCGTGGCGGCGACGTCGTCGGCGGTCACCGTCTTGCCGTTGTGGAATTCGATGCCGTCGCGGATCTTCAGCGTCCAGACCTTGGCGTCCTTGGACGAGCCGATCTCCTCGGCGATGCGGTTCTCGAGCTTGCCCTCGGGCGACAGCTCGACGATCATTTCGCCCCAGCACTTGGCGAAGGCGAAGGGCACCTGCGTCATCATCAGCGCCGGGTCGAGGCTGTTGGTGGATTCACCGCCGACGAGGCCGGCCTTCAATATGCCGCCCTTGACCGGGCCGGCGGCCCGGGCAGCGCTCGAAAGAAGAGAGTTGGCGAAGGGTGCGGCGACGCCCAATGCGGCGGCGCGCCCGAGAAAGTCGCGGCGGCTGAGCTTGCCGGCTGCGACGCGACGGCTGAGATAGTCGAGTTCGTTTGTCATTATGGTTCCTCACTCTGATGGTCCGACCTTATGGTCGGTTTCTTGCTTGTTGGAGGAGATAATGACCGCAACGGAAAGCTGTAAGCAAGGCCGAATGCGACATGCCGTGGCGTAAATGGCGCGTCGCATTTGGACCAATCTTGCCTGCGCTCAGACGAGGGCGCGGGGGATCGCTCGTTCGAAAGCCCGCTCGAAGACCAGCTTATCGCCTTCATAAGCCTCGATTCTGGCGCTGACGATGAAGTTCCGCGCGTCCGAGCGCATGTCGGCGAAAGTCTCGGTCCGCACCGACCATTCATTTCGCGACAATGTCTGCGTCCAATGGGTGCTGCCCGTTGCCGACAACGGATCGTCGGGATGGATCGCCCATCTCTCCCGCACGATGCTGCCGTTGGCGAGCCCATGGTCCAGGTCGCGCACCTCGCCGAAATCGTCGGTTATCGAAAGCGTGACGATGCCTGTCTTCTCGTCGCGGTCGATGTGGCGCTCGGAATTCGCTGGCCTAATCGTCTCGGTCGCCCAGGGGGTGGCGCCTTCCGGTTCGGAAAACGAGACTTCGTCACCCTTTGCCAATGGCCGCAGCGGCAGCTTGAGCGTGGCTTTCGACAGGTCGAGGCGGACTGGCTCCGGCGAGGGCCAGATCATCGGCCAGTAGGCTGTCGAGACGGCGATGCGAAGCCGGTGGCCGGCCGGCACCCGGTAGGCGCACTGGTCGAGCACGACGCGCGCCGAAGCCGTCTCGCCCGGCACCAGCGCTTCCGGAAACTCGTGCGAGTTGCGGTGGGTGAGGTTGAGCACACCGTAGGAGATCAGTTCCGAAGCGCCGTCCGGATGCACGTCGCAGAGCCGCACCGCGATGTTGGCTTGCGGGCGATCGGAGGAAAACCGAATCTCGACCTCGGGCGCGCCCACGATGTCGATTGCCTTCTCAAGTTCAGGCTGGTCGAAGCATGTCGAGAGCGCGTCGTCCGGACGCTGGTCGCCCGGCAGTTCCGGCCCGAAGGTGAAGGGGAAATACTCGCCGCCGGAAAGCCCGCAGTTCTGTGGCGACGCGACGATCGCCGGTTTGCCACCTTCGCCGATGAGCTCGATCGCCTCCACCTTGATGTTGGACGACGGCCATTGCTGCTCGGCCACCCAGCGGCCCGGCCGTTCAGGATGCCAGCGCGCCGGACGCACGCTGTCCATCACATAGGCGCGGTAATCCGGATCGTTCTCGACGCCGGTCTCGACTCCCTTCAGCCAGTGGTCCCACCAGCGGAGCGCCTCCTGCAGGAAGCCTATCGCCGGCTTGGGACCCGCATAGTGCGGGTACTTGTGGATCCACGGACCGACGATGCCTTTCACCGGCGACTGGATGCTGGTGACGAGGTTGGAGATCGTGTTGCGATAGCCGTCATGCCAGCCGCCGATCGACAGCACGGCAGCCTTCACGGCTGAAAAATCCTCGCAGATCGAGCCGCGCTTCCAATAGGCGTCGCGATGCTGGTGGCTGAGCCATAGCGGCAGCAGGAAGGGCTGGTTCTCGAGCCGGCTGAGCCACAGGTCGCGCCAGCGGTTGCCGCCGGCGATCAGCGGATCCGGCGGCCTCGACGAATAGGACAGCATCGTCGAGGCCCAGCCGAAATTTTCGAGCAGCAGGCAGCCGCCCTTGTAGTGGATGTCGTCGGCATAGCGGTCGACGGTCGAGCAGATGCTGATCACCGCCTTCAGCGCCGGCGGTTGCTTGGCCGCCACCTGCAGGCAGTTGAAGCCGCCCCAGGAAATGCCCATCATGCCGACATTGCCGTTGCACCAGGGCTGGCTTGCCGCCCAGGCGATGACATCGCAGGCGTCCTGCAATTCCTGCTCGGAATATTCATCGTCCATCAGCCCTTCGGAATCGCCGTTGCCGCGCATGTCGACGCGGATCGAGGCGTAGCCGTGGCCGGCGAAATAGGGGTGCGTCAGCTGATCGCGGAAGATGGTGCCGTCGCGCTTGCGGTAGGGCAAATGCTCGAGGATTGCCGGCACCGGATGGTCGGCGGCGTCCTCAGGCATCCAGATGCGCGCCGACAGCCGGCAGCCATCCGGCATGACGATGCCCATGTCGGGGAATTCGACGACCTTGCGGGGAAATTCTGTAACGGTTTTCATGGCGGCTCCAATTTCCGCCGCCACATGATGAAGTCGGCCGCCAAGCGTCGTGAGCCAGCCGGCGAAATCGGCTGGTCAATTCGCGTCAGTTCAGCGGAATATCGTTGTCGATCTTGCTGGCCTGATAAGAGCTCGACAGCTCGTCATAGCGCGCGGCAATCTTGCCGATGCGCGCTTCCAGCCGGTTGCGCTCGGCTTCGGGCAGCGCGCGCACCAGCCTGCGGATCGAGAAGCTCTTCCAATAGGCGTTCTCTGCGTTGTAGCCACCGGGATCGAGGGTGAAGACCTCCTTCAGGATCTTCAGGTCGTGCGGGATCGCGAAGCTGTCGCGCGAATCCTCGTGGCTGAACAGGTAGTAGAAATTGTCGAAGCCGGTCCAGGTGATCGCCGAGAGGCAGAGCGAGCATGGCTCGTGCGTGGCCAGGAACAGCGCGTCCTTTGTGTCGACGCGTTCGGCTTTCGGCATCTCGTAGAAGCGCTTCAGGCAATGCACCTCGCCATGCCAGAGCGGGTTTTCCATCTCGTTGTTGGTCTCGGCGAGCACCAGCGAGCGGTCGCCCTTCCTCAGGATCGCCGCGCCGAACAGCTTGTTGCCGTGGGCGACTCCTTCGGCGGTCTTCGGCACGATGTCGTGCTCGATCACATCGAGCAGTCGGTCGATCAGCGAAATGTCGGTCATGGGGAAATCGGCAGCTTTCAGTGGAGGTGGATCTCGTAAGGATGCGAGAAATGAAATTCCTCGAGGTTGGAGCCGTCGCCGCCCCGGTCGACGATGAGGAAATCCTGCTCCTCGCCGATCGGCGTCAGCACGCCATGCCAGAGGTTGCGCCGGTAGTTGATGCCTTGTCCCGGCGCCGTGATGAAGGCATGCGGCTCGCCCGGACCGTCCCTGGTGTCATGGCAGACGACGACCAGGAAGGGCCGCGGCGACAGCGGAATGAAAGCCTGGCTGCCGAGCGGGTGCCGCTCGACCATGGTGAGCTTCAGCGGCATCTCATAGGGCGTGCCGCGCACCATCGAGATCAGCACGCGCGCGTTCGGCCCGGTGGCCTCGGCGGTGGCAAGGTCGTGGAAGCGCATCGCCTTGCCGCCATTGATCGGGTAGCGATTGTCGCCACCCATGTCGATGACGTCGCCGAACGGCGCGAAGCTCTCGCGGGTCAGCGGCTGGGCGACGATGCGGGTCACCGCGCATGGCCCCCGAGGGTGCCGCCGAGCTTGGCGTGCCGGTTGACGTCCTTGTAGAGCAGGTAGCGGAAGTTGCCGGGGCCGCCGGCATAGCAGGCCTGCGGGCAGAAGGCGCGCAGCCACATGAAGTCGCCGGCCTCGACCTCGACCCAGTCCTGGTTGAGCCGGTAGACCGCCTTGCCTTCGAGCACGTAGAGCCCATGTTCCATCACATGGGTCTCGGCAAAGGGGATGACCGCGCCGGGTTTCAGCGTCACGATGGTGACATGCATGTCATGGCGCATGTCGGCCGGGTCGACGAAGCGCGTGGTGGCCCAGCGGCCCTCGGTGCCAGGCATCGCGCTCGGCTCGACTTCGCGATCGCTGGCAAAGAAGGCTTCGGGCATGTCGAGGCCGTCGACGGCTTCATAGGCCTTGCGGACCCAGTGGAAGCGAACGGCGTCCTTGCTTTCGTTGCGCACAGCCCAGCCACTTGCCGGCGGCAGGAAGGCGAAGCCACCGGGGGCAAGCACATGCTTCTTGCCGGCAAGCGAGACGGTGAGCTCGCCCTCGACCACGAACAGCACGCCCTCGGCGCCGGCATCGAGTTCCGGCCGGTCGCTGCCGCCGCCGGGCAGGACCTCGACGATATATTGCGAGAACGTCTCGGCGAACCCCGAGAGCGGCCTGGCGATGATCCAGGCCCTGGTCTTGTCCCAGAACGGCAGCGGACTGGTGACGATGTCCTGCATCACCCCCTTGGGGATGACCGCATAGGCCTCCGTGAAGACGGCGCGGCCGGTCAACAGCTCGTTCTGGCCGGGATGACCGCCATGCGGCGCGTAGTAGGTTCGCTCGGGCGACTTGATCATATCCATGGGGTCCTGACCCTAAGAGCAATTCCGGGAAAAGTGTGAAGCGGTTTCCGTTGGGAATTGCGTCGACAAAAACAACAAATATTCAGAGCGGGAGCATGTCCCTCAGCCGAAGCAGTGCGATGCGCTCGACCTGCTTGCAGGCGGTTTCGAACTCGACGGCGCGACCGTTGCCGATACGGGCCTCGAACTCCGCCAGAATCTCGTCCTTGCTCTTGCCCTTGACCGCGATGATGAAGGGGAAGCCGAAGGTGGTGACATAGGCGGCGTTGAGTTTGGTGAAGAGCTCGCGCTCCTTGTCTGTCAGCGCGTCGAGACCGGCCGAAGCCTGTTCCTTGGTCGATTCCGGCGTCAGGCGCTTCGCCTTGGCCAGCTTGCCGGCAAGGTCGGGATGCGCGTTGAGCACGGAAAGCCGTTCCGCCTCGCTCGCGGCGCGGAAGACCCGGCAGAGTGCATTGTGCAGGCCGCCGGCGCTGTCATGCGCTGGACCGAGCTCCAGCCCGTAGGCGCGCTCGGCGATCCATGGCGAGTGCTCGAACACGCCGCCGAAGGCATGCACGAAGGCTTCGAATTCCATTCGCGACGGGCGCAGTGCGGGCGCATCGTAGGGATGGGTCTCGTGCCAATGTTTGGCAATATCGACGCGCCGCGTCAGCCACACCTTGTCGTGCGACTTCACATAGTCGACGAAACGCTTCAGCGCCGCCACGCGGCCAGGTCGGCCGACAAGTCGGCAGTGCAGGCCGATATTCATCATGCGCGGCCGGCCCGCCTTGCCCTCGGCGTAGAGCGTGTCGAAGCTGTCCTTCAGATAGGCGAAGAACTGGTCGCCTGAGTTGAAGCCTTGCGGGGTGGCAAAACGCATGTCGTTGGCGTCGAGCGTGTAGGGGATGACGAGCTGCGGCTTCTCTACGCCTTCGCGGTCGAACCAGTATGGCAGCTCGTCGTCATAGGTGTCCGAAACATAGTCGAAACCGCCCTCCTCGGCGACCAGCCGCACCGTGTTCACCGAGGTGCGGCCGGTATACCAGCCGGTCGGCCGGGCGCCCGTCACTTCGTAGTGCAGCCGGATCGCCTCATCGAGGTCGCGCCGCTCGTCCTCGGCCGCATGATCGCGATAGTCGATCCATTTCAGGCCGTGCGAGGCGATTTCCCAGCCTGCCTCTTGCATCGCCACGACCTGGTCGGGCGAGCGCGCCAGTGCCGTGGCGACGCCGTAGCAAGTCACCGGCACCTGGGCTTCGGTAAACAGCCGGTGGAGCCGCCAGAAACCGGCCCGGGCGCCGTATTCGTAGATGGATTCCATGTTCCAGTGGCGCTGGCCGAGCCAGGGGGCGGCGCCGACGATTTCGGACAGGAAAGCTTCGGAAGCCTTGTCGCCATGGAGGACGCAGTTCTCGCCGCCTTCCTCGTAGTTGACGACGAACTGAACCGCGACATACGCGCCCCCGGGCCATTTCGGGTCCGGCGGATTTGCCCCGTAACCGCGCATGTCCCGTTCGTAACGCATTGTCGCTCCTGCCCGATTGGTGAAGTGAGGATATCTAAAGGAGTGCCCTCGCATTCCCCTCAAAATTTTTGAAAGTGCTTTTTGCCGCACTCCGCTCGACCGGGACTTATGCATGGCCTTTAATTGGCGCACAATTGACCTGAAAACGTTCGACTGTACCGAGATGGGAGGCGGCCAGTGGCAGAAACGTCTAAAGCCGATGGCGGGCGCCTGACGACCCATGTGCTGGACACCGCGACCGGCCGGCCGGCAAAGGGGCTCTCGATCGAGCTGTTCCGTGTCGAGCGCCACAGCCGCACGCATCTCAAGACCGTGGCCACCAACGATGACGGCCGTTGCGACGCGCCGCTGCTCGCCGGCGCCGATTTCCGCACCGGCGAATACGAACTGGTCTTCGCCGCCGGCGACTATCTGCGCGGGCAGGGGATCGACCTGCCTCGGCCCGCCTTCCTCGACATCGTGCCGATCCGCTTCGGCATGGCGGAAGAGCGCCACTACCATGTGCCGCTGCTGATCTCGCCCTATGGCTACTCGACCTATCGGGGGAGCTGAGACATGGCAGGAATCAAGACCCGCAACGAGATCCGCTTCATCCTGAACGGAGCCGACATCGCGCTGAGCGACGTCGCGCCCGACGCCACCTTGCTCGATTGGCTGCGGCTCAACCGCTCGCTGCGCGGCACCAAGGAAGGCTGTGCCGAGGGCGATTGCGGCGCCTGCACCGTGCTCGTAGGCAAGCTGTCCGCCGATGGCCTCGTCTATGAAAGCGTCAACGCCTGCATCCGTTTCATGGGCTCGCTCGACGGCACCCATGTCGTCACCGTCGAGCACCTGCGCGGCGAGGGCGACAAGTTGCACCCCGTGCAGCAGGCGATGGTCGATTTCCACGGCTCGCAATGCGGCTTCTGCACGCCGGGCTTCATCATGTCGCTCTACGGCCTGTGGATGAAGACACCCAACCCCTCCGACGCGGCGATCGAGAAGGCGCTGCAGGGCAATCTCTGCCGCTGCACGGGCTACGAGGCGATCATGCGCGCGGCCCGCGCCATATCGAGCTATGGCAAGGCGGCGAAGGACCCGCTGGCGGTGGAACGCAAGGACATCACCACGCGGCTGGAAGCACTGCGTGACGGTGCCAGGGTCGAGGTTGGCGCCGGCAAGCATCGGCTGATCGTGCCGGCTGATGTCGACGATTTCGCCGCCGTGCTCGAAAAAGAGCCGGGCGCCACCATCGTTGCCGGCTCCACCGATGTCGGCCTGTGGGTCACCAAGCACATGCGCGACATCTCGCCGGTGGTCTTCATCGGTGGTCTCGATGGCCTGCGCGCCATTTCGGAAGCTGAGGGAACGATCAGCATCGGCGCCGGCGTCACTTATACCGAAGCCTTCGAAACTCTCTCGAAGCGCATCCCGGCTCTAGGCCCGCTGGTCGACCGGATCGGTGGCGAGCAGGTGCGCAATATGGGCACGATCGGCGGCAACATCGCCAACGGTTCGCCGATCGGCGATACGCCGCCGCCACTGATCGCGCTGGGCGCGGAGCTTACGCTGCGCAAGGGCAGCGCCCGTCGCACGATCCCGCTCGAAAATTTCTTCATCGCCTATGGCAAGCAGGACCGGCAGCCCGGCGAGTTCGTCGAGGCCGTGCACGTGCCTGTCCCGGCAAAGGAAGTGAAATTTGCCGTCTACAAGGTCACCAAGCGCCGCGACGAGGACATCACCGCGACCCTCGGCGCCTTTCATCTGACCCTGGCGGGGGATGGCACGGTGGCCGAGATCCGCATCGCCTATGGTGGCATGGCGGCGACGCCGAAGCGTGCTTCCGCGGTCGAAAAGGCGCTTGTAGGCAAGGCCTGGAACGAAGCGGCGGTGGAGGTCGCGATGGCCGAATACGCCAACGATTTCACGCCACTCACGGACATGCGGGCGACGGCCGAGTATCGCGCGCTGGCGGCGAAGAACCTGCTGCTGCGCTTCTATATCGAAACCACCGGCACCAGGGCGCCGTTCCAGGTGTCGCGCAACGAGGCGGCCTGATGAACAAGCACGCCAGCACTCCCAACCTCAAGGCAGAGAAGATCGTCGGCGGCGTCGCCACCGACCAGCGGCACGATTCGGCGCACAAGCATGTCAGCGGCACCGCCGTCTATATCGACGACATGCCGGAGCCGGCGGGCACGCTTCATGTTGGCCTCGGCCTGTCGAAGGTCGCGCACGCCATGTTGAAGAGCGTCGACCTGTCGGCGGTGCGCACGGCGCCCGGTGTCGTCGATGTGCTCACCTATGCCGACGTGCCCGGCGAAAACGACGTTTCGCCGAGCAACATGCATGACGATCCGGTGCTCGCCGAAGGCAAGGTGCAGTTCCACGGACAGCCCATCTTCGCCGTCATCGGCGAGACGCGCGAAGCGGCGCGTCACGCGGCGCGCCTGGCCAAGATCGAGTATGACGAGCTTCCGGCCGTGATCGACATCTGGGACCTCGACCCGGTCAAGGACAAGCAGGTCACCACGCCGCTGATCCTGAAGCGCGGCGATGCGGCGGCCGCCATCGCGGCGGCGCCCCGCCGCATCAAGAACCGCATGTGGCTCGGCGGCCAGGACCATTTTTACCTCGAAGGCCAAGTTTCGCTGGCGATACCGGGCGAGGACGATGAGGTGATCGTCCATTGCTCGACGCAGGGGCCGAGCGAGACGCAGCATCTGGTCGCCCATGCGCTCGGCGTGCCGAGCCATGCAGTGACAGTGGAAGTGCGCCGCATGGGCGGCGGCTTCGGCGGCAAGGAAACCCAGGCCAACCAGTGCGCGGCGATAGCGGCGATCGCGGCCAAGAAACTGAAGCGAGCCGTCAAGATCAGGCTCGACCGCGACGAGGACATGACCGCCACCGGCAAGCGGCACGATTTCGCCATCGATTATGAAGTCGGCTTCGACGACGAGGGCAACATCCTCGGCGTCGACTTCACCTATGCGCTCCGCTGTGGCTTCTCGGCCGACCTTTCGGGCCCGGTCGGCGACCGCGCGCTGTTCCACTGCGACAACGCCTATTTCTATCCGGCGGTGCATGCGAAGTCGGCGCCGCTTTACACCAACACCGTCTCCAACACCGCCTTCCGCGGTTTCGGCGGCCCGCAAGGCATGGTCGGCGCCGAGCGCGTCATCGACGAAGTGGCCTTCGCCGTCGGCAAGGATTCGCTCGAAATCCGCAAGTTGAATTTCTACGACCCGATGGACGCCATCGGCGAGCGCAACGTCACGCCTTACCACCAGAAGGTCGAGGACTGCATCATCCAGCGCATCGTCGCCGAGCTGGAGGAAAGCGCGAATTATGCCCGGCGCCGGCGCGAGATCAGCGCGTTCAACGCCAACAGCCGCTTCATCAAGCGCGGGCTGGCGATGACGCCGGTCAAGTTCGGCATTTCCTTCACCAAGACGGAGGCCAACCAGGCCGGCGCGCTGGTGCATGTCTATGCCGACGGCTCGGTGCACATGAACCATGGCGGCACCGAGATGGGGCAGGGCCTGCACCTCAAGGTGGCGCAGGTGGTCGCCGAGGAGTTCCAGATCGACCTCGACCGGGTCAAGATCACCGCGACCACCACCGCCAAGGTGCCGAACACCTCGCCGACGGCGGCGTCCTCTGGCGCCGACCTCAACGGCATGGCGGCGCAGGACGCGGCCCGTCAGATCCGCAAGCGGCTGACCGATTTCGCCGCCGACAAGTACCAGGTGCCGCACGATCAGGTGGTGTTCCTGCCCAACCGGGTGCGCGTCGGCAACCAGGAGGTTTCCTTCAACGATCTGGTCAAGCAGGCCTATATCAACCGTGTCCAGCTCTCGGCGGCCGGCTTCTACAAGACGCCGAAGATCCACTGGGACCGCAGCAAGGGCCGCGGCCACGCCTTCTACTATTACGCTTACGGGGCGGCGTGCTCGGAAGTCTCGGTCGACACGCTCACCGGCGAGTATGTCGTCGAGCGCACCGATATCCTGCACGACGCCGGCCGCTCGCTGAACCGGGCGATCGATCTCGGACAGATCGAGGGCGGCTTCATCCAGGGCATGGGCTGGCTGACGACGGAGGAACTGTGGTGGGACAATAGCGGGCGGCTGCGCACGCATGCGCCGTCGACCTACAAGATTCCGCTCGCTTCCGACCGTCCAAAAGTCTTCAACGTCAAGCTAACCGACTGGTCGTCGGCCTATGAACCGACCATCCACCGTTCCAAGGCCGTGGGCGAGCCGCCGCTGCCGCATGGCATGTCGGTGCTGCATGCGCTGTCGGATGCGATCGCCAGTGTCGCCGACAACAAGATCTGCCCGCGCCTCGATGCCCCGGCGACGCCGGAACGGGTGCTGATGGCGATCGAAAGGCTGAAGCGGGAAGCTGCAGATCGGGCTTGAATCCGGCAAAACGTGCAATTCGGGCCGAAAAAACCTATGTTTCGGTATCAGGAATGCAGACGATGAACTCGAAAGTGCAAAGTCTGAGGGAGTTTCTCAGCCAGGCCGGCCGGGTCGCCTTGGTCGAGGTCGCGGCGACGAAGGGTTCGACGCCGCGCGAGGCCGGCGCCTTCATGCTCGTCTCCTCGTCAATGATCTTGGGCACCATCGGCGGCGGCCAGCTTGAATACATGGCGATCGACAAGGCGCGGCAGCTGCTGCGCTCTCCATCTCCCCGTTCGCGGGGAAGGTCGACCGGCAAAGCCGGTCTGGAAGGCGCGGCGGCGCTCGAGGGAACTCCCAGGACGACGTCGTCCGACCGTCCCCACAAGGGGGAGGGCAAAGAAGCCCGCATCGAGGTCGACGAAGTCTGCGCCACGATGGACGTTCCGCTGGGCCCCGAAATCGGCCAGTGCTGCGGGGGCCGGGTCGAGGTGCTGATCCGTCTGGTCGACGCGACGCTCGGAAACGAACTAATCGCCAAGGCCGAAGCCGAGGAAGCGCATCTTCCCCACATCTATATGTTCGGCGGTGGTCATGTCGGCCAGGCGCTGGCGGCGTCGCTGGCGCTTCTGCCGATCCATCTTGTCGTCGTCGAGACACGCGCCGACGCGCTGGAAGGCATGCCCGAAACGGTCGAGACGATGTTGACGCCGATGCCGGAAGCCGTGGTGCGCGAAGCGCCAGCGGGATCGGCCTTCGCCATCCTCACCCACGACCATGCGCTGGATTTCCTGATCGTCGCCGAAGCATTGAAGCGCGACGACACCGCCTATGTCGGCATGATCGGCTCGAAGACCAAGAAGGCGACCTTCCGGAACTGGTTCCTGAAATCGGGCGAAGGCGGCGAAGCCCAGTTCGAGCGCCTCGTATCGCCGATTGGCGGCAATGCTGTGAAGGACAAGCGTCCCCCGGTTATCGCCGCGCTCGCCGCCGCCGAGATCATGACGGCGCTGGTGTCGCATTCGGCCCAGGCGTCGGCTTCGAACGCTCCCGAAAAAGCGATGGCCGGCTTGACGTAAGCCGGCCGAGTTCGTGACGGAGAAACGGAGCCTCTATTCCTTCTCCTGCGTATGCGCTTCCAAGAACCACAGCAATTTGTCCAGCGAGCGCGAATAGGCGGTGAAGATGTCCGCGGTGTCGGCGTCGCCCGCATCAGCCGCCTCGTCAATCGCCTCGCGGGTCAGCTTTGCGGCCGCGGCATAGCGGTCGATCAGCGCCGCAAGGTGGTCCTTGGTCTTGTGGATGTCGGTCGGATAGGGCTTCAGCTTGGTCGCCTTCGACACTTCCTGCGAGGTGCCATGCGCGGTGCCGCCGAGCTGCACGGCGCGCTCGGCGACGATGTCGACATGGCCGTCGATCTCCTCGCGAAACTCGTCGAGCATCTCATGGATGGCGATGAACTGCGGTCCCTTGACGTTCCAATGCGCCTGCTTGGTGATCAGCGCCAGGTCGATGGCGTCGGCAAGCCTGGCGTTGAGAAGATCGATCGATTCCTTCTTGGCGTCGGATTTGAGGTCGTTCTTGGTGACGATGGCGTCCATGATAGGCTCCTGTCGCGCTGCGACGCTTGGTGAAAGCTTGAGGACTGAGGGAGCGGCCTTGCGCGGCCGCCAATGCCAGAACGGCAGGGCGCGGGTTTCGTTCCGCATCGCTTGATCGCAGACAACCGCAGGTATGAGTGGCGCTCACAGCTGCTCGTCGCTTTCTTCGTTTCCCAAACCGGCCGGGAGCGTGTTTTCTGCGCGCCTGATCAACACGAGGCGAGCACGATGGACGTTCTACGGATAGCGGCATTTTCCGATGGCAGGATCGGCGGCAACCCGGCCGGGGTGGTGATTGGCGAGGTCCTTCCCGAAGCCGCCGAAATGCAGCGCGTCGCCGCCGAGGTCGGTTTTTCGGAGACTGCCTTTGCCGCGCCCGCTGGCGACGGCTGGCGGGTCCGCTACTTCTCGCCGGAATCGGAAGTGCCCTTTTGCGGCCATGCCACGATCGCGCTGGGCGCGGCAATGGTCAGGCAGTTCGGCGACGGCGTGTTTGCCTTGACCCTCAACCAGGCCAACATCACCGTCGAAGGTTATCGTGACGGCCCCAATTTTGCAGCCGCGCTGCAGTCGCCGCCGACACGCAGCCAGCCCGCCTCGTCCGAGCTGGTCGGCGAGGCGCTGGCGCTCTTCGGCTATCAGCCGGGCGATCTCGATCCGGCGATCCCACCGGTGCTCATCCATGGCGGCGCCGATCATCTCCTGTTGGCGCTGAACTCGCGCCAGGCGCTGGCAGCGATGGCCTACGATCTCAAGCAGGGCCAGGCCTTCATGCGGCGCGAAGGCCTGGTCACCATCCTGCTGGCCTACGCCGAAACACCGCGTCTCTTTCACACGCGCAACCCGTTCGCGTCCGGCGGCGTCTATGAGGACCCGGCGACCGGCGCCGCCACCGCTGCCTTTGCCGGCTACCTGCGCGATCTCGGCTGGCCGCACGGCGGTTCGATCGACATCGTCCAGGGCGAGGACATGGGGATGCGCTCACGGCTCCATGCCGAAATCCCGCCGGCGCCGGGCAGCTCGATCAGGGTCTCCGGAGCAGCCCGGCTGATGGATGAAGGCTGAACTTTAGATCGGCCGCTTCAGGCCGAGGTGCTCGCGCAGCGTGCGACCTTCATAGTCCTTGCGGAACAGGCCGCGCCGCTGCAGTTCTGGCACGACCAGCGCCGCGAAGGCGTCGAGCTCGCCCGGGAACCAGGAGGGCATGACATTGAAGCCGTCGGCGGCGCCGCCTTCGAAACGCGCCTGCAATTCGTCGGCGATCTGCTCGGCCGTGCCAACGATGCGCCAATGGCCGCGCGCGCCGGCGAAGTAACGCGCGAGCTCGCGGATCGAGAGGCCGTCGCGCCGCGCCTGCTCGATCACCAGGGCCTGCCGGCTCTTCATGCCTTCGCTCTCCGGCAATTCGGGCAGCGGCCCGTCGATCGGATAGCGCCAGAGATCGGAGATGCTGAGATAGCTGGAGAGCAGCGCCACGCCGACATCGTCGGGGATAAGGTCTTGCAAGGCATCGTATTTTGCCTGGGCCTCGGCCTTCGTCGCCGCGACGATCGGCGCCACGCCCGGCATGATCTTCACATCATCCGGCTCGCGCCCGTAGGTCGCGAGCCGGCCTTTGAGATCGTCGTAGAAAGCCTTGGCCTCGTTGAAGGTCTGCGCCGCTGAGAACACGACATCGGCGGTCCGCGCGGCGAGGTCCTTGCCGTCGTCAGAGGCGCCAGCCTGCACCATCACCGGCGCGCCTTGTGGCGAAGGCGGCACGTCGAGTTGGTCGTGCACCGAAAAGCTCTGACCATCATGTCCGGCCGCCTCGCGGCGCCATAGGCTGGTGACGACGGCGGCGAATTCGCGCGCCCGCGCATAGCGATCCGCATGCGGCCGCAAGCCTGTCGCGCCGAAATTCGCCGCCTCGATCGGGCTCGCCGAGGTCACAAGGTTCCAGCCGGCCCTTCCGCCGCTCAGATTGTCGAGCGAGGCGAAGGTCCGCGCCAGCCCATAGGGTTCGTTGTAGCTGGTCGAGGCCGTCGACACGAGGCCGATCCGCTCGGTCTGGACGGCAAGCGCCGAAAGCAGGCTGATCGGCTCGAAGCCGATCGAACGCGAGGTCTGGCTGGCAATGTTGACATTGGCCTCGCGCAGGCCGGCGGCGTCCTCGCAGAACACCATGTCGAACTTCGCCGCTTCGGCTGTGCGGGCAAGCTGGATGTAGTGGTCGATGTCGATGCCGGCCGTCACATGCGCGTCCGGGTGCCGCCAGGCGGCGATGTGGTGTCCGGTCGCCCACAAAAACAGGCCGAGCTTCATCTGGCGCGGGCTCATTTGGTGCCTCCCGCGCCAAGTCCGAGGCGCTCGCGCAAGGTCTCGGTCCGGTATGCAGTATGGAGCACGCCCAGCCGGTTCAGCTCCGGCAGGATGCGATCAGAGAAATCCTTAATTGCCGATATATGAGCCGGCAAATTAATTAGGGCGCCGTAGCAGCCGCCTGATCGAACTGCTTCGATACGGTGGGCCAGTACGGGGCCGGCGTCGATTGCCGCGAGCGTCTTCAAGGCTTCGATCTTGCGGCCTGCGGCAGCGGCTCGCCGTTTCAGATCGGCGGTCGCCGCCTCCGGTTGCTGATCATGGATCACCACGACATCGGCGACACGGGCAGCGAAATCGAGATCGGCTTCCACCAGGCCGGACATGACCAACAACGGCGCATCCTGCGGCGAGCGGGCGACGTTCAGCGGTCCACGCACCGAGAAGAATTCACCCCTGTGGTCGAGAAGATGCATCTGTTCCGGATCGTGGAACCGGCCGCCGGCCTTGTCGAACAGCAAGGCGTCCGCATCCCAGCCCCTCCATAGGCCGCGCACGATGTCGATATACTCCGCCGCGCGACGGCGAAAATCATCGTCCGAAAAACCTTCCGGCCGGCTGAAATTGGCGGCTTCGCGTGGATTCTGGGCCATTGTCGCGTTCCAGCCGATACGGCCATGGCTGATGATGTCGAGCGAGGCGAAACGGCGCGCAAGATTGTAGGGCTGATGCGCGAGCGTAGAGGCGCTCGCGACAAGGCCGATCCTGTCGGTCACCGTCGCCAGCGCGGCGACGAGGGTGGTCGCCTCGAAGGGGCTGCTCGACCGTTCGCCGCTTCCCGGAGCATCGGAAATGACGACCATATCGATACCGGCCGCCTCCGCCTCCCGCACGAACCCGGCTGTCTCGCCGAATGTCAGGCCGGACTGCCCTGCGACGGATGCGATATTGAGCGAAACGGCGAGATGCATCGGTGCTGCCCGTTCAGTCCGCGAAAAGCGCGTGGCTCCCACCAACCTAAGCCCGACTTCCCGCAAGGCAACCGGATCGAGTGGGCCAGCGGGCCGTCACGTGCCGGCCAGTCTCTACTTGCCGGTAAGAACATCCTTGATCAGCCGCTGGCAGCGGTCAGCCATGAAGTCGAGCAGCAGCCGCACCTTCGGGTCCTGCAGCTTCTTGTGCGGATAGACGGCGGCGAGTTGCACCGGGGTCGGTGGCGTGCTGGCGAGGATCACCTTCAGCCGCTGGTCGCGGATGAAGGGTTCTACCTCGAAGCGCGGCTTGTTGATGATGCCGCGACCGGATAGCGCCCAGCCGGTCAGCACGTCGCCATCGTCGGTGTCGTAGGGACCGTGCACCTCGAGTTTCTGCACGCCGGTCGGCGTCTGCAGCGTCCAGACGAACTCGCGCGTGCCGGAATAGCGCAGCATCAGGCAATCATGCTTCTTGCCGATCAGCTCCTGTGGCTGGGCCGGCTCGCCGCGCGTCTCCAGATATTTGGGCGCCGCCACCAGCACGCGCTCGCATTCCATGATGCCGCGCATCCTGAGGCTGGAATCCTCGATGATGCCAAGGCGGAAGGCAACGTCGATGCCCTCCTTCATGATGTCGACATTGTGGTCGGAGAGCCTGAGCCGCACCTCGATGTCGGGGTATTTGTCGTGGAAGTCGGGGATGCCGGAAGCAATCAGCCGCCTGCCGAGACCCAACGGCGCCGTCACCTTGATCGTGCCGCGCGGCTGGCCGGAAAGCGCCGCGACGGCGGCTTCCGCGTCGGTGATCGCATCCAGCACCTGCTTGGCGCCGTTGTAGAACACGGTGCCGTGCTCGGTCGGCATCAACTGCCTCGTGGTGCGATTGAACAGCCGCACGCCGAGATGCTTCTCCAGTTCCTTGATGCGGTTCGAAGCAACCGCCGGCGAAATGCGCATGTCGCGCCCGGCCGCCGACAGATTGCCAAGCTCGACGACACGGACGAAGACGGAGATGTTGTCGAGATAGGCCATGGGGTTTCGTGGCTCTTTAGGCGGCTGCGTGAAACGAACCTAGTATTTTCCATTTTTTTTTGAAAGTCATCGCGCACCTCGCCTCTTTTCGTTTTGGCGCGAGATCGTAAAGTCGTGCGATCGGCAGGGACGACTTCAATGATGGATTTCGCGATTTTCTGGGAATGGCTGAGCTTCGCCGTCCGCTGGCTGCATGTCATCACCGGCATCGCCTGGATCGGCTCATCCTTCTACTTCGTCGCCCTCGACCTTGGCCTCAGGCAGCGTCCAGGCCTGCCTGCGGGCGCCTTTGGCGAGGAATGGCAGGTGCATGGCGGCGGCTTCTACCACATCCAGAAGTATCTGGTGGCGCCGGCCGAAATGCCGGAGCATCTCACCTGGTTCAAATGGGAATCCTACGCCACCTGGATGTCTGGCTTCGCCATGCTCTGCATCGTCTATTACGGCGGCGCTGACCTGTTCCTGATCGACCCCAACGTGCTCAACGTTTCGGCGCCGGTCGGCATCCTGATGTCGCTCGCCACCATCAGCGTCGGCTGGATCGTCTACGATCTGCTTTGCCGTTCGCCGCTCGGCAAGAGCGACACCGGACTGATGCTGGTGCTCTACTGCGTGCTGGTGTTCATCGCCTGGGGACTGACGCATCTGTTCACCGGCCGCGCCGCCTTCCTGCATCTCGGCGCCATCACCGCCACGATCATGTCGGCCAACGTCTTCATGGTCATCATCCCCAACCAGAAGATCGTCGTCGCCGACCTGATCGCCGGCCGCAAGCCGGACCCGAAATACGGCAAGATCGCCAAGCAGCGCTCGCTGCACAACAACTACCTGACCTTGCCGGTCCTGTTCCTGATGCTGTCGAACCACTACCCGCTGGCGTTCGGCACCGAGTTCAACTGGGTCATCGCCTCGCTGGTGTTCATCATCGGCGTCTTGATCCGGCACTATTTCAACACCCTCCATGCGAGGAAGGGCAATCCGACCTGGACCTGGCTCGGCGCCGCCGTGCTGTTCATGATCATCATCTGGCTGTCGACCGTGCCGAAGGTGCTGACCGGGGAGCCCAAGGTCTCTGCTGCTTCCACCGCGGCCCAGGTCTACATGGCCTCGGCGCATTTCCCGGCCGTGCGCGACACCGTGCTCGGCCGCTGCTCCATGTGCCACGCCGAGGAGCCGGTCTATGAAGGCATCTATCATGCGCCCAAGGGCGTGCTGCTCGACACCGATGAGCGCATCGCCGAGCACGCCCGCGAGATCTACCTGCAGGCCGGTCGCGCCCATGCCATGCCGCCCGCCAACGTCAGCCACATAACCGACCAGGAACGGGCGCTGCTGGTGGCCTGGTTCGAAGGCGCCGGAAAGTAAGCATGACCTTGAAACTTCTGCGTGGCCGCACGCTCTCCTTCCTGCGCTGGCCCGAAGCGATAGACGACCATTCCGCCTGGCGTTACGAGGAGGATGGCGGGTTGCTGATCGACGGCGGCAAGATCGTTGCCGCCGGCCCCTTTGCCGAGGTCGCGAAGAAAGCCGGCGCCGGCGTCGAGACGATCGACCATCGCCCGCATCTCATCCTGCCCGGCTTCCTCGACGCGCACGTCCATGTTCCGCAGATGCAGATCATCGCCTCCTATGGCGCGGAACTGCTCGAATGGCTGAACAAATACACCTTTCCGGAGGAATCGAAATTCCAGAACGCACAGCATGGCCGCCGCATCGCCAGGCTGTTCCTGGACGAAATGCTGCGCCACGGCACGACGACGGTCGTCGCCTATTGCTCGGTGCACAAGTCCTCGGCCGAGGCCTTTTTCGCCGAGTCGCATGAGCGAAACATGCTCAACATCGCCGGCAAGGTGATGATGGACCGCAACGCGCCGGACGGCGTGCTGGATACTCCGCAGACCGGCTATGACGACACCAGGGCGCTGATCGGAGAATGGCATGGGAAGGGGCGCCAGCTCTATGCCATCACGCCGCGCTTCGCGATCACCTCTTCGCCCGAGCAGATGGAGATGGCTGGCGCGCTGTGCCGCGAATTTCCCGATCTCCACATGCAGACGCACCTGTCGGAGAACCACGCCGAGATCGCCTTTACCCAGGAGCTCTACCGCTGGTCGCGTGATTACACCGACGTCTACGAGCATTACGGTCTGCTTGGAAAAAAGAGCCTGTTTGGCCACTGCATCCATTTGTCGACGCGCGAGGCGGATGCGCTGTCGCAATCGGGCTCTGTCGCGGTGTTCTGCCCGACCTCAAATCTCTTCCTCGGCTCGGGCCTGTTCGATTACCAGCGCTACCGCCGCCGCGAGAATCCGCTGAGGATCGCCGCCGCGACCGATGTCGGCGGCGGCACCAACTATTCGATGCTGCGCACCATGGACGAAGGCTACAAGGTGATCGCGCTGAACGGCGAGAAGCTCAACCCGTTCCAGTCCTATTGGCAACTCACCCGAGGCAATGCGGAAGCTTTGTCGGTCGTCGACAAGGTCGGCACGCTCGATGAGGGCACCGACGCCGACATCGTCGTGCTCGATGCGCGTGCCACGCCGGGAATGCGGCTGAGGATGGAGACGGTGGAAACGCTCGCGGAAGAGCTCTTCCTGTTGCAGACGCTGGGCGACGACCGCGCCGTGCGCGAAGTCTATGTGGCGGGCCGGCCGGCGAAGAGCACGATAGTTGCGTAGCGAATGCGCTCTTCGCTTGACCCCGGGTCAGCCATCGGCCAAAGCGTGCCGCGACATTGACAGGGGAACGACATGGCTGCCGCCGACGACATCGCTCTGATCAAGAAACAGGAAGCCACGCTGGTCTTCCCGGCGTTCGATGAGGCTGTGGCCTTCGGGATCGGTTCGGCGATCAGGGATCGGGCGCTGAAGGAAAACCTGCCGATCATCGTCGACATCAGGACCTTCGACCGTCCTCTTTTCTATGCCGCGATGCCGGGCTCCAACGCCTCGAACCCGGACTGGGCGCGGCGCAAGATCAACGTCGTCAGGCGCTACCTGAGAAGCACCTACCGCCTGGTGCTGGAACAGCAGCGGCCCGACCGCACCTTCAAGGTCGGCGAAGGTCTGGACATTTCTGAATATGTACTCGCGGGCGGCGGCTTCCCGGTCACGGTGAAGGGTGCGGGCGTCATCGGCGTCATCGCCGTTTCGGGCCTGCCGGAGCGCGAGGACCATGGTGTGGTCGTCGATGCGCTTTGCGCTCATCTTGGCATCGACGCAAGCGGGCTGGCATTGCCGCCGGAAGACAAATGACCGATCCGAAAACCTTCCTCACCGCGATCTTCAACGCGGCGGTCGCCGCCGCCGATCCGGAAAAGACGATCCGCGACCATTTGCCGGCCAGGCCGAAGGGCCGCACCATCGTCATCGGCGCCGGCAAGGGCTCGGCGCAAATGGCGGCAGCCTTCGAGAAGGTCTGGGATGGTCCGATCGACGGACTTGTCGTCACCCGCTACGGCTATGGCGCCAAATGCGAACGCATCGAGATCATCGAGGCGGCGCATCCTGTGCCCGACGCCGCGGGCCTCGAGGCCTCGCGCCGCCTGCTGGAGAAGGTACGAGGCCTGACCGCCGACGATCTGGTCGTGGCGCTGATCTCCGGCGGGGGCTCGGCATTGCTGCCGTCACCCGCGCCCGGCCTGACGCTCGCCGACGAGATTGCCGTCAACGAGGCGCTGCTGGCCTCCGGCGCGCCGATCGCAGCGATGAACACCATTCGCAAGCACGTGTCTACCATCAAGGGCGGCCGGCTGGCTGCGGCGGCCTATCCCGCCCGGGTGGTCTCGCTTGTCGTCTCCGACATTCCGGGCGACAATCCGGCGCTGGTGGCCTCGGGCCCGACCGTGCCGGACACCGGCAGCCGCGAGGACGCGCTGGCGTCGATCGCCGCCTACAACATGAAGCTGCCGGCCTCGGTGATGGCGCACATCCAGTCATTAGCAGCCGATGCGCCGCGCCCCGACGACCCGCGTTTTGCCGGCAACGAAGTGCACCTGACCGCCTCTGCCGGCGTTTCACTGGAAGCAGCGGCCGCCGAAGCAAAGCGCCATGGCATCGAGGCCGTCATCCTGTCGGATTCGATCGAGGGCGAGGCCCGCGAGGTCGGCGGCGTCCATGCCGCGATCGCCCGCGAAGTAGCTGGGCGCAATCGGCCGTTCGCCAAGCCGGTGCTGATCCTGTCCGGCGGCGAGACGACGGTGACGCTCAGGGCCAAAGGCAAGGGCGGCCGCAATTCCGAATTCCTGCTCGCTTTCGCCATCGGCATCGATGGCATGAACGGCATCCATGCTCTGGCCGCAGATACCGACGGCATCGACGGGTCCGAGAACAATGCCGGCGCCTTCGCCGACGGCTCGACCGTGTCGCGCATGCGTTCCGTAGGCACCGACGCCAAGGCTATGCTTGCCGGCAACAACGCCTGGACGGCGTTCAACTCGGTGGATGATCTGTTCGTGCCCGGCCCGACCGGCACGAACGTGAATGATCTGAGGGCGATCCTGATTAGGTAGAGCGCGGCCTCAAGCAGCCATCAGCTGCTTCACCTTCCGCATATCCTGCAAAAACCGCTCGCGCTCGGCTTCCTTCTCCTCCTGCTCGCGAATGCGCAGGATGAAGGACGGATGGATGGTGAGAAACACCCGCAGCCCGTCCTCGCGCTCGACCACGTCGCCGCGCATCCTGGTGATGGGCACCGCCTTGCCGAGCAGCGATTGCGCCGCCGTCGCGCCAAGCGCCACCACGAGCCTCGGCTTGATGAGGTCCAGTTCCTTGTCCAGCCACCAGCGGCAGGTCTGGATTTCGCCGGCATTGGGCTTGGAGTGGATGCGTCGCTTGCCGCGCGGTTCGAATTTGAAGTGCTTCACCGCATTGGTTACGTACACTTTTCGCCGATCGATCTCGGCCTCATCGAGGATGCCGTCGAAGACCCTGCCTGCCGGACCGACAAACGGTTTTCCAGCGAGATCCTCCTGGTCGCCGGGCTGCTCGCCAACAAAGATCACGTCGGCATTCTCGGGTCCTTCACCGAACACGGTTTGCGTCGCGTCGTGCCAGAGCGGGCACCGATGGCAGCCCTTCGCCGCCTCGCGCAACTCCGGAATGCTCGCCATTTCTGCTTCTGCCGAAGTGGTTGAATCAGGCGTCGGCCAGTGCTTGGCCTGCACCTTGGCATGGTGCGGCGCCGGCGTGGTTGGCATACGGGCGATCATGGCTGAAGTGGCTCTGTCCGCTCCTGCAATCAGATCTGGAATGAGCGAGGCCTCCGGAAGGTTCCGCCAGTACTTCTTCGGCATCTCCTTCTGCATGGCCTTCACCTTGAGGCGCGCCGGATTGAAGATGTTTTCGAAATAGGTCCGCCACAGCGCCTCGGTATCGTCCTCTGTCGGCGCATCGCGCTTACCGGCGCCCGGGCCGATCGCCAGCCGCTCGCCGTCCCAGTCTGCCGAGGCATGCGGCGTCAGGATCGTCCAGCGCATCCCCGTGAAACGCCGCATGAAGAAATCGGCATTGCGCTCGACGATGAAATGCTCGGGCTCGAACCAGGCGACGTAGCGCTCCTCCGCTCCCTCGCCGATCTTTCGGAAGCGCACGAAGGCCTGCATCTTGTGGATGTCGCGCCCCACCGCCTTCTCCATGGCCTCCAGCCGCCGGATATCCGGATCGGAGGCGATGGAGAGCAGCTTCGGCTCGGATCGAAATCGCCAGAGCAACTGATAGAGGAAGCTGAAGCGCTCCGGGTCGCAATGGCAGATGACGGTCTCGGCGCGCTCGACGAACTCTCGCGGCACCGCCAGCCGTACACCGGGCGGACAAGCCGGGAAACCGCTGCCGCCTTGATCCACGCCTGGATCAACCTGCCATGCAATACCCTCGGGCGGGATGTCGTTTGTCGCCAACCGCCGCGCGGCATCGCGCCAACCGGCAAAGTCGGTCTCGCTTTCAAGGCGGACGAGGTGAGTTGCTAAGTCGAGCTGGGTTCTTGCCATGGGTCAAAACAGCGAAAGCTGCTCGCAGGAACGGGTGACGGTTTCACGCAAGCCGGCCTTGTCGGTCAGCGCGCCGGGAGACCAGCCTTCCGCGACAATGAAGGGCCGTATCTTGGCGACCGAGTGGCAGAGCCGTCCAACGTCCTCCAGCCGCAGCCGGCGATAGCGCCGCGTTTCCAGAATCTTGTCGATCACCTTGGTGCCCAGCCCCGGCACGCGCAGCAGCGCCTCCCGTTCGGCGCGATTGATGTCGACCGGGAACCAGCCGCGGTTTCGCAGCGCCCAGGCAAGCTTTGGGTCCATGGCCAGGTCCAACATCCCGTCATTGCTGCCGGCCAGGATCTCGGGCTGCGAAAAACCGTAGAAACGCATCAGCCAGTCCGCCTGATAGAGGCGATGCTCGCGCATCAGCGGTGGCTTCCGCAGCGGCAGTGTCGAGGATGAATCGGGAATCGGGCTGAAGGCGGAATAGTAGACGCGGCGCAGATGATAGCTGCCATAGAGCCGAGCGCTGGTGCGCAGAATGCCGTCGTCGGAAGTCCGGTCGGCGCCGACGATCATCTGCGTCGACTGGCCAGCCGGCGCGAAGCGTTCGCGCTTCCGGCTTTGCAATGTCGGTTCGGTTTTCTCTTCCATCTTGCGGCGCAGCTTCGCCATGGAAAGCCGAATCGTTTCCGGCTTCTTTTCCGGGGCGAGCATCTTCACGCTTTCGTCGGTCGGCAGTTCGACATTGATCGACAGCCGATCGGCATAGAGGCCGGCCGTCTCGACCAGTTCGGCCGACGCTTCGGGTATGGTTTTCAGGTGAATATAGCCGCCGAACTTTTCCTCGATCCTGAGCCGGCGCGCTACCTCGACCATCTCGCCCATCGTCTCATCTGGCGAACGGATGACCCCGGAGGACAGGAACAGCCCTTCGATATAGTTGCGGCGATAGAAATCCATCGTCAGCTTCACCACGTCGTCAACGCTGAAGCGGGCGCGCCGCACATTCGAGGACGAGCGGTTGATGCAATAGCTGCAATCGTAGATGCAGAAATTGGTGAGCAGGATTTTCAGCAGCGAGATGCAGCGCCCGTCTGGCGCGTAGGAATGGCAGATGCCGGAACCCTCGGTCGAACCGATGCCGCCTGACTTCAGCGAGTCGCGTTTCGCCGAACCGGACGATGCGCAGGAGGCGTCGTATTTGGCGGCATCGGACAGGATCGCCAGTTTTTCGCGAAGGGATAGCATAGCCATTTGTTCATGGTATGTTCCAAGAAGCGAAATGGCTACAACATTTGATTGGCCGCGGCGAAATGTGATCGCCGCGGCTCAATCGTCGGGAACTCATACCTCATGCAGGTAGAGATGATAATCCAACTCGCTGACGGTGCGGGCAACGCGCAGATATTCGGCTTGCTTGATCGCCACGAAGGTCCGGTGCAGGTCGGGACCGAGCGCCGACTTCAGGAAATCGGAGTTTCTGGCCGCCTCGATCGCGGCGCGCCAGTCGGCTGGCATCGTCGAAGCATCCGATGCCTGCTCATAGCCGTTGCCGGTCGTCTCCGGGCCAGGATCAAGACCTTCGTTGAGTCCCTTGATGATGCCCGCCAGCACCGTTGCCGCTACCAGATAGGGGTTGGCGTCGACGCCGGACGGACGATGCTCGATGCGTCGGTTTTTCGCGTCGCCGGCCGGCACGCGCAACGCCACCGACCGGTTGTTGACGCCCCAGGTCGGCGCCACCGGCGCGTAGGATTGCGAGACGAAGCGCCGCCACGAATTGGCGTGCGGCGCGAAGACCAGCATGGATTCCGCCATGGTGCCGATCATGCCGCCAAGCGCGTTGAGCAGCTTTGGCGACCATGTCTCGCCGGCGGCCTCGGTGAAGACGTTCCTGCCGGAATCGTCCTGCAGCGAGACGTGGAAATGCATGCCCGAGCCGGCATAGGTCTCGATCGGCTTGGCCATGAAGCAGGCGGTGACGCCGTGGCGTCGCGCCTGCGCCCGCACCAGCCGCTTCAGCATGACCAGGTCGTCGGCTGCCCGCATCACATCCTTGCGGTAGTTGAGCGTCAGCTCGTACTGGCCGGGTGCATATTCGGAAATCACCGTCTCGGCCGGAATGCCCTGCGCCTTGGCGGCGGCGTAGATGTCGGAAAACAGCGGCTCCATGCCGTGCAGATGGTCGACCGAGTAGACCTCGGTCTTGCCAGAACGGCGGCCGTCGAGGACGGCGCGCGCCGGCTGCACCTTGCCGTCGGCGTCGCGCTCGTTGGCTAAAAGGAAGAATTCCAGCTCGAAGGCGCCAGCCGGGTGCAGGCCGCGTGCCGCCAGGATCTCGACCTGCCTTGCCAGGGCAAGGCGAGGGTCGGATGTCATCGGCTGGCCGTCGAGATGGTACATCGACATCAGCACCTGGCCGCGCGGCGGGTTGGTGCCATGGAGCGGCACCAGCGTGCCTGGGATCGGCCATGCCCGGAGGTCGCCGTCGCCGGTGTCCCAGATCAGCCCGGTGTCGTGGACATCCTCGCCGGTGATGTCGAGGCCGAGGATCGAGATCGGCATGTGCCGTCCGCTGGTGAAGATGCCCATCAGCTCGTGCCGGCGCACGATCTTGCCGCGACCGATGCCGTTGGCGTCGGTGAGCACGATGTCGAAGGCCTCGATCTCGGGGTGCGCGTCGAGAAAGGCAGTCGCCTCGGCCGGCGTCGAGCCCGAGGGTGAAGTCGCAACGGTGCTTGGATTGTCCATGGCCGCTTCTCTCACGCCGCAAGCTTTGCCGCAACCGCGGCGAAGGCGGCGATCAGCCGGCCGACTTGCGCCGCGGTGGTCACGGGCGACAGCAGCATCATGTTGTGGAACGGCGCGATCAGCACGCCGCGATTGACCAGCGCGACATGGATGGCGGCTTCGAGATCCGGCGCATGCGCCTTTTCCGCCTCGCCGCCGTTCCTCAGCGGCCCCGGCGCGCAGATGAACTCGACGCGGGCGCCGACGCGCGCGACATGCCATGGCAGTTTGTGGCGGCTGATGACGGCGCTCAGCCCGGCGTCGAGCCGGCGCGCCAGCCGGTCCATATGGATATAGGCCTTCTCGGTCATGACCTCTTCCAGCGTCGCCCGCATCGCCGCGAATTGCAGCGGGTTGGCCGACAGCGTCGTGCCCATGCCGGAATAGCCGGGTTCCTTGGTCCTGTTGTAGGCGCCGTAGCGGGTGGCGATCTCCTCGCTCATGCCCCAGATGCTGGCGGGCACGCCGCCGGCCACAGGCTTGCCGAGCACGAACAGGTCGGGCTCCAAATCATGTTTCCTCGTATAGCCGCCGGGGCCGGTGGAGATGGTGTGCGTCTCGTCGATCAGGAGCAGCGTGCCGGCCGCGCGTGTCAGCCGCCGCAGCGCATCGTGGAAGCCTGGGTCCGGCAGCACCATGCAGGAATTGGTCAGCACCGGTTCGGTGATGACGCAGGCGACATCCCGGTCGGCGAGCGCCGCCTCCAGCGCCGCCAGGTCGTTGAACTCGACGATCTTGGTCGCGCGCGTGAGATCGCGGAACTCTCCGGCCAGTCCCGGCCGGTTGACCGGCTTGCCGTCGATCAGCCGCACCATCGTCTCGTCGACCGAGCCATGATAGCAGCCGTTGAATACCAGGATTTTTTCGCGGCCAGTCACCGCGCGTGCGATGCGCAGCGCGAAACGGTTGGCGTCGGTCGCGGTGGTCGCGATCTGCCAGTAGGGCAGGCCGAAGCGCTGCTGCAGAAGCGGACCGATGGCAATCGCGTCCTCGCTGGGCAGCATGTAGGTGAGGCCGCGCCCGGCCTGCCGGCGGATGGCGCGGGCGACGGCTGGCGGCGAGTGGCCGAGCATGGAGCCGGTGTCGCCGAGGCAGAAATCGTCGAGCTTATTGCCGTCGACATCGGTTATGGTCGCGCCTTTCGCGCCGTCGACCAGGATCGGAAACGGCGTCGGCCAGTCGGTCATCCAGTGCATCGGCACGCCGTTCAGGAACCCGGCCATGCCGTTGCCAAGCCTGGCTTCGGATTTCGGCCGGGCTTTTCGAAACACCGCCGCTTCCGCCTCGCGCAGTTCCGCGATGCGGGCGGCAGCGATGCCGCCGATGGAAATCCTGGAATCCGATGCCTGCATGAAAGCCCCTCCGGTTTGGCGCGGCACTCTGCCTAGGGCTTTTCAAAACCGCAATTGGCCGCGACGGGGGCGGGCGTTGGCTCAGGCAAGGGGAATAGGGTGCCTCGTTCCCTACGCCCGTACTGCCTTAACCGGTGATGTCGATCACGCCGCAGTCGCAGGCAGCGCTGCCGAACACGACACGGCGTTCTTCCTTGTCCCACATCATCGAGGTGATGGCGCCCTTGCCTGGGCGGCGCAGCAGCACCTCCTTGGCGTCGGCGAAACGCGCGGCGATCACCATGCCGTCCTCATAACCGATCGCAGCGACATCCTGGCTCGGGTGGCAGGCGACGCAGGTCACCATCGTGTTGCCGCGCGTGCCGAGTTCCAGCGGCGCCTTGCCCATGGGGCCGTCCTTGGCTGAAAACGGCCAGACGATCGCGGCCGGCGCGCCGGAGCTTGCCAGCCATTTTCCCTTGGCGCTCCAGGACAGGCTCTTCACTTTGCCGGGATAGCCGCTCATGCGCATGTGCTTGCCGTCGGCGAGCTTCCAGCCATGCAGCGCGTTCTCCTGCATCGTGGTGACGAGGAAAGCGCCGTCCGGGGAAAACGTGATGCCGGTATGGGCGCCGGCCCATTCGAGCTCGACCGGTTTGCCCTCAGCCGCCGGGAAATGCAGCGTCGCGCCATTGTAGCGGGCAACGCCGAACCGCATGCCCTTGGGGGAGAAGGCCAGGCCTTCGACCGAGCGTGGGTGGGTGAATTCCCTGGTCTTGCCGTCGGCGAAACGCACGAAGGCGTTCTTGCCCGAGCCATAGGCGATCGCGCCCTGCGGCCCGGCGGCGACGCTGGTGATCCACTTCCTGCCGGCGCTGGCGAGTTCCGCCACGTCACCGCCGGCCTTTACGGCAAACACCTTGCCGTCCTCGCCGCCGGTGATCAGCCGGTCGTTGGCGGCGTCATGGAAGGCGCTGAGCAGCCCGTCATTGGCCTGAACGGTCTTGTGTCCGTTGTCGAGCCGGTGCACCGCGCCGTCGGCCAGGGCGAAATGCGGCACGTCGTCAAGGAAGACGGCGGCGACGCAATGGCCTTCGAGATCAAGCGGGGCGACAGTGGGCATGGGGACTGGTCCATTCGAGATTTCTCCCCACGAAGCCGGCGTGGCCAGGTGTGGCGCTGCCGTCTCGCTTCGCGAGGCCCCTTCTCCCCTAGGGGAGAAGGAAAGGATAGGCAGCGCTAACGCCTGAAAATCTGGAAATCAAGCCGCCTGGCAGGCTTCGAAACTCTTCCTGAGCCGTTCGGCGTCGAGGTCGCGGCCGATGAAGACCAGCCGGCTCTCATGCTTCTCGCCGTCCTTCCAGGCGCGCTGGTGGTCGCCCTCGAGGATCATGTGCACGCCCTGCAGGACATAGCGGTCGTCGTCGCCCTTGAGCGCGATGATGCCCTTGAGCCGCAGGATGTTCGGCCCTTCCATCTGGGTCACCTTCTCGATCCAGGGGAAGAACTTCTTCGGGTCCATCTCGCCGCCGCGCAGCGACACCGACTTAACCGTCACGTCGTGAATGTCGGAAGGATGGTCGTGATGATGATGGTCGTGGCCATCGTGATGATGATGGTGATGGTCATGATCGCAGTCCGGACCGCATTCATGGTCGTGGTCGTGATCATGCGCGTCGAGGAAATGCGGATCGTTCTCCAGCGCGCGGGACAGGTCGAAGGCGCCGCGGTCGAGCACTTCGCCAAGCGGCACGCCGGAACGCTGGGTGCGGTGGATCCTGGCCGCCGGATTGATGGCGCGGATCGTCGCTTCGACCTTTTCCAACTCTTCGGGAGTGACCAGATCGGTCTTGTTCAGCACCACCACGTCGGCGAACGCGATCTGGTCCTCGGCTTCCTTGGAATCCTTCAGGCGCAGCGGCAGGTGCTTGGCGTCGACCAGCGCAACCACCGCGTCGAGCTTGGTCTTGGTGCGCACGTCGTCGTCCATGAAGAAGGTCTGCGCCACCGGCACCGGATCCGCCAGACCCGTGGTCTCGACGACGATGGCGTCGAAGCGGCCGGGGCGACGCATCAGGCCCTCGACGACCCGAATCAGGTCGCCGCGCACCGTGCAGCACACGCAGCCATTGTTCATCTCATAGATTTCTTCGTCCGATTCGACGATCAGGTCGTTGTCGATGCCGATCTCGCCGAACTCGTTGACGATCACCGCATAACGCTTGCCGTGGTTCTCGGACAGGATGCGGTTGAGCAGGGTCGTCTTGCCCGCGCCGAGATAGCCGGTGAGAACGGTTACCGGGATCTGCGTCTGTGCATCGCTCATGGCTTGCCTCGAAAATCTTGGATTGTCCGGCCTCATATAGGATGTGCGACCGGCTTTTGCACGCGCCAAACCGATGGGCCAGGCGACAGCCCCGCCAGACGTTTGCCGGAGGCGGATTCGGTGCTGCGGGGATGAGACGGAAGACGGGCCGGCCGGGCCGTTCGACAAAGCGGGCGTCGGGGCGCTACAAATCTGGCCGGTCGCAAAAGTCGTTTGTCATCTAACTGAAATAAACATCTGGCATCACCTCCGCGGACCGCAATGCTTGCCGGCAAAGCTGTTCTGCAAGCCGGACTCTTAAAGATCGTCATTTGCCAACCGCCGGACAGGCTCTATGCTGTACGCACCGGTTCGGCCGAAGAGGGAATGACTATGGCCAAGGCGGACAAGACAGCAACCATGAGCCGGCTGCATTCGGCGGCGCGGTTGGCGCGGACCGCGCTCGCGGCGCGCCTCCTGGCGCACGGCTTCTATGCTGGCCAGGATCAGATCATGCTGGCGCTCGATCGCGAGGACGGCCAGACCCCCGGCAATCTCGCCGGCCGCCTGGGCGTTCGCCCGCCGACCATCACCAAGACCATCAACCGGCTGCAGGCGCAGGGTTTCCTGGAAAAGCGCGCCTCCTCCGCCGATGCCCGCCAGGCCCACATCTTCCTCACCGAATCCGGCCGCGAGACCATCAAGGCCATCGAAAAATCGGTCAAGAAGACCGAGAAGCAGGCGTTGAAAGGCCTCGACAAGAAGGACCAGAAGGCGCTGTTCAAGCTGCTGGCCCGCGTCGAGGCAAACCTCTCCAACGAGGATATTGTCCTGATCGACGACGACGCCGAGCTGGATGATTAAGCGCGACGCGCAGCGTCGTCGCGTAACCGCGAGGCGTTGGTAATTCCGCCAAGCGCGACGCGCAGCGTCGTCGCGTGAGGCAAGGCGCAGATAACCGCGACACGCGTAAGCGTCGTCGCCCCACACCTCCTCACTAAGCCCCCGCCGTTCCACCCACCAGCGCGGCCCAGCGTCCCGGCGTCAGCCCGAATGCCTTCTTGAAATGCCGGTTGAAATGGCTCTGGTCGCTGAAGCCGGCGGCGACGGCGATTTCGGCGAGCGGCTCTCCGGCCTCGATCAGCCGCCGGGCCCGCTGCAGCCGGCGCATCAGCAGAAAGCGATGCGGGCTGGTCGAATAGGTCGCGCGGAAATGGCGTGACAGCGCATAGCGGTCGAGGCCTGTGACGGCTTCCAGTTCCTCCGACCGCACCGGGCGCTCGGCATTCTCCTCGAGATAATTTCGCGCGAGCGCGGCGGCGCGCCATGCCGTCTTGCCCATTGGCTTTGCCGGCTGACCGCCGTGGCGCCCGAGATGCCGCGCCAGCTGCGCAATGAAATCCGCGACGAAGAGCTCGTCCAGGGCTTCGTCCAAAGGCGCCAGCGCCGAAAGCAGCGTGCCTTGCAAGTCGGGGTCGTTCACCACGGCATCGCGGACGAAGGGCAACGGTGCGCCGCCAAGACAGTCGAGCAGCAGCGACGGCTCCAGATAGAGGATCCGGTAGCGAAGACCGTCCTCGGTGCCGGCGCCGCCATCATGCAGCTCGTCAGGGTGCAGGACGAGCACCTGGCCTGGCAGGCTGTGCTGCACGGCGCCGCGATAGTGGAAGCGCTGTACGCCATGCAGCGTGACGCCGATACCGTAGGTGTCATGGCGGTGCGGTTCGAAGGCGTTGCCGTGGAAGCGCGCCTCGATCCGCTCGATGCCCGCGCCGCCCGGCGCCGAAACGATCCGGTCGTCATCCGCGCACGAACGTTCAAGACCTTCCCGCGCCTCACCGCCTAGACCCTGCGCCATCGCTTCATCCATGCCCGTCATGGGACCATTCGCCGGAGAAACAATTTTGGTCTTCGAATCGAAATTTGCAATCGTGCTGAGGGAAGACCTTGCCGTCTGGCAGAAACTCAACGTCACCGCTTTCCTGACCAGCGGCATCGTCGCGCAGTCTCCAGGGATCATTGGCGAACCCTATCGCGACCGCGCCGGCAATCTCTACAATCCGCTGTCGATCCAGCCCGTCATCGTGCTGGCCGCCGACGGACAGACGCTGGGCGCCATCCAGCGCCGGGCATTGGAGCGCGGCGTGACCACCTCGCTCTATGTCGAGGAGATGTTCGCGACCGGCCATGACGTCGCCAACCGCGCCGTCTTCGCCGAATTCGCGCCGGAGGACGCCAAGGTCGTCGGCATCGCGTTGCGCACTGAAAAGAAGCTGGTCGACAAGATCACCAAGGGCGCCCGCATGCACGCATGAGGGTGGACCGTTGTTGCAGCGGCTGCTTTTGGTCCGGCCAAGGCCGACAATTGGCTTGCCCGCGAGCTTCTATTAACGCAGAAGGGGGCGTCTACCCTATCCCCCGGCCTGAACTTGACCGTTTCCCGAACCCAGGACGAAAGCGCAACGCCGCCGGCGGCGATGCTGTTGATGCTTTGCGTCTATGTCTGCTTCACCTTCCTCGACACCTCCAGCAAATACCTGGTCCTTGCCGGCGTCTCGGCGCTGATCGTTGCCTGGACCCGCTTCACAGTGCATGTCCTGCTTGTCGGGGTCTTCCTGCGCGGCTGGCGCGAGCCGTCGCGTTTCCGCGCCAAGAACCTGCCGGCGCATATCCTGCGCGGCCTGTTCCTGTTCGGCTCGACCATGTTCAATATCCTGGCGCTGCG
>JBFLWR010000457.1:0-21196 GCA_040755925.1 Pseudomonadota bacterium
GCCAGGACGATCCTGTCGCTGGATCCGGAAAAGATGGTCAAGGGCCTGACTTTCGCACGGCCGGGCGGCTTCGCCATCGTCGCGTTGCGGGCGGCGGATCGGGCCGATTACAAGAAGATCGCCGATGCGCTCGGATTGCGAAGGGCCGATCTGTGGCTCGCCGATGCGGAGCGTGTGCGCAAGGAACTGGACATGGAACAGGGAGGCATCGTGCCCCTGCCCATCGGTAGCGCTCGTGTGCTGATCGACCGCGCAGTGCTTGGACTGGATGAGATCATCTGCGGAACGGGCCGCAACACGGCGACATTGATCATCGGACGTGACGTGTGGCTCGGTGTCGCCGACGGCGAGGTCGGCGACTTCGCCAAGGCCACTCCGGCAGCGGCGGCGTAAAGTTCAATCCGCTCCCGCGGGCCAGGGCAGCGTCGCCTCATAGGCGGCGCCGGCCCTCAGCACGTCGAGGTCGCCGCGCGGACGGCCGATCAGTTGCATGCCCATCGGCCGACCTTTTGCGTCGAAGCCGGCCGGCACATTGAGCGCTGGACAGCCGCCTAGCGTGGCGAAAGCCGAGACCTGCATCCAGCGATGGTAGCTGTCCATGGTCCGGCCGGCGACCTCGCGCGGCCAGTGGGTCGAGACGTCAAACGGAAAGATCTGCGCGCTCGGCAGGGCGATCAGGTCGAAGCGCTCGAAAAGCGACAGCAGCGTCCGATGCCACGAGGAGCGCCGCACGCTCGCCGCATGGACCTGCGGCGCCGTGAGGCGCATCGCATGTTCGACTTCCCATACGGCCTCCGGCTTCAGCAGCCCGCGCTTCGCCGGATCGTCGTAATGCGCCTTCAGCCCGCAGCCGCTGCTTGCCTGGCGCAGCATTACGAAGGCTTGCCACAGCGCCTCGAAGTCGAACTCCGGCACCAGCGCTTCGCTTGTGAATGACGCGTCCGCGAAACGGTCGAGGGCGGCCTCGCACAGGTCGAGCACTCCCTGCTCCATCGGCAGGTGGCCGCCGAGATCACCCAGCCAGGCGACGCGGCCGCCGGCCGCCTTCGCGCGAAGGCCTTCGAGGAATTGGCCTTGCTTGTCGTGCGACAGCGGCGCATGCGGATGGTAGCCGGCCTGTTCGTCCAGCAGCAGGGCTATATCGCCTACGTTCCGGCCCATCGGGCCTTCGACGCCCATCTGGGCATGGAAAACATCGAACATCGGCCCGGCGGGGACGAGTCCCTGCGACGGGCGAAAGCCGTAGACGTTGTTGTAGGCGGCCGGGTTGCGCAACGAGCCGCCGAAATCGCTGCCATCTGCGATAGGCACCATGTCGAGCGCCAGGGCCACAGCCGCGCCGCCGCTCGAGCCGCCGGCGGTAAGCGCGGGATCGAAGGCGTTCAGCGTCGGGCCGAAGACTGGATTGTAGGTGTTGGAGCCCAGGCCGAATTCGGGAACATTGGTCTTGCCGATGATGATGGCGCCGGCTGCGCGGATGCGCTCGACGAAGAAATCGTCCTCATCAGGAACGAAATCGGCGAAGATCGGCGAGCCGAAAGTCGTCTTCAGGCCTTTGGTCAAGGCCAGGTCCTTGATGGCGATCGGCAGGCCGAACAGCGATCCCGCTTCGCCGCCGCGCGCCAGATGCGCATCGGCCCTGTCTGCTTCGGCCAGGATATCGGTACGCTCGCGCAGCGAGACGATGGCGTTGACCAGCGGGTTCACCGCCTCGATACGATCGAGGAAGGCGGTGATCACTTCACGCACCGACAGATCTCGCTGCCTGATCCTGGCGGCGAGCTCAACGGCGGAGAGGCGGCAGATATCGCCCGCCGCGGGCACGGCAAGCTTGGTCGAGGGACGCATGGCTGTCACCGGGCACCCGCCAGTGTCGCATCGACTTCCCTGGCCAACGGAATCGCCGGTTGCGCGCCGGGCTTCAGGCAGGCAAGCGAGCCGGCCGCGGCGGCGCGGGTCAGCGCCTGCTCCAGCGACAGGCCCGACGACAGGCTGGCGCCGAAATAGCCGCAGAAGGTGTCGCCGGCGCCGACCGTGTCGACCGGCGTGATCTTCAGCGCCGGAACGGCAAGCAGTTCATCCGGTGTCGCCGCCAGCACGCCATCGCCGCCGAGCGTGACGACGATAACCCGCCCGGTCTTGCGAGCGTAGTCGCGCATCCGGGCCTGCCGGTCGCGTCCGGAAAGCGACAGCGCTTCTCCGTAGAGGTCGAATTCGGTTTCGTTGGCGACGGCGTAATCGGCCTTGCCAAGGAAGCCGGCGGCCTCGGCAAGGAAGGGCGCGGTGTTGAGCACGCTGACGGCGCCCGCTGCCCGGGCAGCGTCGAGCGTGGCCTCGACCGTCCGCAGGGGAATCTCGTGCTGTAAAAGCACGACGTCGCCCTTTTTCAGGAAGGCTTTGGCAATGTCGGCCGGCAGGACCGAGTCATTGGCGCCCGGGACCACGGCGATCACGTTCTCGCCGTCGGCGCCGACAAGGATCAGCGCGGTGCCGGTCGAGGCGGCGCTCTGGCCCACGCCGGACAGATCGACATTGCCGGCCTTGAGCAAAGCCAGAGCGTCTGCGGCAAAGCTGTCCTTGCCGACGGCGCCGACCATGCGGACCTGAGCGCCGGCGCGCGCCGCGGCCAGCGCCTGGTTGGCGCCCTTGCCGCCTGGAGCGGTGACGAAGCCGGAGCCGCGCACGGTCTCGCCGGGCTCCGGCAAGCGGTCGACATTGGCGATAAGGTCGAGGTTGATCGAGCCGACAACGATAATCAAGAAATGTCTCCTGCCGAACCGTCAGCCTCAGATTGTTTGCCGACGCGTTCCAAATATCTGCTTTTACACAATTCCACACGGAAAACAGCGATGCGTCTTTCCTGGAATTGCCGGGGGCGCGCGGGAAGCTAGCCGCAAAGGCCGCAGGTTGCCAGATCATGCTGGCCGTTCGAGCCGGTGGCCCACAGCATCATTCGCAAAGCACGGTCACCGTGCCCTGGTAGTTGCCCGCCGGGAAGATGCCGGACGATTTCGTGGCGGTGAGGTCGACCTGGAGCGAATGAGTTCCATTGGAAACGCGCTGCGGCGAACCGCCGGGATTGTCGACGCCAGAGCCGTCGAGGCGGAAGACGCTGGCAAAGGTTACGTTGGTGTTGCCGCCGCTTGGCGCGGAGGTGAAGGCGGCCGGCGCGGGCGCGGAAACCGAGTAGCAATCCAAAAGGTCAAGCAATGTGCAAAGCAACGAACTCGCGGTGACGGTGGCGGTGGCGCTTGATCCGCCCGACTGCTTGGACCCGAAGATGTTGATCCCAGGGTTAGCCTTCATCGTGCCGCTGGCGCCGACCATGATCGTGCAGGTGCCAACGATCGCCGCGCCAGCCGGCGGACAGAGGCCGGCAAGGACGGCGGCGGCAAGCAGCGCGCTGCTACTGCTGGGTCTTCTTCTTTTTCTTGCCATCGTTTCCGCCCCGGAGGCTCCAGCCTTCGTCGGCCCATACGGGCGACTTGGTCGAGGCCGCGGCTCCCGGCAGGCTCGCCGTCTGGCCATCAGGGGCCATGCCCATCTTCAAAAGCCGCAACTCCATCTGCAGGCGCTCGACCTCGAGCTCGTAGAGGCGGCTGCAATCCAGCCGCTTCGGCGTGCGCCCGATCGGGATGACGACGCGGCCATAGGTTGCGACGCTGTTGTTCGACTGGTCGTTGCCCCTGATAACGCCGAGATCGACATAGGCGCCGCTTCCCGAGACGGCGGAGCGACAGGTGGTGCCGTCGGAGGCATGCACCTCATCCTGTCCCTGGGGCAATGTGACGCCGGGCAAATTGAAACCGGTCTCGTTCTGGTTGAGATTGTAGACATCCACCGCCTGCGCGGGAGCGCTGCCTGCCCAGGCGGCCGCAAGCGCGAGCGTCAGAACTTGCGATGCCCGAAAAACTTTCCGCATATCTGTGCCCTTATCTGCGTCTGCTCGCTTGGAAAGGGGATACTCTCGGTACAGATACGCACTTTACGATCGGTCGCGCCGTCGAACGGGACGATCACCAAAACGGGGCGCGATGCCTGGCCCGCCAGCAGAAAAACGCTCGGCGTGACCTTGGCCTCGACGGGCTGAAAGTCCTGATCGTAGACGTGAACCTCGACGCGAATTCGCTGGTCGTAAGGATTGCCGGGAAAGACCCGGACGGCGAAGGCGTCGGTGAAGGACCTGACCTCGCCCCGCATCGGCGTCATCGACTGGGCGGCCGCCGTGAGGGGAGCAAGACCGGTGGCAAGTGATGCGATGAGTATCCAAATCTTTGCCATCGACCGCTCCATCGACAATTATTCGCAGCGCAGCGTCACGGTTGCCTGATAGTTGCCGGCAGAAAAGCTGTTGGTGCCGCCTTTGGTGCCGCCAAGATTGACCGCGACCGTGGAAGAACCGGGCACAGTGAGCGCCGTCGGGGTGCCTGTTTCTGCAATCGTCTGCGCTCCACTGGTGGCGAAGGTCGGCGTCCATGTGGTGGTTGTGGTGTCGCTCGCGGGCACGGTGGTGGTCGTGACCGGGTCGACGCTCAGCGTGACGCCACCAGTGGTGACGACCTGGACACTGCCGGCAGAGCCGCCGGCATTATGAGAGCTCAGCGATTGAAGATTGCTGCTGACGGTCATGGTGCCGTTGGAGTTGACCGTCAGCGTGCAGGTCGCGGTGACGGTGCCGTTGAAGAGGACATTTGCGGTGGTGGCCGATGCGGTCTGTGCGCCACCGGCGATCAGCAATACCGCTGCCATTGCGGCGCGGAAGAAATTCATCGAGAGCCCCTCTATCGAGCCGGATTGACGGCCTAACGTAGGAGTATCATCTCTTTATCATGGTTAATTTAGTGTTAAGTTAAATAACATTGGCAAGCAACTATAAAACAAAACCGGCGAAACCACAGGTTGTCGCCGGTTGCAAAGCCTGAAAGAAAGGCAAATTTGTTGCAGTAATATTTATGTATATTGCGATCTTCGGTTTTTTGCAACAAGAGGCTTAAAAAACGATGTTTCAGGAGGCCACATGGCCGGCTTCCCAGCCGAGGATGGCACGCTTGCGCGTCAGGCCCCAGTGATAGCCCGTCAGCGCGCCGGACTTGCCGAGGGCGCGGTGGCAAGGCACGACGAAGGACATCGGGTTGGCGCCGACGGCCGCGCCCACCGCGCGGCTCGCGGTCGGATGGCCGATGCCCTCCGCGATCGAGGAATAGGTGCAGGCCCTGCCCATCGGGATGCGCAGCAGCGCTTCCCAGACGCGCACCTGGAAGTCGGTGCCGATCATCACGACGCGCAGCGGCTGGTCGGCGCGCCAGTGCTCGGGGTCGAACACGCGCGCCGCATAGGGCTGGGTGGCCGACATGTCCTCGACATAATTGGCGTTCGGCCAGCGGCCGGACATGTCGGCGAGGGCTGCCCGCTCGCCACCTGGATCGCAGAAGGCGAGGCCGGCAAGACCGCGGTCGGTGACCATGACCAGGGCGATGCCGAAGGGCGAGATGTGATAGCCGTAGCGGATTGTGAGGCCGGCGCCCCTGGTCTTGTAATCGCCCGGCGACATCGCCTCGTGTGTGACGAAGAGGTCGTGCAGCCGGCCGGGGCCGGACATGCCGAGTTCAAAAGACGTCTCGAGCAACGGCATGCCGGAATCGAGCAGCTTGCGGGCATGATCCAGCGTCACCGCCTGCAGGAACGCCTTGGGCGAGAGGCCGGCCCAACGGGTGAACAGCTTCTGCAGGCCTGTCGGGGTTTCACCGACCTCCTCGGCCAAGACCTCGAGTGACGGCTGGTCGCGAAAGTCGAGGCTGATCTTCTCGATGGCACGACGCACGATCTCGTAGTCGCTGCCTTCGGGAGTGATGTCGTTCTGAAGGATTGCCGTGGTCTTGAGAGGCATTTGAGCGGTCATGGGTCTATCTCCTTGAGCGCGAATATCGTCCTTCCGCACCGCAATCACCACCCGAAACTTGCCTTGTCCGCACCGCATTCCACATAGGATTGGCTCAGAAGGAAAGGAGCCTCGATGACCGGCGAGAAAATACACCTCACCAAGGAAAAAGAGACACTGCTCATCACTCTCTATGGCAAGGCCCTGGAGAGCCGGCGGCCGCATTCGCGGCTCAAGGACCGCTTCGCGGAAGAGGCGGTGCGCGCCATCGACTATGACTTCTCCCGCCTCAAGGTCGACGGCAATCTGGCCACCGGCCTCGCCATCCGCGCCGTGACGCTGGACGGATGGACGCGGGCTTTCCTTGCCCGTCACACGGACGCGGTGGTGCTGCATCTCGGCTGCGGGCTCGACACGCGTGTGTTGCGCGTCGATCCGCCGGCAGGCGTCGACTGGTTCGATGTGGACTATGCGGAAGTCATCGAGCTCAGGCGCAAGCTCTATCCCGCCCGTGACGGCTATCACCTGATTGCTTCGTCCGTCACCGCGCCGGGCTGGCTGGATGCGATACCGCGCGATCGGCCCACGATGATCGTGGCGGAAGGGCTGACGCCCTATCTTCCCGCCGAGGAAGGGCCACGACTCTTCGCACGGGTTGTCAGGCATCTGGCCGGGGGAGAGCTGGTGCTCGACGCCTACAGCCGTTTCGGCCTGAAGATACTCAGGCTCAACCCGTCGTTTCATGCGACAGGCGCGGAGGTGCATTGGAACATCGAGGACGCGCGCGAACTGGAACGTGCCGTGCCGGGCCTGCACCTGCTGGAAGATGTCTCCGCCTACCGTCCCGAGCACGCCGCCAACATGAGCTTGTTCGCGGGCCTCGTCATTCGCATGTGGCAACATATTCCCGCACTGCGCAAAATCGGCAGGCTGCTGCGGTATCGGTTCTGAAGAACTCAGCGCGCCTTGGCGGTCGCCAGCGCGCGCGAAAAGGCGGTGGCGAAGCTTTCCCGGTCGTCGGGATTGAGGAAGCCGCCGATCGGAACGCTCTCGCCCTGCGCCTCCACAGCCATCCTGGTGATGCCGATCTCGGAATGGCGTGCGATCGAAAACCGTGTCCAGAAAGGGTTGAAGTGGTGGTCCTCGAAGCGACCGGAGGGCGCCGTCTTGCGGATGTCGAGGCTGGTGCGCGATACCGAGATCTCCTCGCGGGCGCGCGCGGCCCGGTAATTGACGCGGAAAGCGATATAGACGCCGACGACGTCCAACCCGAAGAAGCCGAAGACCGGCCAGGCGCCGTGCGCCAGGAAGATCGCGCCGGTCACCGCCCAGCCGAACATCAACGCGCCCATCAGGATCAGAAAGCCGGTGCGGCCGAGGGACCGGTGAGGAGTCAGCAAGGCCTGGAAGAATGGCTCGTCGGCCTGGAACGAGGCGTTTGTATCGCTCATGCGGGAATATTATAGGAAGGGAATGGCAGCTCCCAAGTCCAAAAATTCCCTACCCGTCAAAAAGCCATCCGCATCTGCCGCCAGCGGTGCGAAACCAGGAACTCGGCCGCGCAAGCGCGGACCGCGCCCGCTGTACACTCCAGCCGAGGTGCATGAGATCTTCCGCCGCTTTTCGGTGCAGCGGCCGGAGCCGAGAGGCGAGCTCGACTACGTCAACGCCTTCACGCTGCTGGTCGCGGTGGTGTTGTCGGCGCAGGCGACCGATGCCGGGGTCAACAAGGCGACAAGGCCGCTGTTCGCGGTGGCCGACACGCCGCAGAAGATGCTGGCGCTCGGCGAGGCCAGGGTCGGCGACTATATCCGCACCATCGGGCTCTGGCGCAACAAGGCCAAGAATGTCATTGCGCTGTCGCGGGCGCTGATCGACGACCATGACGGCAACGTCCCGGAAGACCGCGATGAACTGGTGAAGCTGCCCGGGGTCGGGCGCAAGACCGCCAATGTCGTGCTCAATGTGGCTTTCGGCCAGCACACGATGGCGGTCGACACCCACATATTCCGTATCGGCAACCGGATCGGGCTGGCGCCGGGCAAGACACCGGAGCAGGTAGAGCAGGGGTTGTTGAAGGTCATCCCGGTCGAATACATGCGCCACGCGCATCATTGGCTGATCCTGCATGGCCGATATGTCTGCAAGGCGCGTAAGCCCGATTGCCCGGCCTGCGTCATCGCCGATATCTGCAAATCCAAGGAGAAGACGACCGACGTGCCCGCGCCGCTGGTGCCGATCGCGCCGTTGGAGGAAGCCGTGCCGGCGTAAGGTCAGTAGCCGCCATAGCCGCGCGCCATGGCGGCGGCGAAGACCGGAATCAGCAGGAAGATGATGCCCTCGGCGCGGACATAGTTCTTCACCGAGGCAAGTTCCGCCTGGGGCACCGAGAAAGACGGATTGCCGCTCGCCTGCCTGCTCCAGGAGATGAAGCGCACCGTCGGGATGATCGACAGCAGGCCGACGATGATGAACGCCACCATCTTGGCCCAGAACACCCAGTTGTAGATATAGAACTCCCAGCCCTTCAGTCCGAAGAACACCCGGCAGATGCCGACGATGACGATCAACGCGGCGATGATGCCATAGTGGCGATCGATTCCGGCAAGGCGCCTTAGCGTCGCCGCGGGCAAGTCGCCACGCACCAGCACGAACTCAGCGCCGATGATGCCGGCCAGCGAAAACACCAGCAGGTGATGGGCTATCGCCAGCAGAAGATCGGTGGCGTCCATGCTGTCTCCTTCAGCGCTTTGTCCGCACAGTAACATTGTCGGGTGAAAATCCCATAGGCCGGCCATCTCGCGTCTGGAGAGTGGCGGCGGCTGTTCTGGCCCTTGTTCAGGCGTCCTCGTTTGCTAAATGCCCGGGACTTGAGAGGGCGAATTCCATGAAGATCGAAACGGAAGCCGGCGTGCCGGTCCTGGAGACGGCGCGGACAGTCCTGCGGCCGCACCGGCTGGGCGATTTCGAGACCTATGCCGCCATGTGGGCCGAGCCCGCGGTCACCCGCTTCATTGGCGGCAAGCCGCGCACTCGCGAGGAAAGCTGGATGCGCTTCCTGCGTCATGCCGGACTCTGGTCCCTGCTCGGCTATGGCTTTTGGGCAATCGCGGACAAGGCGACAGGACGGTTCATCGGCGAGGCCGGCTTCCACGATCTGAAGCGCGATATCCAGCCGCCGCTAGAGGGTGTGCCGGAGGCTGGCTGGGCGCTGGCCTCGGTCGCGCAAGGCAAGGGGCTCGCCAGCGAGGTCGTCGGCCGGATCGTCTCCTGGGGCGACGAAGCTTTCGGGCAGGCGAGGACAGTCTGCATCATTGATCCCGAAAACGGCGCTTCGCTGAAGGTGGCCAAAAGGAACGGTTATCGCGAAATCCTGAGGACCACTTATCACGACAACCAGACGATCCTCCTGGAACGCCAGGCCGGATCGCAGAGCGGAAGCGTTTAACCGGCCTTGCGGCGCAGGGTACGCGCCACGCCTTCCCAGGCATCGGCCGTTGTGCCTCGCGTTGCCCGGCCGCCGCGGAAGACCGTCGTCGCGTCGAACGGCTGGGGCCTGGCAATCGCATAGCCTTGCGCGTGGTCGACGCCGATGGCCTTCAGGGCGTCGACGATGCCGTCGCTTTCGACGAATTCGGCGATGGTGCGCTTGCCCGTGACCTTGCCGATGTGATGGATCATCTCGACCATCGCCCGGTCGATGCGGTCGTCCAGCATGTCCTTGACGAAGCTGCCGTCGATCTTGAGGTAGTCGACAGGCAGGTGCTTCAGGTAGGCGAAGGAGGACATGCCGGAGCCGAAATCGTCGAGCGCGAAGCGGCAACCAAGCCCCCGCAGGTCCGCGATGAAGCGCATGGCGTCGGTCAGGTTGGCGATGGCGCTGGTCTCGGTGATCTCCAGGCAGATCGTTTGCGGCGAAATGCCATGGGCTGCGAACTGCTCGCGCATGAAGCCGAGGAAAGTCTCGTCGCCGAAGCTCGCGCCGGAAAGGTTGATGGCGCAGGTGGATATCTGCGTTGCGCGCGGATCGGCCAGCCGGGTTGCCAGGGCGCGGAATGTGTTGCGCACCACCCAGCGGTCGATCGCCGGCATCAGTCCATAGCGTTCGGCCGCCGGGATGAAGCTCTGCGGGGTAACGAAGTTGCCGTTCTCGTCCGCAAGCCTGAGCAGGATCTCGATATGCGCGCCGGCCTCCGCACTCTCTTCGTTCAGGGGCGAGATCTCCTGCGCATGCAGCCTGAAGCGGTTTTCCTCGATCGCGGCGTGCAGGCGCTGCACCCAGGCCATCTCGCCGAAGCGCTCGCGCAGCGCCGTGTCGCCATAGCTCTGGAGCTGAACGCGGTTGCGGCCCTTTTCCTTCGCCATGTAGCAGGCGACATCGGCGGCGCGCAGCACCTCCTCGAGCGACATGCCGGAATTGGTGATCTCCACCATGCCGATGCTGACGCTGATGTTGAAAGGCCTGCCTTCCCAGGAGAAATGAAGGTCCTGGACCGTGGCGCGCAGCCGCTCGGCGGTGGCGACGGCGCAGTCGGTGTCGCAATCGAAGAGGAGCACGCCGAACTCGTCGCCTCCCAGTCTTGCCAGGATGTCGCCGGCCGGCAGTTCGTTGCCGAGCAGCACCGAGATCTGGCGCAGCAGCTGATCGCCCGCCGCGTGCCCGCAAGTGTCGTTGACGAGCTTGAACTGATCGAGGTCCAGATACATCAGCGCATGCCGCCTTGGCTTCTCCGGCGGCTCGGATAGGACGCTCGCCAGCCGGTTCTCGAAGTCGCGCCGGTTGGTGAGCCCGGTCAGCGCATCGTGCGAGGCCTGCCATGACAGGCGATCGATGTAGTCCTGCTCGCGCGTCATGTCGTGCATGGCAAGCACGCAGCCGACGACCCTGCCGGAAACGTTGAGCGGCGCGCCGTTGAGCGCGACGGGGACAACGGAGCCGTCGGGGCGCTGCAGAAGCTGCGGCCGCACGTTGGTGCGTCGCGGCTCCCCGGCCAGCAGCTGCTGGACCAGATCGCTTTCCTCGACACCACTATCCTTGTCGATCAGCCGGAACAGGGAGGCGACAGGCTTGCCCTTGGCCGCTCCAAGGGATCGGGCAAGCAGTCGTTCGGCCACGGCGTTCATGTAGTCTAGCCGCCCGGCGGCATCGGTGCTGACGACAGCTTGCCCGATGGAGGCCAGCGTGATCTGGGCACGTTCGCGCTCGGTGTTCAAGGCGTGCTCGAATGCCTTCCGCTGCGCCAGGAGCTTCCGCGTGCGCCACACCGCCAGCAGGATGAGCAGCGCCGCAGTGACGAGATTGGCCAGGGTGAGCGCCGTCTTGATGAAGCGCGAGCCTTCGCCGAGGCTGTCGGAAAAGGCCTTGGACAACGGCCCGGCCTGGTGGTCGAGTTGATGGATCTGGTCTTTCCAGGCGCTGACCTCGGCTCCGGATGCCGGTCCCGCGGCGAGCCTTCGATGCATGGTGTCGCCGAGCTTCTCCGTGGCGAGGATCACCTCGTCGGCCGCCGTCCAGTGCCGGATTGCGGTGTCGAGATAGCTCATGTCGCGGAAGTTCCGGAACAGCCAGATCAGGCCGGCAACGTCGTCGGCGTGATTGCCGCCGCCGAGGAAGCCCTGGCGCGCCGCGTCGGTGTCGGGCTGAGGCTGTTCGAGCGCAAGCCGCGCGGTGCGATCCGCGAGCGGCACGGCGATGGCCTGGCGGTATTCGCTGAAATACTCTTCCTTGCCCGTATCGGCGTAAAGGTTCAGGAAATAGATGGCGTGCTTCTGCCCCTTCGACCACTGGCTTTCGCCGCCGACATAGGCGCGAACGGCCGATAGCGTGTGAAGGCTCAGAGTCGCGACCAGCGCCTGGATGAGGACCACAACCACGAAGGGCCAGACCAACCCGATAAGACGTGGGCTGGCGTCCGTCGACGAGAGCTTCATCGTATTCCCATGGAGCCTGCCGCGACTCCCGCCGGTGTCCGTCCGACCGGTTCATCCGTCGGTTGGGACGATGTGCTTTCCCTCATGTCTGCCGGCAAGCGGCGACAACATCCAGATAGCGCGACTGGCTTAACAGCCTATAAATTCTTGCAGTATTGGTTTCGAAATTCTTCGATGGTAATAGTTTGCGGCTTACGTCGCGTCATGATGACGTTACCGCCGCAGTATCTCCGAAACAGCCAAGTGTTTTCAGATGCCGCCGCGGCCGAGTTCTAGATAAAAACTAAGGCGTCGGAAGTCGGCGGGTCACGTGGCTCGGAATATCGAAGTCGAAAGGAACGTGTCCGGCCGCCGCGATGGATCAGCGCTTGGGCTTGGACTTGTTCAGAACCACGGCGGCGCGCACAAGGGCCTTCAGCGCCGCCTCGTTGATCTGTTCGTTTTCGCGAAAGTCGATCGCGCGCCTGGTGTTGCCCTCAAGGCTGGAATTGAAGAGGCCCGAAGGATCCGGCAGCGACGCGCCCTTGGCGAAGGTCAGCTTGACGACGGCCTTGTAGGTCTCTCCGGTGCAGATCATTCCGGCGTCCTCCCAGACCGGGACCCCTCGCCACTTCCATTCCTCGGTGACATCCGGGTCCGCTTCCTTGATCAGGGCACGAAGCCGGGCAAGCATCCCGCCCCGCCAATCGCCGAGTTCGGCGATCCGTCCGTCGATCAGCGCGGAAGGCGACATGGGTACCTGAGTGGCAGTTTTGTTCATCAGCGTTTTCCTTCAAAGCGGGTAAAAGATTGTGGCGAACCTTCAACTGAAGCGACGGCCTGGCGCGATCACATGCGCTCGCCGGGCAGCTCACTCGCCTGCCTGATCCAGGAGACGAACAGCGCTTCGTCGAACTGGTCGTGCTCCCGGATGTTGAGATAGCGCGTGTCCTTGCTCTTGGATTCACCGGGAGGCACCGGCTTGAGCGACATTCCGCGGAAGAACGCCACCTTGATGTATTTCGCAAAGCAATGAATGCCGAGGAACCAGCCCTCTTCGCCGGCGCCATAAAGCGGCGAGTTCCACTTCACGGCCTTGCGGACGTCGGGAATTGTCCGCACGATGATTTCGTCGAGCCGGCGCCCCACCTCGCTCTTCCAGCCGGGCATGGCCGCGATGTAGGCCTGCACGGGTTCGTCGCCGTGACCCTTGGCGATCTGTGGGTTCCCACCTGAAAGCAGCGTTGGTTCCGTCTTCGATGGGCCGGCGGTAGCTTTCTCCGGTCTCGTCTTCGCCATCAGCGCGATCCGATGCCTTCACGCACCGCACCGCGCAGTCTGGCGGCATAGGGCAGCACGAACATATAGAGGCCGCTGAACAGCAACAAGAAGAGCGGGGGAAGCGGCGAATAGACCACCCAGGCGGGCGGCTGTCCCAACGCCATGGTCGCGAAATTGGCGATGACGGTCAGGGTAAAGATGATCGAAAGCCAGCGGTGCGACTGCCTTATCCATTTGCTCCAGTCCAATGCTACCTCCTGTGACAAACGAATGAAACCGCGACGCTACCAGCGCGCCAGTTGCGTGAGCTGGATGAGATTGCCGCAGGTGTCGTTGATCTGCGCGATGGCCGATCCGGTCACCTCGGTCGGCGCCATGGCGAAGCCGCCGCCATTTGCCTTGATGCGCTCATGGTCGCCCTTGATGTCGTCGGTGAAGAGCATGAGCGCCGGCTGGCCCTGCTTGAATATGGCCTGCTGATAGGTTTTCGCCGCCGGATTGTCGTTGAGCGCCAGTTGCAGTTCAGTCCCGTCCGGATCTTCGGGCGAGGTGACGGTGAGCCAGCGAAACGGTCCGTTGGTGAAGTCGGCTTTCTTGGTGAAGCCAAGCACGCCGGTGTAGAAGCCGAGAGCCTTTTCCTGATCGTCGACATAGACGCTGGTCAGCTTGATCTTCATTTTCGTTTCTCCATTGCTCACGCATGCGGGTCAACGCCCGCAAGAAAGTCTCTGCTCTCTGAACCTTGCGGCGGACTTCAATCGGTCCGCGACAGGACCTGCTCCAGGGCTGCGAAGTACCTCTTCCAGCCCACCGTGGCGCCACGGTAGTAGGGCTTCTGGTCGATCCGGAACCCTATCTGCTCCATGCGCAGATGGGTGCCCGTGCCTGTCGGGGTGAGCGTCCAGGTGATCACGCTCTCGAGATCCTTGGTGTCCCACGAGTAAGACAACGTCTTGTTGGGCTCCACGGTCTGGACCTGGCACTCGACGCCGCCCCAGTCGGCGCTCAATTTGAAGCGATGGTCCACGATCGGCTGGAAGTCGTTCTTCATCAGCCATTCCGCGATGAGATGCGGCTGGGTGAGCGCGCGCCAGATCTTTTCCGGCGGATAGGGCATCTCGCGCTCGACGACGACGGAGCGCGTTCCGGCCGGCATGTCGTTCATTGATCCATCCTCTTCAGCAGCTCCTCGAGGTCATCGAACCGGCTTTCCCAGAAGCCGGCCATGTGGCGCGTCCAGTCCATCAGCGGCGCAAGCGCGCCAAGCCGCGCGCTGTAGTGGGTCTGGCGCCCCTCGTGGCGATCGCGCACCAGCCCGGCTTCCTTGAGGACGCCGAGATGTTTCGAAACCGCCGGCTGCGAGACCCCGGCCTGCGCGGTGAGCGCGCCGACCGTCTGCTCGCCTTGACGGCATAGACGCTCAAAGATGGCGCGCCTTGTCGGATCGGCAAGCGTCCTGAAGAGTGTATCGTGCGTCGCGGACATCCTAATCGATAACCTGTGGGCTATTGATTGACGTATAACTGCTGGGATATACGTAGTCAAGCAGGAGAAGGGCAGAAAGGAAATACGGCCAAGCAGGGGCGCGGACGACATAGGTCCGCCTGCCCTATTCCGAAACCGGATCGCTCGCGGGGATCGCCAAATCGCGCAGCAGCGTCGACAGTTCCGGCTCGTCGATGAGCAACGCCGCATCGGCTGGCGGCAGCCAGGCCCGCTGGCGGGCGGAAGCTTCCTGCCAGTCGGCCATCTCCTCGGTCACCTCCAGCAGATAGACGACCACGTCAACACGGACGAAGCGGTTGGTCATCCGTTTCCAATAGGAATATGTGCCGGCAGGCTGCTTGAGCGCCTTGCCTGAGACGCCTGCCTCTTCCTGGGCCTCGATCGTGGCTGCCTTGCGTCCGCTCTTGCCCTTCATCGGCCAACCCTTGGGGACGATGAAGCGGCGAGTGGTTCGCGAGGTGACCAGCATAACCTCGACGCGCCCATCTTCGCCCATGCGAAAGGGTATGGCGGCGACCTGGCGGATCCGCTCCCCTTTCCTTGCCTTGCGCACTGCTTTCTTCTTGGCCGCTACCATCCCAAAACCCGGTCGGACAAACGCTCCGCCCACGCGCAAATCGCGCGCTACGAGGCGCTGCCCTTGCAAACCCCAAAACCGTCGCCCTTGCAATCCGGCATTTGCCGGCAAGTAAGTCGGCTAAATAACGCGAAAGAGGCGAAATGTCAGCGGCAGACCTGCGAAATAGTGCTGCCGATCACTTGAGACTGGCAGCTCTGCTTGACGATCGGCACCTGGGGGAGGGGCGTAGGCGCGATCTGCCGGTCCTGCTCCCGGTAGATCTGCTGCTGTTGCTGGTATTGCTGCCGCTGCAGTTGGCTGCGAAGCGTCTGCAGCTCATTCTGCTGGATCAATGCATTGCTGTTGGTTGGGACGCTGACCTGGGCCGACGCTGAGGCCACGCCCGAAAGGGTGGCGAGCGTCGCCGCAACCAAAATCTCAGGAAGGCGAGGGCTCAACATCGCTTCCACCCTGTGTAAAGACAAAACCTCATCGTCATATAGGGTATTTGTCCAGATGTGCCATGGTCCAGCGCAAAGCATGCGGCCGGAGCAGTTCATTGTTTCATGGAGCCGCAGAACCGCTCCATCTCCCGAGGCGCAATTGCGGAGGGAAACCGTTCCGCGCCTTTCCTGGGATTGCCGCAGTTGATCGAGTATCATACCAAAGAAAATCTAAGTCCGCGGCCAGCATTGCACTTGACGCGAATGGCGGTTCGCCGCTCTATCGCGCGGGCCGGTCCCATGTGACTGGGCGGGGTCAGGGCGATAAAGGAAACCGATGAGAAGCAGGTTCAAGTTGTTCGTCGCAATGCTGGCTGTCACCGGGATGGCAGGCCTGCCGGTGCTTGCAGCGCAGAACAAAGGCGACAAGGTTGCGCCGGCCGCCACTCAACCGGCCGACGCGGCCGCCAAGCCACAATTGCCGGGCGGCGCTTCGGCTCTTTCGGAAACGCATGGCGACTGGACCGTCAATTGCCAGGTCACCGGCACGGCAAAGGTGTGCAGCCTGTCCCACCAGCAGTTCAACAAGCAGAGCGGCCAGCGCCTGCTTGCGCTCGAACTGTCGACCAAGAGCGGTCAGGATGCCACCGGCACGCTGGCGCTGCCGTTCGGGTTGGCGCTGGCCAAGGGCATCACGCTCGAGATCGACGACCAGAAGCTGGACGGAAGCCTGCAGTTCAACACCTGCCAGGCGGTCGGCTGCCTCGTGCCGGTCACGTTCAACGCCGATACCACGCCGCTTCTGCAGAACGGCACCACCCTCAAGATCAACGCGATCACCGCCGACACGCAGCAGCCGATCGTCTTCACCATATCGCTCAATGGCTTCGCGGGCGCGCTCGCCAGAACGGCGGATCTGTCGGCGGATTAACCAGGGGCGACAGGAGACCAATTGCGCGGCTAGCTGCCCAAGACGCTTCTGCCATCCGTTAAGAATTGCCTGTTATCAGGCATGCATGAAGCAAATGGCTTTGCGGTTTTTTGCCAGTTGCATAGGCATCGCTACTGGAATCTATTTTCGTGATTTTTGGAGGTCCGATTTCGGGCCTCCAACACTTATCTTTTTGGCCTCTATTTGCGTTACGGCGATTGTGAGCTGGTACGGAAGGGGCAAGCCTTTGTTTTTCTTGGATGGCGTAGTGTTTGGTCTGGCAACGGCCGTCATTTTAGCGATCACCCTTTGGGTGAACCTCTATGCCGGAGCGGCCACCCTAATTGCGCTTCTGGTGTGGGGCTGGAAGTTAGACTTTTTTCGACGATGGGCTCGAAGAGCGGAGCTGTTCCAAGATCGACCTGATGGAACGACCTAGTTCTGTTCTGACTCGCGCAAACGGTAGCCGACGCCGGTCTCGGTGATGATGTAGCGAGGCTGGTCCGGCGTCTTCTCGATCTTCTGCCTCAATTGGCGGACATAGACCCTGAGATACTGGACGTCGGTCGAATCGTTCCAGATCTGCTTCATCAGGAACTGGTGCGTCAGCACCTTGCCGGCATACTGCACCAGCATGCGCAGGATGTCGTATTCCTTGGGCGACAGCTTCACCTCCTTGCCTTCGACCTTGACGATACGCTTGACAAGGTCGACGGAGAGGTCGCCGGTGTGGAACACCGGCTTCTCGCCTTGTTGCTGGAATTTGTGGCGCAGCGCGACGCGGATGCGGGCGACGAGCTCGTTCATCCCGAATGGCTTGGTGACATAGTCGTCAGCGCCGAGTTCAAGCGCCGAGACGATGCCGGCCTCGTCGGTACGACTGGAGAGAATGACAACAGGAATGTTGAGACCCTCGCTTCGCCATCTGCCAAGCAGTTCGAGGCCGGTTATGCCCGGCAACCCGAGATCGAGCAGGATCAGGTCGGGTTTTTCGGTCTTCAGGAGCTCGATCGCCACGCCGGCATTCTGCGCCTCGCTGATGGTATAGCCCTGGCTGCCGAGACCGACGCGAAGCAGCTTACGGATCGGCGGCTCATCGTCGACCACCAGAATGCTGACGTTCTGGTTGGTCATGCGGCATCATCCGTTTTGGCAACCGACAGCTCCGGCATTTCTTCCGGCACCGGCATCTTGATGGTGAAGACCGCGCCCGGACGATCGGTGCGGTTGGCGGCGAAGATCGTGCCGCCCATGGCCTCGATGAAGCCGCGGCTGATCGATAGGCCAAGTCCAGTGCCGGCACGAACCTGGTCGCGTTTACGCACTCGATAGAAAGTGTCGAAAATCCGCTCGAGGTCCTCGGGCGGGATGCCCGGCCCCTCATCCATGATCTGCAGCACGACGGCGCCGTTGTCGACCCATCCCTGAAGCCGGATCGTCGATCCGGTAGGCGAGTATTTAGCGGCGTTGTCGAGGAGGTTGAACAGAACCTGCTCGAACAGGACCGGGTCGAGCCGCAGCATGGGCAGCTCCGGTGGGATGTCCGTCTCTATTTCATGCCCGCCGGTTATCTTGCGGGCTCTGTTGAGCGCCGAACCGACGACGTCGCCGACATAATGGAAGGCATAGTTCGGTTCCATCGCGCCCGACTCGATCTTGGTCATGTCGAGCAGGTTGGCGATGAAGCGGTTCAGCCGTTCGGATTCGTCGACGACGGTCGACAGCAGCTCGGTGCGATCCTTCTCGGGAAGGGCGGGCGAGAACTCCCTCAGCGTGCCGGCGGCGCCCATGATGGCGGCAAGCGGCGTTTTCAGATCGTGCGAGATGGAGGTGAGCAGCGCGGTGCGCAGCCGATCCGCTTCGGCTGCCAGCTTGGCGCGGTCGACGTCCGCGACCAGCTGGATGCGTTCGATGGCGACTGCGGCCTGGTCGGCCAAGGCGTCGAGTAGCCGCTGCTGCTCGGGCGTCAGCAATGGTCCCTGCTTGTCATCGTCGAGACCGACGACGCCGACCGCGGTGCGTCCTGTCCGCAGTGGCAGGTAAAGGCGTTTCGCGCCCGGCAGCGTGTCGGCGCCGCGGCCGGCGGGGCGATTGTGCTCCCAGGCCCAACGGGCGGCGGCGATGTCCGCTTCAGCCAGCGTGTCGTCCGGTGGATAGCCGGCCTTGACGGTGATGGTGCCGTTTTCCGGCAGGAGCAGCACGACACGCAGTTTCAGCATCGAGGCGATCTGGAAAGCCGTTGCCCACAGAACGTCGTCCAGCGTGCCGGCGCCCGCCAGCTTCTTGGAAAAGGAATAGATGTCCTCGGTGGCGCGCGCGCGTGAACGCGCGGCCGCCGCCTGGCGCTGCACACGCGCGGTCAGGTTGCTGGCGATGATGGCGACGACGAGGAAGACGCAGAACGCCACGATGCTCTCGGGATCGCGGATCGTCAGCGTGTAGCGCGGTTCGAGGAAGAAAAAGTTGAACGCCAGCGCGCTCAGAAAACAGGCGTAGAGCGCCGGCCAGAGTCCGAACGTTACCGCCGATGTCAGCACGGCCAGAAGCAGGACGCTGGCAAGATTGCGGACGTCCAGGAACTGGTCGAGCACCGCGCTGACGGCCAGCGCGCCCGCGACAAAGGCGGTGGTGATAAGATAGGGCCAGATTTCGAACGGTCTCTGCTCGGTTGCGGCCCTGATCTTCGTCGAAGCCGCGTCCGCTTCCCGCTCTGTTCCCGAAATGACATGGACGCTGATGTCGCCGGCGTTGCGGATCAGATCGTAGGTGAGCGAGCCTTCGATAAGCTCGCGCCAGCGCGAGCGCGTCGGCCTGCCGATGACGATATGGGTGAAATTGTTCGCCGTCGCGTGGCGTACGATGTCCTGTGCGACATTCTGGCCGGGGATTGTCGTCACTTCCGCGCCGAGCTGCTCGGCAAGACGAAGGTTCGTCGCCAGCCTGTCCTTGTCCTCCTCGGTCATGCCGGCAAGGCGAGCGGTGTCGACATGCAGCGCCGTCCAGGGCGCGCGCAGCCGGTCGGCCAGGCGTCGCGCATAGCGTATGCGGGCCGCGCCTCCCGGACGCGAATCGACGCAGACCAGCACCCTTTCGCCGGCCGCCCATGGGCCTTGGATGGCGTGTGATTGCATGTGATTGAGCAACTGCTCGTCGACACGCTGAGCGGTGCGGCGCAGCGCCAGCTCGCGCAGCGCGGTCAGGTTGCCCGGCGAGAAATAGTTCTCGATCGCGCGTTGGGCGGTGTTCGGAAAATAGACCTTGCCGGCCTGCAGGCGCTTGATCAGGTCATCGGGGGTGAGGTCGATCACCTCGATGTCGTCGGCCTCGTCGATAATGGAATCCGGTACCGTTTCCCGGACCCTGACGCGGGTGATCTGCGCGACGACGTCGTTCAGGCTTTCGACATGCTGGATGTTGAGCGTGGTGTAGACGTCGATGCCTTGCGTCAGGATTTCCTGGACGTCGAGATAGCGCTTTGGGTGGCGGCTGCCGGGCGCGTTGGTGTGGGCGAGCTCGTCGACCAGGACCAGCGCCGGGCGCCGTTTCAATATGGCGTCGAGGTCCATCTCTTCGAGGACGCGACCCTTGTAGTCTACCGGGCGCCGCGGGATGACCTCGTAGCCCTCTACCAGCGCCTGGGTTTCCTTGCGGCCATGCGTCTCGACGACGCCAATCACCACATCCTTGCCGTCGGCCACCTGGGCGCGGCCGGCCATCAGCATCTCGTAGGTCTTGCCGACGCCCGGGGCGGCGCCAAGAAATATCCGCAGTCGGCCACGCCCCTCGCGCTCGGCATGTTCGAGGAGCGCGTCTGGGGATGGTCTGTTCTCGATGTTCCTGTCCTCCGGCATCAATTCCAATCATGAATTGCGCCGGGGATTGTGTCGATCCCCGGCGCGAACGCCTGCTACTTCAGATCGTCCAGGGCGAGGTTGAGGGCAAGGACGTTTACGACCGGCTCGCCGAGGACGCCGAGCTCGCGATCCTCGACATGGCTGTCGACCAGCGCCTTGACCTTCGCTTCGTCGATGCCGCGTGCCTTGGCCACTCTCGGCACCTGGAAGTATGCCGCGTCCGGGCTGATGTCCGGGTCGAGGCCGCTGCCCGATGTGGTGACGAGGTTGGCTGGCACCGGTGCGTTCGGGTTCTCCGCCTTGAGCTTCGCGACATCACCCTTGATCCGATCGAGCAGTTTCGGATTGGTCGGTCCGAGATTCGAACCGCCGGAGTTGGCGGCATCGTAGCCGTTGTTGCCGGCGGCAGACGGTCTGCCGTGGAAATATCGGTCGTTGGCGAAAGCCTGGCCGATCAGGCTGGAGCCGACGACCTTGCCGTCCTTCTCGATGAGGCTGCCGTTGGCCTGCCTGGGAAACAGCGCCTGCGCAATGCCGGTCATCCCGATCGGGTAGACGAGGCCGGTCAGCACCGTGAAGAAGACGATCATGACGATCGCGGGTCTGAGTTGCTTGAGCATGGGAGTGATCCTTACGCGAGGCCGAGGGCCGTGACGATCACATCGATCGCCTTGATGCCGACGAACGGCACGATGATGCCGCCGAGGCCGTAGATGAGGAGATTGCGGCTGAGCAGGGCGCCGGCGCCGATGGCCCGATACTTCACGCCCTTCAGCGACAGCGGGATCAGCGCGATGATGATCAGCGCGTTGAAGATGATGGCCGACAGGATGG
>JBFLWR010000458.1:0-8324 GCA_040755925.1 Pseudomonadota bacterium
GGCGGTGGCCACACCTATCCCGAACACGGGGCACGCCTGACCGCCGCGGGAGCCGATTTCGTCTGCGGCGATTGGCAGGAAGTCAGCCGGCAATTGGCCGAACTCGGCGTGCCGGCCTAATTCAGCTTATACTTCGCGAATCCACGCTTTGCCCATTCGCCGGGTGGGATCAATGACCCGACGCGGAAGTTGAAAGACACGACCCTGGTCGCGTCGGGGTCGACCTCGCAACGGAAGTTCAGATCGTACCATTGGCTTCTCGTGCTGAACGCGGACAGTGGTGGATTGAGGACATTGCCTTTGTCCAGCGTGATAGTTGGCACCCATTTGACCGAATAGTCGGCATTTTGCAGTTCCCGGCTCAGAACGTTACCGCAAAGGGTAGCCACGCGCTCACCACGCGGCACGTTCTCCATCGAGCTCGTGGCGAAAGCATCGCCGGTCGCGCCCTGCGAATAGAGCTTTCGAACGCCGGGAAGACCGGAATAGATCGGCGCTCCCGCAACGTCGTTGTTGGTGGGATTTGACTTTCCTGGATTCCCAATCGGCGCGCTGAAAGACTTTGCCGGTTTGAACGTCATTGTCTTTACGCGTTTGGGCTTTGGATTAGCGGCCGGGACTGGAGGCGCCGGCTTGCCGCCGGTCTCAGCGGTCAATGGCTTTGGTGTCTCCACTGCTTGCTGATCAGCGGGGTGCGGCTTCTCCTCCTGCTTGTCCGGCTGTTGTTTGTCGTTGTCTTCCGTCGCCTGCTTCTCCTCATTTTGCGCGGGTTTCGCATCGGGCGGAACGGTGGCAGGTTTCTCCTCAGGCTTGCTGGGCTGCGCCTGCTGTTCGGGACTAGCGGGTTGTGGTGGAGGCTGGGGCGATGCGGGTGTCGGCTCGACAGGCGGCTTCGCCGGCTCGTCCTTGGCCGGCTGCGGTGTGTTGGGCTTGGCACTTTCCCCTTCGAGGGATTTTTCCGGCCCGGTATCCTTTTTGCCATACTCGAAGACGCGCTTCAGAATCTGGTCGTCCGGCAGCTTCGGCTTCGGCGGCTCCGGAGGCGGCTTTTGTTCTGGCGGCTTTTCAGCCTTCTTTTCGGGCTCTGGCGGCTTTGGAGCCGGCTTCGGCTTAGGTTGCTCGGGTGGCGGCACGATCGCGACATTCACCGGCTGTTCCTGCTGATCCGGCAGTTGCTCGGGTCGCGGCAGGCCAAAGAACAGGAACGTCGCGATCAGGGCATGCAGGAACAGCGATGCGGCCAGGGCCCATCGCCAATTCCGAAACCAGTCCTGCATCCTGCCGTTCATTCCGCCCGATGTGGAACGAAATAACGGCGGCTTCAAGCACCGCAATTGGATCAACGCGCGCTAACCGCCTGACAACTCGGTGATCAGGGCGGGTTCAAACCCGCGGAGATTGACCTAAACCAGCATGCCCATCGGGTTTTCGACCATGCGCTTGAAAGCGCCGAGGAGTTCGGCGCCGAGCGCGCCGTCGACGGCGCGGTGATCGGTCGACAAGGTCACCGACATCACGGTGGCTATCTTGATCTCGCCCTTCTTGACCACCGCACGCTCCTCGCCGGCGCCGACCGCCAGGATCGTCGCATGCGGCGGGTTGATGACGGCGGCGAAGTCCTTGATGCCGAACATGCCGAGATTGGAGACGGCCGTCGTGCCGCCCTGGTATTCCTCGGGCTTCAGCTTGCGGCTGCGCGCCCGGCTCGCCAGGTCCTTCATCTCGTTGGAGATGACCGACAGCGTCTTTTCATCGGCATGGCGGATGATGGGCGTGATCAGGCCGCCCGGGATCGACACGGCCACGCCGACGTCGGCGTGCTTGTGCTTGACCATGGCGCTGTCGGTCCACGACGCGTTGGCGTCGGGTACAGCCATCAGCGCCATGGCCATCGCCTTGATGACCATGTCGTTGACCGAGAGCTTGTAGGCCGGGACCTCGCCCTTGTCGGTCTTCCTCATCGGCGCCGCCGCGTTGAGCTGCGTGCGCAGCGCCAAAAGCGCGTCGAGCTCGCAGTCGAGCGTCAGGTAGAAATGCGGAATCGTGGACTTCGCCTCGACCAGCCGGCGCGCGATGGTCTTGCGCATGTTGTCGTGCGGGACGAGTTCGTAGGAACCCTCGGCGAACAGTTTCAGCACCTGGTCGTCGGACATCGGTTTCGCAGCGGGAGCTGGAGCCTCGACCGAGGTTGGCGGCGCAATCTCCGCGGTTGGCTGTACAGGCGCCGTCGAGCCCTTCGCGGCAACCGCGGCCTCAACGTCGGCACGCACGACACGGCCGCGCGGACCGCTGCCTTTTATGCCGGCGATCGAAAGACCGGCCTCGCGGGCCAGGCGGCGCGCAAGCGGCGTCGCTCGGGCAGCCGACGGCGATTGGCTGACCTCCCCCACAGTGGGGAGCAGGGCAGAGGGGGGCGTGAAGGAATGAGACGTTGGCGGGACAGCGCCCCACTCTATCGGCTTCGCCGACATCTCCCCCACTTGGTGGGAGATTGGAGCCTCATCCTGCTTGTCTCCATAAACCTCATCGTCGGCATAGATCCACGCCACCGGCTCGCCGACCGGAATGTCGATGCGCTCCTTGCCGGTGACGTTGCGCAGCGTGCCGCTGGCCGGCGCGTCGATCTCCATCGCGGCCTTGTCGGTCTCGATCTCGAAGAGCACATCGCCCTTCTTGACCTTGGCGCCCTCCTCGGCGAACCAGCGCGAGATCTGGCCGGTCGCCATGTCCATGTCGACCTTCGGAAGAATGACCTCTGTCGGCATCGCTCAGCGGACCCCTTTCACCAGGTCGCGCGCGGCGGCGATGATGTCGGGAACCTGCGGCACCGTCGCCTTTTCGAGGTCCGGATTGTAGGGGATCGGCGTCTCGGCGCCACCGAGCCGAACGATCGGCGCGTCGAGGTAGTCGAACGCTTCGCTTTCGGCGACCAGCGCGCTGACTTCGGCGCCGATGCCTAGCGTCTTCACCGCTTCATAGACGCAAAGCAGGCGCGAGGTCTTCTTCACGCTGTCGATGACGGTCTGCTTGTCGAGCGGCCGGATCGTGCGCAGGTCGACCACCTCGATGTCGATGCCCTCTCCTTCGAGCGCGGCTGCCGCGTCGAGCGCCTTCTGCACCATGATCGATGTGGCGACGATGGTAAGGTCGCGACCCTCGCGGCGGATCTCTGCCTTGCCGATCGGCACCGTGTAATGGCCTTCCGGCACATGGCCCTTCATCTTGTAGAGCAGCTTGTGCTCGAAGATCATGACGGGGTCCAGGTCCGCGACCGCGGCAAGCAGCATGCCCTTGGCATCGTGCGGCGTCGCCGGCTGGATGACCTTCAGTCCCGGCACATGGCCGAGCCACGCTTCGAGGCTCTGGCTGTGTTGCGCGGCAGCACCCGTGCCGGAGCCGGCCGGGAAACGCATCACCACCGGCACGGACACCTCGCCGCCAAGCATGAAGCGCATCTTGGCCGCCTGGTTGACGATCTGCTCCATGCCGAGGGTGGCGAAATCCGAGAACTGGAATTCGAAGATCGGCCGCATGCCTGTGACGGCCGCGCCGACCGCGACGCCGGCGCCGCCCAGTTCCGAGATCGGCGTGTCGATCACGCGCTCGGTGCCGTAACGCTCGACAAGGTCGCCCGTCACCTGGAAGGCGCCGCCATAGACGCCGATATCCTCGCCCATCAGGAAGACACGCTCGTCCATGTCCATGGCGATCGCCATGGCTTCCTGGATCGCCTGGGCGTAGCTCAGTTCACGCACCGCGGCGTCCATCACGCATGCTCCGTGTAGACATAGTTCTGAAGGGTGGCGATCTCGGGCGACGGGCTCACCTTGGCGAACTCGATGCCGTCGGCGATCTCGCGGGCGACCGCGTCGCGGATCGCCTGAATGCCCTGATCGTCGATGAAGCCGAAATCGCGCAGCTCGGTTTCGAACAGCGTGATCGGATCGCGGTTCGCCATCCAGTCCTCGATCTCTTCCTTGGTGCGGTAGCGGTTGCGGTCGCTCTTGGAATGTCCGCGATGGCGGTAGGTCTTGGATTCGATCAGCGTCGGCCCTTCGCCGGCACGGGCGCGTTCGACGGCCTTGTGCGAGGCCTCGGCGACTTCGGAGAAGATGTTGCCGTTGACGATGACGCCCGGCATCGAATAGGCCGCCGCCCGCTCGGCGATGTTCTTGACCGCCGTCGAGCGGGCGGTCGAGGTCGACATGCCGTAGCCGTTGTTCTCACAAACGAAGATCACCGGCAGCTTCCAGATCGCCGCCATGTTCAATGCTTCGTGGAAGGCACCCTCGTTGTTCGCACCGTCGCCGAAGAAGGAGACGACAACCTTGCCGGTCTTCATCATCTTGGACGAGAGCGCCGCGCCCACCGCGATCGGAATGCCGCCGGCGACGATGCCGTTGGCCCCAAGATTTCCCTTGGCGACATCGGCGATATGCATCGATCCGCCCCGGCCCTTGCAGTAGCCGGTCGTCTTGCCGAAGAACTCGGCGAACATGCGGCCGACCTCGGCGCCCTTGGCGATGCAATGGCCGTGGCCGCGATGCGTCGAGGTGATCTGGTCATCCTCGGTCAGCGGCATGCAGATGCCCATGGCGCTGGCTTCCTGGCCGATCGACAGATGCATGGTGCCGTGGATGAGGCCCCGCATGTAGCACTCTTCCGCGCCCTCTTCGAAGCGACGGATGAGGTACATTTTGTGGAGCACTTCCCTCAGCTGCTCCGGACTGTAGTGGCGGTAGACGAAAGGCAGGTTGGCGCGGGTGTCCGCGACGGCTTTGCTCGCCCCGGCCATGATCATGCCTCCACGGTGCCGTAAACGAGCTTGTCCTGACGCGCGCGCAACTCGGCGATCCTGGAGCCGGGCGCGGGCGCCGCGTTGGCATAGGTGATGAGTTCGCCCTTCCTGATTGGCGCGGTCACCGAGCCACCCTGCAGCAGGCCGCACGGAATTGCCCTGGCGGCGTGAGCTTCAGGCGCGGTCATGATCCAGGCACGGTAGCAGTACTCGCCGATGGCATCGAGCTTGTCGCCCGGCTTCAAATCCTTCTTGGCGACGGCGCAGACCTCGGCGACGGGCTTCGCCAGCGGCACCATGTCGGCCTTGCCGTAAAGCACGACGCGCGCGCAGGTCAGCGGTACTTCGAGCGAGGTCAGGTGATAGGGGCGATGGAAGGTGAAGTACGGACCCTTGCCCATCTTCAGATCTTCCATGCGTTCCGAAATGCGCGGATGCGACATGTCGGCGACGACGAAGACGCCGGGCGCGACACCCTTGCCGATCGAATAGTCGACGACGCCGACCTTGGACAGCACGCCGCCATCCTTTTGCGGCACCAGCACCTTCGACAGTTCGCCGAGCGTTGCCGAAGGGCCATGCATGCCCGGCTTGTCGGGCACCAACCCGGTCGCATTCGCGATCGCCGCCATCTCGACCATGGTCTTCGAGCCGTCGACGAACTCAACCAGCATGCGCACATTCATGTGCCGCCGCGCGGCCTCTTCCTCGTAGTCGGGCGGCGTGGCGTCGATGTTGAGCGGATTGTTCTTGCCCTTGCCGGCGGCGACGATCGGGTGGCCCATGGCCGAGACGAATTCAATCAGTTCCATGCAGGACGACGGCTCGTCACCGGCGCCAAGCGAATAGGTGACTCCCAGCCGATCGGCCTCGCTCTTCAAATAGGCGCCGATAGTGACGTCCGCCTCGACATTCATCATCACCAGATGCTTGCCATGCTCCATGGCGCGCAGGCCAATCTCGGCGCCGACGGCCGGAACACCTGTCGCGTCGATCACCACGTCGATCAGGTCATTGCCGATGATGAGGCTGGAATCGTTGGTGACGGCGACCTTCCCGGCCTCCATGGCCGCGGTCATCGCCGAGGCATTCGAGACTTCGCGGGCGTGGCCCGTTTCCTGGAAGGCAATGTCGACCGCCTTGCTGGCCGCGGGCAGGTTCAATTCCGAAATGGCGCCGATCTCGATCCCGGACATATGCGCGACGCGGGTGACGATGTCGGTTCCCATTTCGCCAGAGCCTATCAGGCCGATGCGGATCGGCTTGCCGGACTTGGCGCGAACCTCGAGATCGCGGGCAAGGCCCGTCAATGAAACATTGGAAGCCATGCCGCTTATTCCTCCGGTATCGCATGCTGTTCGTTTGCATGACGGGTATTGAACATCTGTATTCTTGTCAAGACTAATGTCCACATACCTGCCGCACAACGGTTCAGTGGTTCTGACGGCAGCGTGGTTGGCGATTTAAGAAAGGAGCCTGCACGAGACGCGTTTCACACCGAAGCCATCGACCAGGAAAGGCGGCGTCGGAACAATGCGCAGTCGGCCACAGGCCGATTCGCCACCGACCTCGAAGGAGGTAGTGTGCCGAAAATCCTGCAAATCCGCGCAGATGGCGCTCATGGCTGGTGATACTGAACGTCACCTGCCTCCCACCCAGAAACGCCACCACGGCCGTTGGATCGGCAGGCCGTCCACCCCTGTTGGGTTGCAAACTTCAGACAATTACGGGGGAGATTTGATGGTACCGTTGGCTGGGATCGAACCAGCGACCTCCGGATCCACAATCCGGCGCTCTAACCAGCTGAGCTACAACGGCACATCTGCCTGGGCTGGATCGAGGTGGAGCTGTAGTCACCTCAAATACGCCCTGTCGTTCGGCGATGCGTCCAATACGGGCTATCGGATTTTAATTCAAGGCCTTTCGGAAGCAAAGGGTCGACTTCTGTGGACCGCCCGGCTTCCGGGCAAAAGAAAAGGCCGGCGGGAGGAGGTGCCGGCCTTTTCCTGTTACGAGCCAGCGGGAGGAGGTGCTGGCTGGTCACCCCGGGGAGCGGAGGGAGGAGGTTCCGATCGCCCGGGTATCTGGTTGCAAAACCTATCCCACATCTATTTGTCTGACGAAATGCGACGTTTTGATGCGGTTTGGGTCTTGCGTGAAAAATCAGGCCGCCTTGGCGTCCTTGAAGGCCTTTTCGAAAGCGGTCTTGACCGGCTTGGAAACGTCCTCGACGGCCTTGGAAGCAACGGTCTGGAATTCCTTGGCCTGCTCGACGGCGAGTTCGACGCGCTTGCGCAGGAAGGCGGTCTGCAGCTCGACGACTTCCGACAGCGACTTGGCGCCGATCAGGGCTTCCAGATGCGAGAAGTTGGCTTCGGCATTGGTGCGCAGGATGGCGATGGTCTTGAGCGAGAGGTCGTTGGAAACGGTCTTGGCGGTCTCGTAGGTCGACTCCAGAACCTTCTGGGTCTCCTCGGCGCCATTCTTCAACTTGGTGTAGGCCTCTTTCGACTGCTCGACGCCCTTCTCGGCGAAGGCGCGGATCTGGTCAGTGGCCTTGGAGGCGTCGAAGCTCGGGAATTCGACGTTTTCGATGGTGTCGGCGGTCTTGGTGGTGGTCTTGGACATTTTCCAACCTTTCGGGTAGCGGCTTTGACAGAAAGCCGTCTCGTTCATGTATGATGGCAATATAAAGGATTTTTTGTGCATTGCAACATCTTTGTTGCATCGCAACATGAATCCGCTCCGGCCGTTAACCAAGCGCCCAGAGATTTCAGCCACTTCACGCATGGCTTGTGGACCTTCGCTCCGCGGGCTTTTATTAACAAAGCGTTAACTGAAAATGCCCGTTCGGGGAGCGTTCGCCAGCGCATGCCGCCTGAAAACTACTCCTTCCTCGACGTCGCCGTGCTCGACGCGGTCCGCCAGCGTTTTGCGGCCGGCGACGCGCTCGCCATATTGTCGGCCGACCTCGAGCAGGTCATCTGGGCCAACGGACCTGGCGCGGCGGTGTTCGGTTATCCGGATATCGAGGCCATTATCGGCGCGTCGGCGCGGCTGCCGCTGATCGCCAGGCGGCAGGTCATGGCGACCAGCGGCTTTCCCGAAATCGGTAGCGACCGCGCCATCACCGTCAGGCTGGCGACCGGCATGGTAAGCCGCGCCGTTGGCCTCCTGGCCAGCGCGGTCACGATGCCGGACGGCGAGAAGGCGATCATGCTGGCCGTGCCGGCGGCGCAGACCAGTTCGCGCAGCCCCGGCGAGATCGCCAGCCGCGCCATCGGCGGCTTCACCGAGGCCGGGCATTTCATTGCCTTCGTGGATGGCCAGGGACATGTCGAGGCGGCATCCGCAGGTTTTGCGGCGCTCGGCATCAAGCCGCAGACGCTGGCCGCGCTGGTCGCGGACGTGGCGAGCGCCGGCGACCGCGTCGTCAAGCGCCTCGTTCCCGGCGCCAGCACCTCCTACCCCGCGGGCTTCGCACGGCTGACCGAGGCACGCCACCTTCTGGTGGTGATCGACGAGG
>JBFLWR010000459.1:0-32878 GCA_040755925.1 Pseudomonadota bacterium
ATGCGGGCTTCACGACCGCCGCGGCGGCGGCCGCCAGCGGCACCACCGTCGCCAGGGGTCGTCACCGGTGTCGGCGCCGGCGCGGCATGGCCGCCCTCGGCCGGCTTGTAGTCCTTGTAGGTGCGGATCCAGTTGGTGCAGTTCTCGTCGGTGCCGTTGAGCACATTGGCTCCGCGCACCGCTTCCATCTCCTGCGGACGGACAGGGTTCATGATCGCCGAGGTCATGCCGGCGCCGATCACCATCGGGATGAAGGCGGCGTTGATGCCGTGGCGGTGCGGCAGGCCAAAGGAGATGTTGGAGAGGCCGCAGGTGGTGTTGACCTTGAGCTCCTCGCGCAACCGGCGCAGCAGAGCGAACACCTGGCGGCCGGCGTCGCCCAGCGCGCCGATCGGCATGACAAGCGGGTCGACGACGACGTCATGCGCGGGAATGCCGTGGTCGGCGCAGCGCTCGACGATCTTCTTGGCGACGGCGAAGCGCACGTCCGGGTCCATCGAAATGCCGGTCTCGTCGTTGGAGATGGCGACCACCGGGACGTTGTACTTCTTGACCAGCGGCAGGATCGCCTCGAGCTTCTCTTCCTCGCCGGTGACGGAGTTGACCAGCGGGCGGCCCTTGGCGACTTTCAGCGCCGCCTCGATTGCGGCGGTAACAGAAGAGTCGATCGAAAGCGGCAGGTCGACCAGGTTCTGGACGATCTCAAGTGTCTGGACCAGCAGCGCCGGTTCGGTCGCATTGGGGTCGACGGCTGTCACACCGGCATTGACGTCGAGCATGGTGGCGCCGCAGGCAGCCTGCTCCAGCGCATCCTTGATCACAGTCTCGAAATTGCCAGCCACCATCTCGGCGGCCAGCTTCTTGCGGCCTGTCGGATTGATGCGCTCGCCGATCACGCAGAAGGGCTGATCGAAGCCAATAACGATTTCTCGGGTCGCCGAGGCGACGATGGTGCGGGTCATGCGATCTCTCCGTCGGGATATAAAGAGTTCTTTATATCGTTATCTGATCTCGTTCAAGCGGAAGGGTGCCGGCCGCGCCGTCAATGCGCGGTCTTCACCATGTCCACCTGGGTTTCGGTAATCTCGTCGTGCAAAATGTGGTCGAGCCGGTCGGCGACCAACTGGTCATCGCGCCGGACCTCCCGCTTCCAGGGTTGGCGGCCTTTCAGCACACCCGATTCATCGACGATCTCGGCGACATACTCCTCCTGGCGATAGGCCATCACATGGATGCCCGCGACGCCCGGGATTTCCTTCACCTCGTTGATGATGTCGATGCAGAGCTGCTTGCCTTCCTTCTTCTGGTCCTGCGCGCCTTCGAGCCGCTTGATAACGGCATCCGGGATGTGGATGCCTGGCACGTTAGACCGGATCCACTTCGCCGTCTTGGCGGAAGCAAGCGGACCGACGCCGCACAGGATGAAGACCTTTTCGGTGTGGCCGAGGTCGCGCGCCTTCTGCATGAAGGTTTTGAACATCGGCACGTCGAAGCAGTATTGCGTCTGTACGAACTGGGCGCCTGCGGCGATCTTCTTGCCGAGATGGATCGGGCGGAAATCGAAGGGCGGCGCGAATGGATTGACGGCGGCGCCGAGGAAGACCTGGGGCGGGGTCGTCAGCTTGCGACCTGACAGAAACTTGCCGTTGTCTCGCATGATGCGGACGGTTTCGAGCAGCGACATCGAATCGAGGTCGAACACCGGCTTGGCGCCGGGCTGGTCGCCAGCCTGGACGCCGTCGCCGGTCAGACACAGCATGTTGGCCACGCCCATCGCCGCGCCGCCAAGCACGTCGCCCTGAATGGCGATGCGGTTCTTGTCGCGGCAGGCGATCTGCATGATCGGTGCGTAGCCCATGCGGGTGAGCAGCGCGCAAATGCCGACCGACGACATGTGGCAGTTGGCGCCCGAGGCATCGACCGCGTTGATGGCGTCGACCCAGCCATCGAAGATCTTGGCGCGGTTATAGACGTCTTCCGGGTCGGCGCTGTCGGGTGGGTTGAGCTCGGTCGTCACCGCGAACTCGCCGCGCCGCAGCACGCGCTCCAACCGGCCGCGCGAAGAGTGGCCGGGCAGGGGATCGAGCGGCAGATGGATGCCGGCCGGGTTCTCGTCGCGCTGGCGGGCGGTCATGCGGCGGCTCCGGTCTTGGGCGCGTCAGATGCCTCACGAGCCGCTGCCGCCTGCGCGGTAACCCGCAGCCAGGCCGATGTTTCACGCAGCGACTGGTCGACGGGCTTCTGCACGGTAAGGATCTTCTCGCTGTGCACCATGTTCTGCGAGCCTTCCCACGCCTTCACCCAGACACACGGCATGTTGGGCTCGACCTCGCAATTGCCGTTGGCGCGCACGCCGCCGCATGGGCCGTTGCGCAACTGCTTGGGGCAATTCATCGGGCACGACATGCCGGTCGAGGACAGGATGCACTGGCCGCACATGCGGCAGTCGAACATGAAGCCCTTTACGCGCTTTTCGACGAATTTCACCGGAGCTTCCACACGGCCGTAGCCGATGCCTTTCCACAACGGGTGCAGCAGCAGGAAAGTGTCGGCGAAACGGGCGTAGAACCATTCAAGCAGGCGCGAATGGCGGATCGACCACAGCCGCACCGCAAAGGTGCGCTGGACGCGCCGCTGCGGCGACACGTCGGCCGGCTTATAGTCGGACTTCGGCGCTGCCTTCTTGACCAGGGTAGCCTGGGTAACCGCCGGCTGTTTCTCAGACATTTTCTTTTCCGCCCGCCTTGACCAGAGCGACCAGCCGCTCCCGGTCATATTTTGCGTCGAGTTCCTGGTAAGCCTTCTCGACCTCGGCCTCGAGGTCGTCGCCAACCGCAACCGGATCGGCCTTGCGCCATTCGGCCAGGTAGTCGTCGGTGCCGCCGGCGCCTGTGCGCATGGCGCACATGTCGATCGCCTCGGTGAAGCGCAACGGCAGTTCGCGCTTGGCATTCTGCCTGCCCTTCTTGACGATGACCTGCGCGGGGATGTCGCGCCAGTAGACGACGATTAGATCGGCCATGAATTCCTGCTCCTCGAAGTTGTCGAGCATTGCCGCATGCGCCATTGGGCCGCTTGTTATGGGACGACGCGCGCGCCTTCAAAAGCGACGCTGGCGATGGCGCAAAGCGGATGGCGAAATCTGGTGCCGGCTGATTACCAGACGCGCTTCGTCAGACCGGTCCAGAGATAGAACCAGATCGTCGGGTGAAACCATTGCTTCGACGGCAGGCCAGGATCGATCGGTACGAGCTTTCCGGCCAGCGCATCGTTCACCGCCTCGACACAGATGTCGCGGGAAAACACGGCCTGCCGAAGAGCATGGCTGGCAATGGTGTCGCCCGGTTTCGGCTTGCCGCGGGCCTGCTTCAGCACAGCGCCGGTATCGACGCCGGCATCGACCAAGTGAACGGTCGTGCCGAAGTTCCGGATGTCGCCGGAAGCCAGCGCCCAATAGCCGCCGTTCATACCGCGATATTTCGGGTTGATGCCTGCGTGATAGTTGAGCACCGGGCAGGGCATCTTCGCCAGCGTGTCTTTCGACAACAGCCTGCAGCCGGCCAGCAGCACGACACCCGGGCCGATCCTCTCGATCGCTTGCAGGCATTCCGGCCCGTCGGCGGACGGTACATGGATGATCGCCTGGTCCTGGCGCGGCCCGGTGGCCAGTTTCTCCTCGGCAATCAGGCGCTCGGCATGGCTGGCGAAGAACCGTTTGCCGATCCTGATCAGCAGCATCGTGCCGAGTTGGCCGATGGCCGAGATCCAGCCCTGGCGGCGAGCGCGGCCAAGCAGCAAACGTTTTTTGGATTCAGGGGTTTCGAGGATGACGCTCACAGGGCCGACGCGGTCGGCGAGCGCATTGACGATGGCCCAGATATGCGGGCCGCCTTCGGTGACGACCACGACCGGTCGCGGACCGGACTCCGACGCTGTCATGGCGAGGCCCCGCTCTTGAAAACGGGCGCATGCTAGTTGGGGGAGGGTTAATCCTTGGTGTGCCGGCAGCCTTCGGCCCTGACGCGAAGGCGCTGCTCAGCGCCTGAATTCCATGATGTCGAGCTTCGATTCGTAGTAGGGCGCGGGGAACTCGATCCGCCATTCGCTGGCGCTGTTGCGGAAAGCGTAACCGACCTGGTCGCTCTCGGGACCGCTGCCGTAGGGCTTGGCTTTGTCGTTGTTGACCGAGAACGAGCCGAGATAGATCGAGCGCTTCTCGCCATCGTCGAAGAAGCGTCCCGTGGTGCGCTGCGAGCCGCTGGTCTTTTCAAGTCGCCAGCCGGAACCGTCGTCGCTCACCTTGCACTTGAACCAGCCATAGATGACGAGCGGGCTGATCCCTCCGGCCTTGATGGTGCGGCATTTCCAGCTGCCGGTCAGGTCCTTGTCGGAGAAAGCGACCAGCGGTTTGGCCAGCAGCGTGTCCAGTTGCTTGATATCCGCTGGGCTGCCGGCCCTCGCTTCCTCGAGGGCCGCCTTGCGCGTCTCGCCATATTTGTCGAGCCGCGCCCTGTCCGCTGCGGTGATCAGCTTCTGGACAACGCCATCGGCGTGGGCCGGCAAGGCGATGGCAATCAGGCTGAGGGCGGCAAGCAACAGGCGAGGGGTCATGATGGGATTTCCGGATCGTGGCATGCTTGGACGGCGCGCGAAACGAACACAGCTTCGACTACAAGGCAAGCTTGTGTCCGGGGTAAGGAAGCGGGCGCGGGAAACGATGCCTTCAGACGGCGCTCGTCGCCACGCGCGAGAGCGCGCCCGTCAGATCGCCGTAACCGGTCGAGCGGCGTTCGTAGACGAGGCCGAGCATCGCGGCTGCCTTCTCCGCTACCTTGTCGAGTTCCGGGTCGTCTGTCTGGGCGAGATAGATCAGCTTCTCGTAATTGCCGAAATAATCCTTGATCAGTTCGGGGTGCCGGTCGAGGCCAAGCGGCTTGATGAAGAAGGCGTCGAACTGACGGCAGAGGAAGTCGGTCATGTAGAACGACATCATGTCGTCGTCGGCGACCTTCGCATAGGCGTCCATGCCCTGGTAGAAGGCGAAGCAGTGCGGGCCGGCCATCCTCTCGACGCCGTGCTTCTCGATGACCCGGTCGAGCAGCCCGCCGGTTCCGCAGTCGGCATAGCCGACAAAGATGTGGCGGTAACCGTCCGCCTTGGCCGTCTCGATCGCCTTGTCCATCGCCGGAGCGATGCGGTCGGGATGGAAGTGGAATTCGGCGGGCAGGCAGGTCAGTTCGAGGTGATCGAGCTTGAGTTGCTCCTTCACAGCCAGAATTTCGCGCGCAATCATCCCACAGGCAATGACAAGAAGCCTGTCGGCTTGATCGAGTTGCGTCTTTTGCACCTTGGCCATGAAGTCATTCGGACCGCTTACCGCCTGCGGCCACTCCTTGATCTGGGAACAAAAAAGCCGCGCTGCATGGCGCGGCTTTTTCAATTCATCCTGATGCCTTGGATCAGGCCGAAGCGCGAAGGTTGTGCTTGCGCTTCATGAAGTCCTTGGCGGTCTCGACCGCCACCGCGGCATCGCGGCAATACGCATCGGCGCCGACGGCCTTGCCGAATTCCTCATTGAGCGGCGCACCACCGACCAGCACGACGTAGTCGTCGCGGATGCCCTTTTCCTTCATCGTGTCGATGACGACCTTCATGTAGGGCATGGTGGTGGTGAGCAGCGCCGACATGCCGATGATGTCGGGCTGGTGCTGCTCGATGGCGTCCAGATATTTCTCGACCGCGTTGTTGATGCCGAGGTCGATGACGTCGAAGCCGGCGCCTTCCATCATCATGCCGACGAGGTTCTTGCCGATGTCGTGGATGTCGCCCTTGACGGTACCGATCACCATCTTGCCCTGCTTCGGCGCGCCGGTGGCGGCGAGCAGCGGACGCAGGATGGCCATGCCGGCCTTCATGGCGTTGGCCGAGAGCAGCACTTCCGGCACGAAGAGGATGCCGTCGCGGAAATCCTCACCGACGATGCGCATGCCTTCGACGAGCGCCTCGGTCAGCACCTTGTAGGGAGCCCAGCCGCGCTCGAGGAGGATATGGGTGCCTTCCTCGATCTCTTCCTTCAGCCCGTCATACAGGTCGTCATGCATCTGCTGCACGAGTTCGTCGTCGGAAAGCTCGGAGAGGATGATCTCGTCGTCGGACATTTTTTTCTCGGGCTCCTTGCTGTCCGGAATGATGCCGGCAGCCTAAAAATTGATGCGCCAATACCTAACCCGCGAGGGCAAGGTAGCCATAGCTGATTTGCGACTTCCCGCAAAAGGAAAGCGACTGAAAAGTTAGCGCTTTTCTTGTCGATTTTGCGACAGGCGTTGGCGCTGGCTGGCCGTTTCCAATAGGGTGCATGGTTACGATCCGGCAAGAAGCGGCTGCGACGGGCCGCGAACCAATTCAGGTCAAGTTTAGGATGAACGATCATGAGCGATAACGCGGCAGTCGATCACGAGGCGTCAGGCGGACGACGCGGACGCGGCGCCAGCGGCGGAGCGGCGGCAAGGCGCGCGGCCCGGTCCGGCGGTGGCCCAGGCACGCAGCTCACCTACATCAAGCGCAAGATCGATGTCTACGAGGTCCTCAACGAGGAAGGCCTCGCGTTGATCGAGAAGAATACCGACACCGTGCTGGAAGAAATCGGCATCATCTTCCGCGACGACGCCGAGGCGCTTGCGCTCTGGAAGGAGGCCGGCGCCGACGTGAAGGGCGAGCGCGTTCACTTCCCCAAAGGGCTTTGCCGGTCGTTGCTGAAGACCGCGCCTTCGATCTACACGCAGCATGCGCGCAACCCCGAGCGCTCGGTGCAGATCGGCGGCAATGCTACCGTGTTCGCTCCGGTCTACGGTCCGCCCTTCGTGCGCGATCTCGACGGCAATCGCCGCTACGCCACGATCGAGGATTTCCAGAATTTCGTGAAGCTCGCCTACATGGCGCCGTCGATCCACCATTCGGGCGGCACGGTTTGCGAGCCGGTCGACGTGCCGGTGAACAAGCGCCATCTGGACATGATCTACGCTCACATCAAATACTCCGACAAACCCTTCATGGGTTCGGTGACCGCGCCGGAGCGTGCGGAAGACACCGTGGCCATGGCCAAGATCGTCTTCGGCGATGACTTCGTCGAGAACAACACGGTGCTGACCAGCCTGATCAACGCCAACTCGCCGATGGTGTTCGACGAAACGATGCTCGGCGCGCTGAAGGTCTATTCGCGCCACAATCAGGCCTGCATCGTCACGCCGTTCATCCTGGCCGGCGCGATGAGCCCGGTGACGGTAGCCGGCACGCTGACGCAGGTGCTGGCCGAAGTGCTGGCGGGCGCGTCGTTCACGCAGCTGATCAAGCCCGGCGCGCCGGTGCTGTTCGGCACCTTCGCCTCGTCGATCTCGATGCAGTCGGGCGCGCCGACGTTCGGCACGCCGGAGCCGTCCCTGGTCTCCTACGGCGCCGCGCAGCTCGCGCGCCGGCTCGGCCTGCCGTTCCGCACCGGCGGTTCGCTGTGCGCTTCGAAGGTTCCCGATGCGCAGGCTGCCTATGAGAGCGCCAACACGCTGAACTCGACCATCCTCGCCGGCACCAATTTCGTGCTGCATTCCGCAGGATGGCTCGAGGGTGGTCTCGCTTCCTGCTACGAAAAATTCATGATGGACATCGACCAGCTCGGCATGCAGCAGAAGTTCTGCGAGGGCGTCGACCTGTCGGAAAACGGCCAGGCCATGGACGCCATCCGCCAGGTCGGTCCGGGCAGCCACTATCTCGGCTGCGACCACACGCAGGCGAATTTCCAAACCGCGTTCTACCGCTCGAACATCGCCGACAACAATTCCTTCGAGCAGTGGCTGGCCGAGGGCGAGAAGACGGCGCCGCAGCGCGCCAACGAACTCGCTCGCCGCTGGCTGGAGGCTTACGAAGCGCCGCACCTCGATCCGAGCATCGACGAAGCCCTGAAGGACTTCATCGCCAAGAAGAAGGGCTCGATGGCCGACGCCTTCACGTGAAGGGAGCCCGATTCAGGCCGGGCTAAAGTCGCCAACATCATTCACAAGGAAGTCTGGCGGAGCGCGTTCTCCGACCCGGACAGGAAGGGATGATGTCTGCATACCGCAGCGTTGGGTCCATCGCTGCGGCGCTTTCCGTGAACGGCCTCATCCTTCGCGGCGGCCTCAATTTCATGGCGGACGATGCGCGGCCGGTCGGCCCGTCGGGCGCTCCGGCCAGATCGGCGCTGCTGGTCGGACAAGCGGGCGCGGCGCCGTGGCCGCATTTCCTGCGCTGGCGCGAGCAGCAACCACAGACGATCGCCAATCCGCTCGATACGTGGTCGCGCCAGATGATCGGCGCGGTCGCAAACGAGTTCAGCGCGCGTGCCGTGTCGCCATCCGACCGGCCGTATCTGCCGTTTCAGCAATGGGCGATGCGGGCCGAAGGGCTGAAGCCGTCGCCGCTCGGCATTCTCATGCATCCGGAATATGGGCTTTGGCACGCCTATCGCGGCGCGCTGCTGTTCGAGGATGAGATTGGGGTCCCAGAACCTCAAGCCGTGATTCATCTTTGCGATGCATGCATCGATAAACCCTGCCTGAAATCCTGTCCGGTCAACGCCTATTCCACGGAAGGGTTCGCCTATCAGTCCTGCCTGGCGCATGTGCGTGGACCCGAGGGCGAACCCTGCCGCGGTGGCGGCTGCCTTGACCGCAACGCATGCCCGTACGGCGCTGACTATCGCTATCCGGCCGAGGTGCAGGCATTTCACATGGCGAGCTTTGCGCCTATGGCGGGCTGATCGGAAAACCGCCTTTCTCAATACCTCCTTGCCGGCGGTCCCGCGGCGCTCTTGTCGGTCGCCTTGACTGCGGGCGAAAGCGGGCTTATTCGTAAAGTCATCAGATGACTTGATGAATTGATCGATGCAACCTGCCACCAGAACCAATCTTACCGACAGCGCCGCCAAAAGCCTGCGTGCCGAAATCATCGCCGGCCGCTGGAGCCTCGGCGAGCGCATTCCCAACGAAGCGGCCCTTGCCGACCTTCTGTCGGTCAGTCGCGGCACAGTGCGCGAAGCGGTGAGGGTGCTCGTGGCGCAAGGGCTGCTGGATACGCGACAGGGTTCGGGCACCTATGTGCGCTCGGCCGTCGATTCGTCGGCCGCGCTCGATCGCGTCAAGCGCACAGGCCTGCGCGATCAATGGGAGGCGCGGGCAGCGCTGGACCTCGAGGCGGCACGGCTTGCCGCCATCCGTCGCACGCCTGCCGATCTCGACCGGATGCGCCTGCTGCTCGCCGAGCGCGGCAACGTCGACGATGGCGGGAGCGAAGCTTTCATCAGGCGCGACCTCGCCTTCCACAAGTCGGTCGTCGCGGCGTCGGGCAACAAGGCGATGATGGAACTCTACGACTTCTTCACCGCCGCCATCACCGAAACGATCCAGGCCACGCTCGACGGCGATCTGCCGGAGCCCGATCAGCAGGCGCACGCCGCCATCGTCAACGCCATTGCCGCCAGCGATCCCGAGCGCGCGGTCGCCGCCGTCCGCGCGTTCATGACGCCAGTGCTTGCCCAACTCGGAAGACTGCTTTCCCAATGAACGAGATGTTTCGCCAGCCCGCACCGAAGCGGCAATCAGGGGCCGTCGAGGGGCTGGAACTGATCGATGCGGAGGCCGACAGCCTGCCCAGGCCGCAACCGCCAGAACTGCGCGGCCGCGCCGCGCGGATCGTGCTTGGCGCGAGCCTCGTGCTGATCGCCTTCAACCTGCGGCCGTTGTTTTCCAGCCTGTCGGTGCTGTTGCCCGAGGTGATGCAGGCGACCGGGCTCTCGACGGCGGGCGCCAGCCTGCTGACCACGCTGCCGGTCCTGTGCCTGGGGCTTTTTGCGCCCTTTGCGCCAAGGCTCGCCCAGCGCTACGGGGCTGAGCGCGCCTTGCTCGGCGCGCTTGCGCTGCTGGCGGTTGGAACAGGCCTGCGCTGGTTCGAATCGGTGCCCTTGCTGTTTGTCGCGACTTTCCTCGCCGGCGGCGCCATCGCCATCGGCAACGTGCTGCTGCCGGGATTGGTCAAGCGTGATTTCGCCGGCAGCGCCGCTCTCATGACCGGACTGTACACCATGGCCCTGTGCGCCGGTTCGGCTGCGGCTGCCGGGTTCACGCTGCCGATCGAGCGCCTTGTCACGGGTTCATGGTCTGGCGCCCTCGCGGCGTGGGCCGTGCCGACATTGCTGGTGTTGCTGATCTGGATCCCGCAGGCGCTGGGTAACCGGCAGCAGGTCAGCCACCGCGGATTTCGCATCGTGGGTCTCTGGCGCGATAGGCTGGCTTGGCAGGTGACTTTGTTCATGGGGCTGCAATCGGCGCTCGCCTACTGCATCTTCGGCTGGCTGGCGCCGATCCTGCGCGAGCGCGGCTTCGATGCCGCCACCGCCGGCGCCATCGCTTCGGTTTCGGTGATGGCGCAGGTCATCACCTGCCTCGCCGTGCCATCGGTCGCGGTCCGGCTGAAGGATCAGCGCGGCGTCAATGTCGTGCTCGTCGCCATAGCGGTGGTCGCGCTGCTCGGCATTTTGTTCGCGCGGACTTCGACCGTGCTTTTCTGGGCGGTCCTGCAGGGCATCGGGCAGGGTGGTCTGATCGCCGCCGCCATGACGATTATCGTGTTGCGTTCGCCTGATTCGCATGTCGCGGCGCATCTTTCAGGCATGGCGCAAGGCGTGGGCTACGTGCTCGCGGCATTCGGCCCGCTGCTGGTGGGTCTTATCCGCGGCTGGACCGGCAGCTTTTCGGAGTCGGCTTTCCTGTTCGTCGCGCTTGGACTTGGCGCGGCCATCATGGGATTCGGCGCCGGCCGGGCGCTGCATGTCGGCGCGCGGGCCGAGCGCCTGGGCTGATCGGCGCAGGCCTGCAGGCTGCGATCCCCACAGGCCTGCGATAGCGTCACGCGGTCCAGCACAAAATGTTGACCGCCGCTTTCAGGGAACGCCTTGCCGCGCCCGCCCGCGCGGATATGTATCGCACAGCTGACAAATGGAGCAGGCAATGGCGAAGCAGGACCTTCAGATCAAGACCCGTGACGGCATGGCGAAGGCGGGCCTGTTCCGCTCGGCCAAGGCTTCCCCGATCAAGGCCGGCGTGATCCTGTATATGGACGCTTTCGGGCCGCGCCCGGCGCTCGACGAGATGGCGGAGCGGCTCGCCGGCGACGGCTATGCGGTGCTGGTGCCGGATCTTTTCCATCGCAATGCACCCTATGGGCCGTTCGACGCCAAGACCGCGTTTACTGTCGAGAAGACCAAGACCGAACTGATGGCCCTCGTCACCGGAACCACGCAGGAGATGACTATCCGCGACAGCGAGGGCTTCCTCGATGCGCTTACCGCCGAAGGCATCAGCGGGCCGATTGGGGTCGTCGGCTATTGCATGGGCGGCGCGCGTGCGCTGAATGCGGCGGCAACCTACCCCGACCGCATCGTTGCCGCGGCCAGCTTCCATGGCGGCAATCTGGCGAGCGACGCCGCAGACAGCCCGCATCGTAAGGCGGCGTCGATCAAGGCACGGGTCTATGTCGGTGTGGCCGGCGTCGACCGCAGCTTTCCGCCAGAGCAGTCGGCGCGACTGGCCGAGGCGCTGCGCGTGGCCGAGGTCGACCATGCGATCGAGAATTATGTCGGCGTCGGTCATGGCTGGTGCGTCAAGGACCACAGCGTCTATGACAAAGTCGGCGCCGAACGTCACTGGAAACGGCTGACGACGCTTTTCGCCGAAACGCTGATCTGAGTTTCCGGCCTGATGCCTTGGTCGTTCGCGGCATCCGGCGGCCCCGGCATTTCAAACCTGTACGACGCCCAGCATGTGTAGCCCGACGAAGACCGCCACACCGGCGGCGATCAGGAAAAGCGGGTTCACCTTGGTCAGCAGAAGCGCGGCTGTCGAAGCAAATGCGATGGCGCGCGCGAACCAGCCGCCGTCGATAGCCTGCAGCAGCACGTAGGTCGCTGCGAGAATCATGCCCGCGGCGACCGGCCTCAGCCCGGTCTCCAGCGCCCGCTTCCAGCGCGCCTCGCCGTTGCGGGACCAGACATGGGCAACGGCGTAGATAAGAAAGGTTGTCGGGCCGAAGATGGCCGCGGTTGAAACGACCGCGCCCCAGAACCCCGCCACTTGCCATCCAATCAACGTGACCAGGAGGGACCCGGGCCCCGGGGCCATTCGCGAGATGGCGAATGCGTCGACGAACTGCGACTGGCTTATCCAATGGTGGACGTCGACAACCTGCCGGTTGATATCGGCAATGGCGCTCTGTCCACCGCCGATGGTCACCAGGGAGAGGGGAGCAAATACCGCCAGCAGGCTCAGCAACAACGAGGTGTGTGGCGTGTCGCTCATCACTTCCCCCTAACGTAAGCATGGGCCACGCTGATGGAACCGGCAGCGAGAACGACCCAGAAAAGAGGCCAGTGCAGTATTGCCACCGCGATGAATGTGGCGGCCATGATCGTGAGGGCAACGGCGTTTCGGGGGACCGCTCGCGCGGCCGTGACGCCCATCGACAGCGAGAGTCCGACGGCGGCCGCCGCGGCTCCGGTCAGCGCCACATGCGTCAGCGGATAGCCCGATAATGACGAGAACGCCGTCCCCAGGAGAACGATGACGACCGCGGGCGGGATGATGATGCCGACAAAACCGACAACGGCGCCACGCCAGCCCTGAAGCCTGTAGCCGATCCAGACGGCCATGTTCTTGACGTTCACGCCCGGCAGCGCCTGGGAAATTGAAAGGCCGTTCAGGAATTCTTCCTGCGTCATCCAATTGCGGTTTTGAACGAATTCCCGCAACAGCCAGCCGCTCAACCCACCGCCGAAACTGGTCAAGCCGATGCGCGTGAAAATCCAGAACAGCTGCGAGCAACTGGGGGCGGATGGTGATTCCGGTTTCGACATCTTCAATGTTCTGGCCGTGGCCACAGGCAAGGAAACCAGAGACAGAGTCGAGCCGGAATTGCCAGCACCATGCCCGCCGGCAAAAGGTCAATCTTTCTTGCGTCTGACGTGAGAATTTCTTGGAAAACCTGAGCTTCGCAAACGCTCCAATTCCCGCCGACGGATATCGGGATGGGTAAAAAATCGCCAGGTTGAAAAATTTCTTCCCATCGCCCCAAGGAATCGCCATCAGCCTTCGTCCAAGTAACAATGATGGCGATGATGCTGGATGAGGGCGAAGCCTCCGACGCTGAACTGATCGGGCGGGCGAAGGGCGGAGACAGGGGGGCGTTCGGCTTGTTGCTGGAGCGCCACTATGACTTCGTCTATCGCGCCGCCTATCGTTGGTGCGGGGCGAAGGCGGACGCCGAAGACGTTGCCCAGGATGTCTGCGTCCGGCTCGGCCGGGCTATCCGCGACTACAACGGCGGTGGCGCGTTTACGACATGGCTTTACGCCATGACGCTCAATGCCGTTCGCGACAGGATGCGCAAAGCCGCCCGCGAGACAGTCAAAACCGAAGCCTATGGCGTCCACGCTCTGATGGCCGGCGAGGTCGCTTTCGAGGCCGAGGATCCTGCCGACGCGCTCTGGACTGCTGTGCGCAAGCTGCCCGACAAGCAGCGCGACTCGGTGCTGCTCGTCTATGGCGAAGGGCTGAGCCATGCCGCGGCCGCCGAGGTGATGGCGATCTCGGAGACGACGGTTTCCTGGCACATCCATGAAGCGAAGAAACGGCTGAGGATGCTGATGCGCTCAGCCGGGGAAGTGTGACCATGGTCGACGACAACGAACTCGAAAGGCTGCGCGACCTCGCGGTGCCGGCGCCTGACGGCGAAGCGAAGGCGCGCGCCTTCGCCGCCGCGATGCAGGCCTTCGACATGGGCGAAGAAAAATCGGCGGCCACCCAAGGATCGGCGAGAAGCCTTCGTCTCACGGAGCGAGCAAGAACGCTCTGGAGAGACATCATGCAACGGAAACTCATTGCCACGCCGGCCATCACCGCGCTGGTTGCGCTGCCTATCGCCGGCTATGCCGCCTTCGAGATGCTGAAGGAGCAGCCGCCGGTCGTCGGTGACAAGGTGAAGATCACCGAGACTGTGGATGACAAACCAGCAGCGACGCCAACAGGGCAGCCGGCAATCGACGAACCGTTGGCCGCAGCACCCGCAAAAGAAAAGAAAAGCGACGCCGCGGCGGCGGTCAACGAGACGGAATACGGCACGTTGCAGACCTACAAGCAAGCGCCGACGTCCACCCCTTCGGCATTGGGACGTGATGAGCTTGCCGCTGGCGGGCGTGCAAATGCACGGCCGCCGGTCGGTGTTGTGGCGGCCATGCCTGCGTCTCCCCCAGCGATGGCCGAATCCAAGCTGATGGTGCAGCCTGCGCCTCTGCCGGACGACCAAATGCAGCCGCAAGAGGAAAACCGCGACCGCATTCAGACCTTCATGAGCAATCCGGTGCACGAAACCGCGCAGGATCCGGTCTCGACCTTCTCGATCGACGTCGACACAGCTTCCTATTCTTTCGTGCGGCGCTCGCTGAAAGAGGGCATTCTGCCCGACCCGGACACGGTCCGCGTCGAGGAAATGATCAATTACTTCCCGTACGACTGGAAGGGACCGGATTCGGCCGCGGCGCCATTCAACCCGACCGTCACCGTCATGCCGACGCCGTGGAACCAGAGCACGAAGCTGATGCATGTCGCTATCAAGGGCTTCGATGTGAAGGCCGCCGAGCAGCCCAAGGCCAACCTGGTCTTCCTGATCGATGTCTCGGGCTCGATGGACGAACCGGACAAGCTGCCGCTGGTCAAATCGGCCTTCCGGCTGCTGGTCAACAAGCTCAAGCCCGACGATACCATCTCGATCGTCACCTATGCGGGCGAAGCCGGAACGGCGCTGATGCCGACCAAGGTGGCGGAGAAGGGCAAGATCCTGGACGCCATAGACACCCTGCAGCCGGGCGGCTCGACCGCTGGGGAGGCGGGCATCAGGGAGGCCTACAAGCTTGCGCAGCAGTCTTTCGTCAAGGACGGCGTCAACCGCGTGATGCTTGCCACCGACGGCGACTTCAATGTCGGCCAGACCGACGACGACGACCTCAAGAAGCTGATCGAAAAGGAGCGCGGCACGGGCGTTTTCCTGTCGGTGTTCGGCTTCGGCCATGACAATCTGAACGACCAGATGATGCAGATGATCGCCCAGAACGGCAACGGCACGGCAGCCTATATCGACACGCTCGCCGAGGCCGAGAAGGTGCTGGTGGAGGATGCCTCCTCGACGCTGTTTCCCATCGCCAAGGACGTCAAGATCCAGGTCGAGTTCAACCCGGCCAAGGTCGCGGAATACCGGCTCGTCGGCTATGAGACCCGCGCCCTGAAGCGCGAGGATTTCAACAATGACCGCGTCGACGCCGGCGAGATCGGTTCGGGCCATTCGGTGACGGCGATCTACGAGATCACCCCCAAGGGCAGCGGCGCGGAGCGGATCGATCCGCTGCGTTACGGCCAGGCGTCGGTCGACAATGGCGGCGTCGCCAATGCGGACGAGTATGCCTTCGTCAAGATCCGCTACAAGCTGCCGAGCGAGGACGTTTCGAAGCTGATCACGACACCGGTGACCAAAGACAACGAGGTATCGTCCTTCGATGCGGCCGGCGCCGATCAGCGTTTCTCGGTTGCGGTCGCGGCGTTCGGCCAGAAGCTGCGCGATGAGGATCAGACGGCGAACTTCGGTTATGACCGGATACTGGAGATCGCCAATGCCGCCCGGAGCGCCGATCCGTTCGGCTACCGAGCCGAATTCCTGTCGCTCGTGCGCCTGGCCTCGTCGCTGGGCGCCAACAAATAGCGATCGGCTTGCATCGCAGTGGAAGAGGGCCGGCGACGAATTTTGCCGGCCTTCTTTGCGATCGTTAAATTGCGTGGCTTTTCCGGAACCTCGTCGCAATGCCCCTCTGTTAGGCAGTACTGATAGAGGGGTTTGAGGGGTTGGAATTGCATATCACCACAACCGGGAACGCGACGCCGACGGCTAACTCCAGCCGTGCACACGGCTCGTCCGGGCCGTCGACGGAAACGGCGCGCATCAGGAACGATGTCGACGCCGCCCGCAACACGGCGCTCTCGGCGCTGAACAATGACCGCTTTCGCGTCATGCTGGAGCAGATCAGCGACCCGCGCGCGTCGGGCGCTTTGCTGACCATGGGCACGCAGAACAACTCCAGCACGGACGTCAACACGGCGCTCTCGCGCTACGCCGAAAACAGCAAATAGCAGGTAGGTGTCAGGCGCGGCTGCGCCGGCGTTCGCGGCGGCCTTCGCCGGCATCGCCCGCGCTTGCCGTCTTGTTGCGCATCGGGCCGATGCGCTCGACGATCGTCTCGACGGTCGGGCGCACGGATTTCGTATGCGCGTCAAGCGCCTTGCGCATGGCGGCAAGGTGGCCGAACGAGGTGCCGCAGCAGCCGCCGACGATTTTCGCGCCGGCATCGACAGCCAGCCGGACATAATCGGCCATCAGCTCGGGCGTGCCGGAATAATGGATATCGGTGCCGCGGAATTCGGGGATGCCGCAATTGCCCTTGACGATCACGGTCGCCTCGGGCTTCGCCTCGGTCATGTCGAGCAGCGAGGCGAGGATGTCGGATGCGCCCACGCCGCAATTCGCGCCGACGCCGAGCGGAGCCTGCGACAGCCCGTCGACGACGCCGTGAATATCTTTCGGCAGCAGCCCCATCATGGTGCGGCCGGCCGTATCGAAGGAACCGGTATAGGTATAGGGCAGGCCGACGCGGATCGCGGCTTCGGCCGCGGCGCGGATTTCGTCCGGCGCCGACATGGTCTCGATCCAGGCAACTTCGGCGCCGCCTTCCTTGAGACCTTCGATCTGCTCGGCGAACGCGTCGACAGCGTCGTCGTAGGTCATGGCGCCGAGCGGCACCAGCAGTTCGCCGGTCGGGCCGACCGAGCCGGCCACGATCACCTTGCGGCCGGCCTTGTCGGCGACGGAGCGGGCGATCTCGGCGGCGCGCTTGTTCAACGCGCGCACACGGTCCTGCGCGTGATGCAGCTTGAGCCGGTGGCGAGTGCCGCCGAAGGAGTTGGTCAGGATGATGTCGGCGCCGGCGTCGACGAAATTCCGGTGCAGGGTGGCGATGGTGTCGGGCGCTGTCTCGTTTAGCAGCTCAGGTGCCTCGCCGGCCTCCAGACCCATCGCGAACAGGTTGGTGCCGGTGGCGCCGTCGGCCAGCAGCACGCCCTTTTCGGCAAGCAGCGCGTCGATGGGGTTGGTCGTGGTCATGGCTCTGACTTTCGTATCTCGAACTCGGATAACCATATAAAGAAGTCTTTATGTCCAGTCAACGAAATTGCGGCCGGATGGCGGCCGATCACGCAGCCGGCGTGACCTCGACCTCGATCTCGGTGCACATATCGCCATTGGTCGGATGGTGGTCGACAGAGCAGGCTGTGACGACGAGCAGCAGGTCCTGTTCGGCGCGCAAGGTCACATAGCCGCCAGGTGGATTGATCGAGGCCTCCACCACGAGGGTGCCATCCGGCTGTGGCAAGGAGTTCTGGAAGAGATCGACGGGGTCGGGCGCAAAGGGCAACTCGATGCCTTGCTTGCCGAGCGCCATCATCAGGTTGTCGCGGCAGTTCGGATGGTTCGGCAGTCCGGCGCGTTCATAGAGCGTGCTGTCGCAGGCCGGGTAGAGCATGTCATGGGGACCGGGCGAGGCGTCCTCGATCAGTGTCAGCATGATCTTGCCGGCGGCGCTGTAGAAATGGTCGCCGGGTTTCGGAAATAGCCGCTCGACGATGTCGCGGGTCTGCGACGTGCTCAGCCAGTCGAGCTTGCCTTCGGTCGAGAAAGCCCAGAGGTCGGAAACCTGCTGTCCCTTGGGGTCGATGATGCGGATCAGGTCGCCGCGCTTGACGCGCAGCGAGCGGCCCGACTGTGGAGGAACGACTATGCGATGTGGTTCTTGCATGGGTTTCCCTGAAATGACGAATGGGCGGCCAATGATGGCCCCATGCATGATGATGGAGCGGCCCGGAATCAGACAGGGCCTGATGGGAAGGACACGCCGGCCAGCCTCTGCGCGAAGCTTGCCGCCTCATGCGCGTTGATGTCGGCGGCGCGGATCAGGTTGTCGAAATGGCTGGTCAAGGTGCGGATCGGCTGGGTGGCGTTCAGCACAATATACATGTCGCCGACATAGATCGCGGCGCGATAGGGGCCGAAGATCGTGTACGGGATCGAATAGCGCATGCGGCCGTCGTAGAGGAACAGGCGGAAGGTAGGGTAGAGGTCGTCGAGCAGCGTCGCCATATGCAGCAACTGCTTGCGCCGCTCGGCCTCGGGAAAACGATCCCAGACGCCGAGACCGCGCGCGAAAATCTCCAGCGTGTGGCGCGGCATGCACACTTCCATGTCGGTCTCCGGCCGCCTGGTGTAGTCGATGCGGTACTGCGTTTCGCCGGCCTGCGCCTCACGGCTCTTGTTGGTGATGCCGGCTTCGTAGTCGACCAGGGCCTCGGTGCGCAAAAGGTCCGGGATGCCGGCCGGCACGTAGCGGATCTTGGTGCCGGCCGCTTCGGCGTGCCATTTGGCCAGCAGCGTTCGGTCGAACCCATCGGGCGCCTCCTCGATTTCCAGGCTCTCGCGGATCTCGCCGGTGACGCCTTCGTCCTGGCTCAAGCCCAATAGCCAGTCGAGCGACACCTTGAATTCGGCCGCGATGTTGAGAAGCGTCTCGGCGCGGGGCAGGCGGGTCGAGGCGCCGGAGAGCAACTGCGACAGTGCCGAACGGTCGATACCGACCGCGGTCGCGAAGGCCGACTGGTTCAAGTCGGAACGTGTCAAGAGCAATTTCAGCCGCTCCCGGAAGACCGTCGACAGATCGCGCTTGTCCATCAGGTTGCTCCTGCTCGAGGGAGGATAATTTTGCGCCTTGGCCTGCCTCGGCCTTGACTGTGGCGTAAACGAATCCCCAATTCTGTTTACAATGTATAACATATGCGGCTGAAAATGCGCACTCGCAACAGTTTGTGCGCTTTGTCGCGTTGCGGCAACGGCAGGCTCCTGACACAATGCTGTCAGGAATCAAACTGGTTCCGGCGACTGGAAGGCAGTGGTCGATAGCATGGCGAGCATGAACAAGAGACACAGCAGCACACCGGCCGTGGAATGGCCGACAGTATTCCTCGCACTCTTCTGCTACGGCGCATGGTTTGCCGCCGGCTTGCTGCTCTGGCCATCCTATCCTCTGCTCACGCTGATCGTGCTGGCTCCGATACTGGCCCTGCAGTCCTCGCTTATGCACGAAGTGCTTCATGGCCACCCAACCCGTAACGCCAGAGTAAACGAAGCGGTCGTCTTCCTGCCGATCGGGCTGGTCTGGCCGTTCCGCCGCTTCAAGACGATCCACCTTCGCCACCACGCCGACGAGCGGCTGACCGATCCCCTGGACGATCCCGAGAGCTACTATCAGGCGCTGTGGATGCATGAGGAACTGCCGCCGGCGATGAAGTTCCTGCTCAAGCTCAACCATACCATGGTCGGTCGCTTCATCCTCGGCCCCTGGCTTTCGTCGGTCGGCTTCTTCATCGACGACGCCAAGCAGATCGTGGCCGGCGACAAGGCCATCCGCAAGGCGTGGCTGCTGCACGCCATCGGCCTCGCCGTGGTCGTGCCCATCGTGACGCTCGGCTTCGGCATTCCGCTCTGGCTCTATATCCTGGTGCCGGTCTGGCTCGGCCAGTCGCTGATCTCGATCCGCACCTATGCGGAGCACCAGTGGTCCGAGCACCCGGAGGGGCGCACGATCATCGTCGAGCGTTCGCCGCTCTCGTTCCTGTTCCTCAACAACAACCTGCATTTCGTGCACCACAAGAGCCCGACTGTGGCTTGGTACAAGCTGCCCAAGATGTTCCGCGATCGCCGCGACGACTGGCTGCGGATGAACAACGGCTATGTCTATCCGAACTATTTCGCGCTCTTGAAGTCCTACGCCTTCAAGGCCAAGGAGCCGCTTGTCCATCCGGTGTTGCGCCGCGCCCCGGAACCCGGCCGCGCCTTCAAACCGCGCGTCAGGGCGCGCAATGTGAATGGCCTTGGAACCGCTCCGGTGCCGGCCGAGCCGCCCAAGGAGTGATCCTTGCGGCCACGCCGCCGGCTGGCATTGTGCTGGCATGGCTCTCTGATAGCATCTTCAATCTCTGGACATAATGGTCGACGGCATGAGCGGATTCTTTGCGGCCTTGCCGATGTATGACTGGCCCGAGGTGCGTGGCGAGGTCGACGCGCTGTGGGCGCGGCTTCGCGAGGCTTTCCGGCAAAGAGGCATCGATGCGCCGGAAACAGTCGTGCGTCGCAACGGCGATCTGCCACCGGTGCCGGGTGGTGTTCGAGACGCCGCTGGTAAGCTTGTCGGGCTGGATCCGTCGACGCTTCCCCCGGATGAGCTCGATTTCCATCAGCTTTGGCTGAACCCGGCGCTACTCTTCGCGCAGACATGCTGGGGGCCGATGGAACTCGGTCTCGCCGAACATGTCCAGGTGGTCGCGCAGCCCAGCTACGACGCCTTCGAGGGCGGGCAGGGCGGGCTCTATTCCAGCGCATTGGTGATGCGAGCCGATGGCGGGAGCCCGGTGCCTTCGCCCGCCGACGGCAAGGCCGCCATTCCGCTCGGCCTCATCCGCGGCAAGCGTTTCGCGTTCAACAGCCTCGATTCCATGTCCGGCGTCATCGGCCTGACGCGCGACCTGGAGGCGATGGGCGAAAGCCTAGACATCTTCGCTTCGCGTCTGCCTAGCGGCGGCCACCGGTCGTCGATCGTCGCCGTCGCCGAGGGCAGGGCCGATGTGGCGGCGATCGACTGCGAAAGCTGGGCGTTGGCACAGCGTTTCGAGCCGGCGGCGCAGGGCGTGAAGGTCGTAGGCTGGACCGCTCGGCGCAAAGGCCTGCCCTACATCACCGCCAGGACGACGCCGGCAAAGACCGTCGCGGCGATGCGCGAAGCCATCGCTTCGCTTGGCCTTGACGGCTCAGTCGCCCAACAGCCTCTTGTCGAGCGGGTAGGCTGACAGCTTTTCGTTGCCGGTCTCGGTGATCAGGATCTGTTCCTCGATCTTCACGCCCTCGCGCCCGCCCAGCCTGCCGATATAGCTTTCGACGCACAGCACCATGCCGGGCTCGAGCACGCCGTCCGGCGTGTCGGACGTCCAGTCGCTGGCATGCGGCAGCGTCGGATACTCATCCGCTAGGCCGACGCCGTGATAGAGCACGCCGTAGCGGGTCGGGAAACAGTCTCCCGGTGGGACCATCGAGCGCTCGACGAGGTCGCGGAACGAGGTGCCGGGCTGCATCAGTTCGGTGTTGTGGGCGATCTGGTCTGCGGCGATGCGAAACAGGTCGCGCTGTTCGTTCGATGGTTTCCTGTCGCCACAGAGCCAGGTGCGCGAGAGGTCGGCGCAAAAACCGTAAGGGCCGATCAGGTCGGTGTCGAAGGCGACGAGGTCGCCGTCCTCGATGACGCGCGAGGAACATTCCTGGAACCAGGGATTGGTGCGCGGCCCCGATGACAGGAGCCTGGTCTCGATCCACTCGCCGCCGCGCGCGATGTTGCCGCGATGGAGCTCGGCCCACAACTCGTTCTCGGAGATGCCGGGCTGGAGGGCTTGTTCCATCTCGCCCATCGCCGCCTCACAGGCGACGATGGCGCGGCGCATGGCGAGGATTTCGTCGGGCGACTTGATCAGCCGCGCATTCTCCATCACTGCTTCGCCGTTGCCGATGGAAATGCCGAGGCGGGCGAGTTCCTCGACGCCTTCCGGATTGACGTGATCGACGGCGATACGGCGGTTGCCGCCGCCATGTAGCCTGACCAGATCGGCGATGCCGGCGGCCCAGCGACGGACTTTCTGCTCGGTGATCTCGCCGCCGTAGAGATACATCCATGAGATGGCCGGGCGTACTTCGTCGACGACGCCGGAGTGATCCGACAAGTGCTCGCAGGAGAAGTAGTCGAACAGCACCACCGGTCCTTCGGTGGCGACGAAACAATGCCGTGTCGGATTATGCGCGACCCACAGCTGCATGTTGGTCGAATCGGTCGCGTAGCGGATGTTGACGGGGTCGTAGAGGAGCGCGCCGGCATAGCCGCGGCGCCTCAGCTCGGCACGGATGCGCTCCAGCCGGTATTGGCGCATCGCCGGCAGGTCGGGGGCGGCAATGCCTGCCGCCGCCCATTCCGCTTCGGCCTGGGCGCCGTAGCCCAGGACGTGCTGGTTGAGCGAAGCCGCCTTCTGGCGGGAGTCCTCGCGCAGAGCCTCGATCGAGCCCGGCTCGAAGGGCATGATCTTGCGGTGGCGGCCGAAGCCTCCCTTTGGCACTGCGCTGTCCATGGCCCGATTGACCTCAGGTCCGCATCTTCTCGCCGCTCGGGTCGAAGGGCGGCTCGACATTGATGCGGGCAGGCCGGCGGTGGCCGAGGATCTCGATCTCGAACAGGCCGGCGCTTTCGTCCTCGGCGAGGGCGGCAGGCACATAGCCTTGCGCCATCGACTTCTGGACGTAATGTGCATAGCCGCCCGACGTCACCCAGCCGACGACGCGCCATTCGCCGTCGACAATGCCGCGCACGGCCGAAGCGCCTTCAGCGGCCTTCGAGCCACGCACTTCCTTGCCGGCAGTGTCGAAGCGCGGAGCGCCATAGCCGTGCGGCCTTTCCACCGTGCCGTAGTCCTTGCTGACCTTGGCCCAGATCGGCTCGTCCCCCATCACATCGGCATCGATGGCATCGACGATGAAGGAAACGCGGCGCAGCTTTGGCCCTTCCGAATGTTCCTTGGCGGCAGCATCACGACCGATGAAGTCGTTCTTCTCCAGCTTGATGAAGCGGTCCATCGAGCCCTCGAATGGACCGTAGATCGGGCGCAACTCGCGGAACCAGGTCGGGAAGTTCTTTTCCAGACGCATCGACAAGAGCGCGCGCATGCCGAAATCGACGATGCCGAATTCCGCGCCAGCGTCCTTGATAGCCTTGTAGACCAGACGCTGGTAGGCAGGCGCCATCCAGATCTCGTAGCCGAGGTCGCCGGTATAGGTAATGCGGTTGACCATGCAGGGCGCGCCACCCACCGCCATCTCGCGGAAATCCATGAAGCGGAAAGCCTTGGTCGAGACGTCGACATCGACCAGCTTCTGCAGCAGGTCGCGCGATTTCGGCCCAGCGATCGACAGGCCGACCAGCGTCTGGTCGAAGCGGTGGATGCGCACCGATCCGTCCTTCGGCAGGTGCTTCTCGAACCAGCGCATATGGTACTTCTGCGCGGCCGACGAACCCCAGATCATGAAGCGGTCCTCGCCGGTCTTGGCGATGGTGAAGTCGCCGATCAGCTTGCCGAACTCGTTGACCATCGGGGTCAGCACGATGCGGCCGGTCTTCGGCATGCGGTTGGTCATCAGCCGGTTGAGGAAGTCCTCCGCGCCTGATCCCGACACTTCGTATTTGGCGAAGTTGGCGATCTCGGTGACGCCGACCTTTTCACGCGTCGCGCGCACTTCCTCGCCGATCGGACCGAAGTCGTTCGAGCGGTGGAAGGAGACGATATCCTTCGGCTCGCTGCCCTTCGGCGCGAACCAGAGCGGGGTTTCAAGGCCCCAGGAGTCGCCCATGACCGCATTGTTGGCGAGCATGGTGTCGTAGAGCGGCGTGGTCTGCGCCGGGCGGGCGGCCGGCAGTTCCTCGTTCGGGAAGCGGATCGAGAAGCGCCGCGAATAGTTTTCACGCACCTTGGCGTTGGTATAGCGCAGGCTCGCCCATTCGCCGAAACGGGCGACGTCCATGCCCCAGACGTCGAAGCCCGGATCGCCATGCACCATCCAGTTGGACAGCGCTAGGCCGACGCCGCCGCCCTGGCTGAAACCGGCCATGACGGCGCAGGCGCACCAGAAATTGGTCAGGCCCTGCACCGGTCCGACCAGCGGGTTGCCGTCGAGCGCGAAGGTGAAGGGGCCGTTGATGATCTGCTTGATGCCGGCCTTCTCGATGCCCGGGAAATGCTTGAAGCCGATCTCCAGCGACGGCGCGATGCGGTCGATGTCGGGCTGCAACAATTCATGGCCGAAATCCCAGGGCGTGTTGACCGGCGACCACGGCTTGCAGGCCTTCTCATAGGTGCCGAGCAGGATGCCGTTGCGCTCCTGGCGGGTATAGATCTCGCCCTTGAAGTCGAGCACGCCGATCATCTCGCGGCCGGTCGACTTGTTGAATTCCTCGACTTCCGGCATCGGCTCGGTGAGCAGGTACATGTGCTCCATCGCCAGCACCGGCAGTTCGACGCCGACCATGCGGCCGATCTCTCGCGCCCACAGGCCGCCGCAGTTGACGACATGCTCGGCATGGACCGTGCCCTGCTCGGTGACGACGTTCCAGGTGCCGTCGGGCTGCTGCGTCAGGTCGACGACGCGGTTGCGCAGCACGATCTCGGCGCCGAGCTTCTTGGCCGCCTTGGAATAGGCAATCGTGGTGCCCGAAGGGTCGAGGTGGCCTTCGACCGGATCCCACATGGCGCCGACGAAGTTCTTCTCATCCATCAGCGGGAACATCGCCTTGGCTTCCGAAGGCGTGATCAGCTCGGTGTCCATGCCAAGATAGCGGCCCTTGGCGTGCGCCAGCCGCAGGAAGTCCATGCGCTCGGGCGTATCGGCCATCATGACGCCGCCGGTGAGGTGCAGCGAGCAGGACTGGCCGGAAATCTCCTCGATCTCCTTGTAGAGCTGCACGGTGTAAGCCTGCAGCTTGGCGACGTTCGGGTCGCCGTTCAGCGTATGGAAGCCGCCCGCCGCATGCCAGGACGAGCCGGAGGTCAGCTCCGAGCGTTCGATCAGCATGATGTCGGTCCAACCGGCCTTGGCGAGGTGGTAGAGCACCGAACAGCCAACGACGCCGCCGCCGATGACAACCGCTTTTACGTGAGATTTCATGAAGATAGGTCCGTCTTGTGCAATGTGGAGTCGGAAGTAAGGTTCAACCGGCCGCTAACGGCCGGGCTGTTCGACCGGCGGTCAGAAGTCGGTCGGAGCGCCGCCTTCGGCTGTGCGCTTTTCAACGAAGGCGTTGAGCTCCTCGCGGATGGCCGGGTCCATATAGGGCTCTTCGTAGGACGCGAGGCGCTCCTTCCAGACCTTGTTGGTGCGTTCCATCGCCGTCGGCGAGCCTGCCTCGGTCCAGGTCTCGAAATTGCGCCAGTCGGAAACGATCGGCGAGTAAAAGGCGGTCTTGTAGCGCTCCTGGGTATGCTGGGTGCCGAAGAAATGGCCGCCCGGACCGACAGACTGGATGGCGTCGAAACCGAGCGCGTCCTCGGACAGATCGAGCGGGGTGAGGTATTCGGCCACCATCTGCAACAGGTCGATGTCGAGGATGGTCTTTTCGTAGGAGCAGCGCAGGCCGCCTTCGAGCCATCCGGCCGCGTGCATCATCAGGTTGCCGCCGCCCTGGACCGCGCCCCACAGTGAGAACACGCTCTCGTAAGCAGCCTGCGCGTCGACCGTGTTGGCGGCGCAGGTGTTGGAGGTGCGGTAGGGGATGTTGTAGCGGCGTGCAAGCTGGCCGCCGACGAGCTGCGCCTTCATGTATTCGGGCGTGCCGAAGGCCGGCGCGCCGGATTTCATGTCGACGTTCGAGGTGAAGCCGCCATAGCCGACCGGCGCGCCCTTCCTGACCATCTGCGAGAAGGCGATACCGGACAGCGCCTCGGCGTTCTGCTGCACAAGCGCGCCGGCGATGGTAACGGGCGCCATGGCGCCCGACAGCGTGAACGGCGTTACGATGACGACCTGGCCCATGCTCGACATCTGGATGATGCCTTCCATCATCGGCACGTCGAGCTTGAGCGGCGAGTTGGTGTTGATGATGGTGAAGACCGACGGTTCCACCATCAGCTGCTCGCGGCTGACACCGCGCGCGATGCGGGTTATCTCGATGCCGTCGACATTGCGCTCCTTGCCGAGCGAATAGATGTGGAACACCTTGTCGGTCAGCATGGCGAGGTCTCGGACGCATTCCAGATGCCGGACCGACGGATGGATGTCGATCGGCTCCACCGGATAACCGCCTGTGCAGTTCAGGATGTTGTGCATCTGCGCCAGGCGCAGGAAGTTGCGGTAGTCCGCCTGGTTGCCGGGGCGGCGGCCGCGATCGAGGTCGGAGCAGTTGGGCGCCGAGGCCATCATCGAGATGATTAGGTTGTTGCCGCCGAAGCGCACATTGTGCGCCGGATTGCGGGCGTGCAGCGTGAATTCCGAAGGGCAGTGCGAGACGAGTTCGAGGATCATGTCGCTGTCGAAGCGAACCCGCTCGCTGCCTTCGCGCACGTCGGCGCCATGCGCCTTCATGATGCGACGGGCTTCGTCATGCAGGACGTCGACGCCGATTTCCTTGAGGACACGCAGCGAAGCGAGATGGATCGATTCCAACTCGTCGTCGGAAACCAGTTTGGTCGGCGCAAGCGGGTTCTTCAACTGCCGGAAAGCGGGCTGCTCAAAAGCCGCTCCGGCGCCCGCGCGCTTGCCCGCGCGGCCGCCACGGCGGGCGCGATCGGTTGCCAATGCCGGTTCGGCGGGATGAAGGGCAGCGGTCATGACAGGCCTCATGGGATGCGAATTTGGCCGGCATAATGGACCGACGGCAACGCTGCTTGTAAGGAGGCGGCGACCACTAGAGCGAGGGAAGCGACATGACGGAGGGGCAGCAGGCTGGATCGCAGAATTGCCGTCACTGAAGCATCCGCAGGATCTTCGCTCGCGCTAGGTTGCGCCGAAAAATGACCGCGAGCGATGATGACTGCATCCACACACACCGCCGAAGATCGACCGCAATGGGCGGCCCTTGCCGGCGTGACAGCAGCGCTTGCCATGTTCGGCGCGGCGCAGGGCCTGAGCTCGCCGCTGTTCACCTTGCTGATGCAGAAGCAGGGTTTTTCGCCGGGCCTCATCGGGCTGTCGGCGGCGATGATGCCGATCGGGCTTATCCTGTCGGCCTCTTTCGTGCCCGCGGCCGTTCGGCTGATTGGCGCGCGAAACCTGGCGGTCGGCTGCTCACTGGCCGGAGCGCTGTGCTTCCTGGCCATCGGCCATCTGCAGAATTGGGTAGCCTGGTACGTCATCCGGTTCATTATCGGCGTGGTCATCAACCCGCTTTACGTCCTTGGTGAGGTCTGGGCGCTGTCGCTGGCGCCGCCATCGCGGCGCGGACGCGTCATGGGCGTGTTCAACACGCTGATGGGCGCCGGTTATGCGGCCGGCCCGTTTACCCTGACCCTGGTCGGTACCGCCGGCTGGGCTCCCTTCGGCGTCGGCATAGTCGGTTTCGTGCTTTGCGCTGTTATTCTTCGTCTGGTCTCATCGAAGCTTGCCGGTTTCGAGGATGACGGCCAGCCCGCCGGCAGCTTCATCGGCTTCGCCCGGCTTGCTCCAGCGCTGCTGCTGGCGGTTCTGGTCTCGGCTGCGGTGCAGCAAAGTACTTATGCGCTTGTCCCGGTGTTCGGCGCGGGTTACGGCCTGCCCGAAGCCGCGCTTGCCGCGTTGGTGATGATGCTCTCCCTAGGCAACATCGTCCTGCAGATACCGCTTGGCTTGCTCGCCGAACGCTTCGGCGGCCGTGTCATGATCCTTGCCTGCGCGGTGGCGACGACGACCTGCGCGGTGCTTTTGCCATTGGTGGTCACAACGCCGCTCGTCTGGGGCGTGCTGCTGGTGATGGGCGCGGTCGGCTACGGGGTCTATACAATGGCGCTGGTTGAACTCGGCAGCCGCTTCAAGGGCTCGCTGCTGGTTACGGGCAACGCCGCCTTTGCGTTGCTCTGGGGCGTTGGCGGCATCGTCGGCCCACCCGGCGCCGGCGCGCTGATGCAGGAGATCGGGCCGCTCGGGCTGCCGGTGGTGATCGCCGCGCTTGATGCGTTGCTCGTCGGCTTCGCGCTCTATCGATCGTATCAGCGCCGTCGATCTTGACAGGGATTGGCTGGAGCAACCGCTTTTCGCCGGCGAGGCCTTGTCGTCCCGCCACTCACTGACAGCGTGGTGGATGTCATCGGCGCCGCCGGCCTGCTGGTCACGCTGGGCGCAATCTGCGCGATGCTTGCCACGGCCACCGTCGTGCGACGGCAGGTGCATTAGCCAAATCGACGCAGAGTCAGTCTCGACTGGTCTCGCCCTTGAATGTTGGCGTGGCGAGCGCGATGTAGGAAATGCCGCCAGATGGCATTCCGGAGAGTCCGTATGAGCAGTTCGAATATCAAAACTCAGCCAGAGCTGGCGGCCGAGGATCCCTTCCTCTGGCTGGAAGACCGCAACAGCAAGCAGGCGCTCGATTGGGTTCACGGTCAGAACGCGGTTACTGTCGCGCAACTGCAGGGCGATCCGTCCTACCAGGCGACTTTCGAAACCGCGCTCGACCTGATGACGGCCGAGGACAACATCCCGGTCGGATCTGCACTTGCCGGCCATGTCTACAATTTCTGGCAGGACAAAACCAACGCGCTGGGTCTTTGGCGGCGCACGACAGTGGCGTCCTACAAGACCGACAAGCCTCAATGGGAAACGATCATCGATTTCGATCAGCTCTCGGCCAAGGAAGGCGTGAAGTGGGTGTTCGGCGGCGCCAGCCGGCTACATCCGGATTTCGACCGCTGCCTGCTCTACATGTCGCCGGACGGCGGCGACGCCAGCGAGATGCGCGAGTTCGACATCGCGACCAAGTCCTTCGTGGAGGACGGGTTTCGGGCGCCCGCCTCGAAATCCGGCTTTTCCTGGCTGGACAGGGATACGGTGATCGTCTCGGCGGCATTCGAGGAAGAAGACAAGACGCAGTCCGGCTATCCTCGCGTGGTCAAGTTGTGGCGGCGGGGCACGAAGCTTGAGGATGCAACGCCGATTTTCGAAGGCGAGAGGCAGCATCTCGCGGTTGGCGGTGGCGTCGAATTCGACGGCGACAAGAAGCATGTGCTGCTTGGCAGAACGCTCGACTTCTTCACCTCGCACAGTTTCCTGCGGCTGCCGACCGGCGAGATCCGGCGCGTGCCGCTGCCCGACGACGCCACCGATACGGCAATCTTCAAAGGCCAGCTCATCTTCGGGGTGCGCAGCCCCTGGACGACGCCGGACGGCACGCAATGCCTGCCCGACGGACTTTACTCTGTCGATTTCGATCGCTGGATCGATACTGGCATTTTCGGGCCGTTCGAAACGGTGCTCAAGCCCGCGCATCGTGTCTCGATCGCCGGGCTGGCCAGGACGCAGGGGCGGCTGTTCATCAATTTGATGGACAATGTGCGCGGCAAGGTCGTCGCCTGCGACCGCATCGACAAGGGTTGGTCGCTGAAACCAGTGGCGCTGCCGGACAACGGCAATGTCGGCATCAGCCATGTCGAGCATTTCGGCTCGAGTGTCTCCTTCACCTTCACCGATTTTCTCACGCCGAGCTCGATCATCTGGTCGGACGACGACGGCGAGACGCTGCAGACGGTGAAGTCGCAGCCGGCCCGCTTCGACGCCTCGCCCTATGTTTCGGAGCAGTTCGAGGCGCGTTCGAAGGACGGCACGATGATCCCGTATTTCGTCGTTCGGCGCCGCGACCAGAAAGGGCCGGTGCCGGCACTGCTCTACGGCTATGGCGGTTTCGAAGTGCCGCTGTTGCCCGGCTATGCTGGCATTCGCGGCCGACTGTGGCTGGACAAGGGAAACGCCTATGTGCAGGCCAACATCCGCGGCGGTGGCGAGTTTGGCCCGGCCTGGCACCAGGCGGCACTGAAGGGCAAGCGCCAGAATGCTTTCGACGATTTCGCGGCGGTGGCAGAGGATGTGGTCAAGCGCGGCATCACCACGGCAGCGCAACTCGGCATCCAGGGCGGCTCGAATGGCGGCCTGCTCACCGGCGTGTCATTGATCCAGCGCCCAGAGCTGTTTGGCGCCGTCATCATCGATGTGCCGCTGCTCGACATGCTTCGCTACACCGAATTGCCGCCCGGCGCCTCCTGGATCGCGGAGTATGGCGATCCGTCGAAGCCGGACGAGGCGGCATGGCTCGGCGCATATTCGCCCTATCAGCATGTCGCCACGGACGAAACCTATCCGCCGGTGCTGCTGATGACTTCTACCGCCGACGATCGGGTCCATCCGGGTCATGCACGCAAGATGGCGGCGCGGCTGCAGGAAGCTGGTCATGGCAGGACATTGTTCTTCGAGGAAACGGAAGGTGGCCATGGCGGGCGCGGCGATCGTCGTCCGCAGGCCGCGCAGACGGCGATGCGTTATATGTTCCTGCAGGGCGCTCTCGGTAAGACTGCCTGACCGGAACGGCTTGAATTTTGGGCCTGAGGCGGCATAAGCTGTCGCCATGATCCGCTTCAGCACATCAGGCGCCTTCGGGGTCGCGGTGACACCGTCACCGCGCACGCTGCGCGCCGAGCTTTTGCGGCTGTGCGCCCGCATCGGCTATTCGCCGCCTGCCTTCCTCTGACGAATCCGCCCCGGCTGCTGCCGGATTGATTCAAGAGGAAAGATCAAATCGATGACTTATCAGAATTATTCGCTGAAGCAGCTTCAGCAGATCGACGCCGCGCATCACCTCCACCCCTTCACCGATCACAAGGAACTCCGTGAGATCGGCTCGCGCATCATCACCCGCGCCGAGGGACCCTTCATCTACGATTCCGAGGGAACGGAAATCCTCGACGGCATGGCGGGCCTCTGGTGCGTCAATGTCGGCTACGGCCGCGACGAACTGGCCGACGCCGCCTCCGCCCAGATGAAGGAGCTGCCTTACTACAACTCCTTCTTCAAATGCTCGACGCCGACGCCGGTGCTGTTGTCGAAGAAGCTGGCGGAGCTGGCGCCCAAGCATGTCAGCCAGGTTTTCTACGGCTCGTCCGGCTCGGAAGCCAACGACACGGCGCTGCGGCTCGTGCGCCACTACTGGGCTCTGGAAGGCAAGCCCGAGAAGAACCGGGTCATCTCACGCAAGTCGGCCTATCACGGTTCGACGATCGCCGGCACCTCGCTCGGCGGCATGGAGCCGATGCACAAGCAGCTCGGCGGCGCCGTGCCGAATATCGTCCATGTGATGATGCCTTACGCCTATGAGCTCGCGCTGCCCGGCGAGAGCGATCATGATTTCGGCATTCGGGCAGCGAAGGCGGTCGAGGACGCGATCCTCGAGGCCGGCGCGGAAAATGTCGCGGCCTTCATCGGCGAACCGGTGATGGGCGCGGGCGGGGTGAAGATCCCGCCGATGAGCTACTGGCCGGAAGTGCAGCGCATCTGCCGCAAATACGATGTGCTTCTGATGCTGGACGAGGTCATCACCGGTTATGGCCGCACCGGCGAGTGGTTTGCCGCGCAGACTTTCGGCATCGAACCCGACACCATCACCACCGCCAAGGCGTTGACCTCGGGCTACCAGCCGCTGTCGGCGCTGCTCGTCGGCGACCGTGTCAGCAAAACGCTGGTCGAAAAGGGTGGCGAGTTCTACCACGGCTACACCTATTCGGGCCATCCGGTGGCTTGCGCGGTGGCGTTGAAGAACCTCGAAATCATCGAGCGGGAAGGCCTCGTCGACCGCGTCAAGAACGACACCGGGCCATATTTCGCCCAGGCGCTGCAGGAGCGCATCGCCGGCCATAGCCTGGTCGGCGAGGTGCGCTCGATCGGCCTCATGGGCGCCATCGAGATCGTCAAGGACAAGGCGACCAAGGAACGCTACCTGCCGTCTGGCAGCGCGGCGGTCGTCGTGCGCGACCATGCGATCGCCCACGGCATGATGCTGCGCGCCACCGGCGACACGATGATCCTTTCGCCGCCGCTGATCTGGACGCGCGAGACGATCGACATGGCTTGCGACCGCATCGCCAAGGCGCTTGACCTGGCCGCCGCTGACTTGCGGAAACGCTGACATAAAAGGGCCGGGCGCCTGTTGCAGCGTCCGGCTGTTTCCATCGTCCCTCGGTCATGATCTAAATCCGCGAGGCATCCGCGCCGGGGAGGGAATCATGGCCATGCAACCGCTCAACCAAGCGACCGAGATCCCGCCGGAGCTCGACCGCTGGAACTGGGGCGCCTTTTTCCTCAACTGGATCTGGGGCATCGGCAACAGCACGTTCATCGCGCTGCTCGCGCTGATCCCGATCGTCAACCTTGTCATGATCTTCGTGCTGGGCGCTCGCGGCAGCCGCTGGGCCTGGCAAAACCGCGCTTGGCGCGATGCCGAGCATTTTCGCAGGACGCAGCGCAATTGGGGGATTGCCGGGCTCTTGATCTGGGTGGTCGGCATCGGCGGCTGCGCGGCGACGGTCGGCAGCGTTCCCTTCATTCTGAAAGGCAGCGACGCCTATCACATGACCATGGAGGCCATTCGCGCCGACGATCGCGTGAAGGCGGCCATCGGCGACGACATGACCGACAATTTCTGGGTCGGTGGCCACCTCAACGTCAATGCGAACGGCGCCGGCGATGCGCAGTTCAGCATTCCGATTCATGGCGGCAAGGGAAAGGGAACGGGAACGGCGTTCTCGCATCTCGTCCGAAATGCAGGCGCCTGGAGCATGCGTTTGCTGGTGGTCAGGATTGACGGCGTCGATGCGCCGATCGTGCTGAAGAATGAAGATCACGTGTCGATCCCCAATGCAGCGATCGGGATTTAATCCTCGCAAAACGCAAAAACCGCGTCCCGTCGGGGAACGCGGCTTTGCCAGATACGCATGGCGTTTCGCGACGAAGCACTTGCGAAACTTACGGGCTCCGGTACGCGAGACCTGATCCGGAGCGCCGGGCGGTTGCGATGTCCGCCTCGCAGTCCGTTTTAAAGGCACATCGTTACCGGTGAGTTATCGAG
>JBFLWR010000046.1:0-6840 GCA_040755925.1 Pseudomonadota bacterium
GATGTCTTCGGTCGGAAAGCTGCCAGCCGGAAACTGAGGGGTTTCAATCCGACCTGGCAAGGCGCAGTTTTGAATATTAGCTGTCCTTAAAATTATATGTTGTCCGAACCGACCTCGTTAGCATTTCCCTGCCAGAATCCGAGATGCATCGATGGCGGATTGCGGGTGATCATGCGTGGGGCAGGCTGGATCAGAGGGCTGCGGGAGGCCGAAGCGCTGGAACTGCGGCGCGGGATTCGCCAGCTCGAGCTGGACCTGATTGAGGCTGCCAACTCGAAGGGTAAGGGCAAGCTTCAAGACATCGCGCATAGATTGCGGTGGCAAAAGACACGCCTGGAGCGGCTGGAGGAGTGCCTGGCCGCAATGCCGGTTGGAAGGCCTTTTCAATCTGACCAGGCAGGGCCTGAGGGGGCGAGCGTCACGAGAATGGACATGCCCGTCGCTTCGCGGCGCCGGGGATTCGGTGGGTAGTGGCGCGATCACGGAATTACGGATTTTGAGCCGAACGGTAGGGTTCTTCTCGCGGCGGGCAAGACCAGCCGCGGCCGGCGTCTTTCAGGCCCCTACCCATTCCCCCGCCCCCTGCGGGCGCCGGCCACATTCCTCCCGCTACACGGCTACTCAAAACTTGTAGCTGAAATTCACGCCAACCGTGTTGAGCTTGACGTCCTGGTCGCGGTCGGAACCGTCCGGGGCGTCGAAATGCTCCTTGCCGAAATCGTAGTAGCGGTATTGGGCGCCGACCACGACTTTGTCGGTCAGCGCATAGTTGACGCCGGCGCCGATAGTCCAGCCAGTGCCGGTTCGCGTCTTTGCGAAGCCTGTGGTGCCCGCCTGCGAGGTTTCAAGGTCGGCAAAGGCGACGCCGCCGATGCCGTAGATCAGCCAGCGGTCCATCGCATAACCGGCTTCGGCGTTGACCGATCCGAACCACTTCACGTTGCTGCCGACGGAATTTCCGCCCGTGAGCGGGGCGGAGCCGTCGACCGATGAATAGTTGAGCTCGGCCTGTGCGCCGACGACCGCCTGGTTGAATTGCCACAAGCCGGCGACATGACCGCCAGCAAAACCGCCATCGACATCGGGCGAGGCGCTGAACGGCGTGCCCAGCGTTCCCGAGATATCGGAGTTGCCCCAGCCGTAACCGGCCTGGAGGCCGGCATAATAGCCTGTCCAGTCGAAGCCTGGCGCCGTCATCGGCACGGCACCCATGTCCGCGGCCCAGGCCGACCCAGGCAGCAGGAACAGGAAGCCAGCATTGGCGAGCATCAAACGGCGCATCGAGCTCTCCGAAATGGCGATTTCGAAAGACTCTTCCGGTGCAGCCTAACCCTATTTCGGGCGAAACGGAATTGCGTGCGTGCAACAGTGGTTTACGACCGGGGAACGCCTGCGCGATTTTGCGGCGCCGCGCGGCTTCTTTCCCAGCCCGATCCGGCCGCGGGTTGCCTTATTTGGCGTCGATGAAATCCAGCACGGCCTGGCTGTATTCGTCCGGCGCCTGCAGCATGGCGAAATGGCTGGCATTGGGCAGGATGATCAGCTTGGCGCCGGGAATGGCCGAGGCCATGTATTCAGTGTGCGCGCGCTTGATCGCCTCGTCATGGTCGCCGGCGACGATGGCGGTCGGCGTGGTGATCTTGCCAAGCTGCTCCTTGGTCCAGGCCGGCTGCGATTCCCACATATGGCTGATCTGCGCGACGAAGGCGTCATACTGGTCGGGTGTCTTCGAGAGCTTCTTGTAGTCGCTCCCGGAGCGCTCGATATAGGCGGCGAAGGTCTTGTTCGTGAGCACGCCAGGATCGACGCCGTCCGTGGTGACGTTGGCAGCCTGCGCGAAAAGCCGCGTCAGCCGTTCGGGATGGTGAAGCGCGATGTCGATGCCGATGATGCCGCCGTCGCTCCAGCCGACAAGGGCGGTCTTGTCGACCTTCAGATAGTCCAGGAGCGCCAGATAGTCGGAAGCCATGAGGTCGTAGCCGTAAGGCTCGTCGGTTCGGGTCGAGCGGCCGTGGCCGCGGCTGTCGGCGACGATCACCTCGTGGGTCCTTGAGAGGGTCGCCACCTGGCTCGCCCAGATGTCGGCGTGGCCGAGGCCGCCATGGATGAGCAGGACCGGGTCGCCCTTACCGAAGACGGCGTAGTACATCTGGATGCCGTTGACCGGCGCATAACCGCTCTGCTCGGGCTTTGGCATGGCGGCGGGTTCCGGCAGGGTCTGCCAGCGTTCCTCGGCCGTGGCCAGGGCGGTCGAAGCGACAAACAGGATGACGGCGGCGAACGTTTTCCACAAACGGGTCATGTTTCCCCCTAGAAAAAGTCGGTTTCCACGGTCGTCAGCATCGCCCTTTGCCTGGAATAGTCAACAAGGCCGGCTTTTGCGCCTGAGGCAGGGGAACGGCTCTGGTTCCGCACGCCGACTTTTGCCAGAGTGGCCTCAGCAGAGGACTCGGACAATGACGAACGCCAAATCAGCAAGCGCCGCAAAACCAAAGCCCTGGACCGAGGTCGCGACGCATCTTGTCGATGTCGCCATGGGGCGCAAGCCCGCCGATCTGGTCATCCGCAACGGGCGCTGGGTGAACGTTCATTCGGGCGAGATCATCCCCGGCACTGACATCGCGATCGCCGCTGGCCGCTTTGCCTATTGCGGACCCAACGCAAGCCACGCGATCGGGCAGGGGACCAAGGTGGTCGATGCCGGCGGCCGCTACCTGGTGCCCGGCCTCTGCGATGCGCACATGCATGTCGAGAGCGGCATGGTGACGGTGACGGAGTTCTGCCGCGCGGTCATCCCGCACGGCACCACCTCGATGTTCATCGACCCGCACGAGATCGCCAACGTGCTCGGCCTGCCGGGCGTTCGGCTGATGCATGACGAGGCCATCGCCATGCCTATCAACGTGCATGTCCAGATGCCGTCCTGCGTGCCGTCGGCGCCTGGGCTGGAACATGCGGGCGCGGAACTCACGGTCGCGGATGTCGCGGAGGCGATGACGTGGGAGAACATCATCGGCCTCGGCGAGGTGATGAACTTTCCGGGGGTCGCGGCCAACAATCCGGTGATGTCTGGCGAGATCGCCGAGACCGTTAAGGCCGGCAAGACGGTAGGCGGGCACTATGCCTCGCGCGATCTCGGCCTGCCGTTCCACGGTTATGTCGCCGGCGGCGCCGAGGACGACCATGAAGGCACCCGCGCCGAGGACGCGATCGCGCGCGTGCGCCAGGGCATGAAGGCAATGCTGCGGCTGGGTTCGGCCTGGTATGACGTCGCGACGCAGATCAAGGCGGTGACCGAGGGGGGCATCGACCCGCGCAACTTCATCCTGTGCACCGACGACAGCCATTCCGGCACGCTGGTGCATGAGGGCCATATGGACCGCGTCTTGCGGCACGCCATCAGCCAGGGGCTGAAGCCGGTTACGGCGATCCAGATGGCGACGATCAACACCGCGCAGCATTTCCGGCTGGAACGCGAGATCGGCTCGATCGCGCCCGGGCGGCTGGCCGATCTGTTGATCGTTTCGGATCTGGCGGCGATGGCCATCGACGAAGTCTATGGACGCGGCGTCAGGCTGGCCAAGGCAGGCAAGCTCGAAATCGACATCCCGGCCTACAATTATCCGAAGACGGCGAAGAACACTGTCAAGCTTGGCAAGAAGCTCGAGGCCTCTGATTTCGACATCATCGCCCCACAGGGCGCGAACGAGGTGCGGGCGCGGGTGATCGGCGTGATCGAGAACCAGGCGCCAACGCGGGCGCTGGAGGCCGACCTGCCGGTGGAGGATGGACTGGTTGCCATGGATCGCCGCAACGACGTCTGCCAGATCGCGCTCGTGGAGCGCCACAGGGGGACAGGCGGCGTCACCAATGCCTTCGTCTCCGGCTTCGGCTACATGGAGGATTGCGCGATGGCATCGAGCGTCGCGCATGATGCCCACCACATCATCGTCGTCGGCACCAACAAGCAGGACATGGCGCTTGCGGTCAACCGGCTGGGCGAAGTGGGCGGCGGTGTGGTGCTCTACTCGAAGGGCAAGGAACTGGCGCTGGTCGAGATGCCGATCGCCGGGCTGATGTCGGACGAGCGCGCCGAAACCGTCGCGGCCAAGGCCGACCGATTGACCGAAGCCATGCGCAAGGTCGGTTGCTCGCTCAACAACGCCTATATGCAGCACTCGCTGCTGGCGCTGGTCGTCATTCCGGAACTCAGGATTTCCGACGTCGGCCTGGTCGACGTGACGACGTTCCAGAAGGTCGATCTCTTCGTTTGAGCGGGTGGCCTCGGAGGATCAACCGCCGCCGGTGGCGATTGTCAAAACCTTGAAGGGGGTCGTGATGACGACCTCCGCCACCGAGCCGACGGCTTGGCCCAGGCCTTGGCCGATATTGTTTAGTTGCGTCGAATTGGGCTCGTCCGAGGCAAGCCCGGCGGGCGTGCGCAGCCGGTCGCCCAGCAATTGCACCAGGATCGGATTGTCGGCGAATTTGGCGTGGTTCAAGCTGTCGCCGCCCTTGGTGTTGGTGAGATCGACGACGGTCACGCCATAGTTGGCGAGATCGGCGGCGTTGCCGTAGTCGCCGACGCGCGGCTTGTCGCCGGAAATGAAGCTGGACAGTTTCAGCGCCCGATCGTCGCCCGAGAGCAGGATGGCGAAGGGCTTGGTGGGCTTGCCGTAGCGGATCATCTGCTTCTTGAACACGTCGACATCGATGTCCGGCGAAGCAAGGATCACGTAACCGAGCTTGCCGCCCAGATCGCGGTCGCCGGTGATGGCGAGCTGGCGCAGCGCCTCCATCGTCAACCATGTCCCCATCGAATGGCCGATGATATCGATGCTCTTCACCTTGGTCTTGGCGAGCATCCTCAGCGTCGCCTCGAGGTCGTCGCGCGCGGCTGTCGAGCTGTCCTTGTCGTAGATATAGCCGGTCGTCCTGGCGCTCGATGCCCAGGAGAACAGCACCGGCGTGCCCGGGTAGTTCGTATCGTGCGCAATCTGCGTCAGCCGGAAGACGCCGTCGTCGAAGCCGTTGTTGAAGCCGTGCACGAACACCAGGGCGCGGTCGCCGCGCATGGCGATATCGGCGCCAACCGCCTTGGCGAACTGCTGCGAGTCCGCGTAATGGAAGACGTCGGTGGCGGTGAACTGCTTGGCCGGATTGCTGTCGGCGGACCCTTTGGCGCGCTCGATCGCGCCCACTTTGTGCACCTTAGGGACCGTGACGTCGACGCGGGCATAGCTGGTGGTCAGAGAGCGGTCGCCGTCGAAGACCTGACGCGGGTCCTTCGTCGCCTGCTGGCGCGTGGTGGCCACGAAGATCTCATGCCTTGCCGCGATGGCGGAGGCGGGCACCGTTGCCGTTGTCCGATTGAGCAGGTCATGTGTTGGGCCGGCGCAGCCGGCAAGGGCGAGCGCGAAGACAAGAACTGGGACGATCTTCGATCGCACGGTCACCCGGAATCCCCCAAGGGCGGCAAACCTTACTGGACAATCCGATAAGGCCAAGGGCTTGCCCGGTCCAGTTGAAAGTCGATGGACGGCCAATTGCAAGCCCATCCGTGGCAATACGGTTACTGACCTGCAAGTTGGCGGATGCGGTCCGTCACGTCACGATCGCTGGCGAAGCCGTCGTCCTCGCGCAACCGTTGTCCGATCGTCTGCACCATCATCGGGTTGTCGGCGAATTTGGTGTGGTTGAAGCTGTCGTTGCCCTTGAGCTTGGAAAGATCGACCACCGTCACGCCGTATGAGGCGAGGTCGGCGGCGTCCCTGTAGTCGCCGACGCGCGGCCGTGAGCCGGCGATCAGGCCGGAGAGCCGCAACGCCCGGTCGTCGTCCGACAACAGAAGGATGAAGGGCTTGTCGGGCTTGCCGTAACGGCGCATCTGGCTCTTGAAGACATCGACGTCGATATCGGGCGAGGCCAGCACCACGTCGCCCAGCTTGCCGCCCAGATCGCGGTCGCCGGTGATGGCGAGCTGGCGCAGCGTTTCCATCGTCACCCAGGTTCCCATCGAATGCGCGACGATGTCGATGCGCCGCGCGCCGGTCTGCGCAAGCATCCTGAGCGTCACTTCCAGCTGGTCACGAGCCGCGGCGGCACTTTCCTTGTCGTAGACATAGTCGGTGGTCCTGGCGCCGGAGGCCCAGGAGAACAGCACCGGCGTGCCGGGATAACCGGAGTCGTGAACGATCTGCGTCAAACGGTAGACGGCGTCGTCGAAGCCGGTGTTGTAACCATGGACGAAGACCATGACGCGGCCGCCGCGCGCGGCGATATCGGCATTGAGCGCGCTGGCGAATTTCGGCTGAGTGTCGTAGCCGACGACTTCCGAGGCCATGAAATATTTGGTCGGGTCATCCGACTTGCCGCGCGAGCGCCGCTCGATCTGGCCGGTCTGGTGGACTGGCGGAACTGTTACGTTGACGCGGGCGTAGTTGAGCGTCGCCGAACGCTCGCCGTCGAAAACCTTGTTGGGGTCGCTGGACGCCTTGCGTGTGGTGGCGATGAAGATCGAGTGGTTACCAGCGATCTCGGTCGCGTTCGTCGGCACGACGACGCTGCCCAGAATTTCCTGTGTCTGGTGTCCGGCGCAGCCCGCGGTCAGCAGGGCCAGGGCAGCGATAAAAAGCGTCTTCAAATGCACGTCGAAATTTCCACTCCGGCCGCGAGCGGCAATCCACCTCCGCGAGAACCTCCCCCACAGGCGAAGTGCGGCGGAAGTAAGTCGCGTCCAGCGGAAATCCGCCCGGCGCCGGGTAACGGCCATAGCACTGTTGCGTGAAAGCCAAAACGGCGTCAGGAAGGTTTCGCGAGGCAGCGATCTTGAGCCGACCA
>JBFLWR010000460.1:0-24106 GCA_040755925.1 Pseudomonadota bacterium
GAAGGAAAGCACGTCTACATCAGCTGAGACCAGCGCGTTGTAGTCCATGACGCTGAGCGAGATGTTGCCGCCCAGGAGGCCGCTGAGCAGCGAATTGAGGATGCCGCCGTTGAGGCTCAGAAGCCTGGAGCCGACCGCGAAGGTTGCCATCGGCGTCATGCTGGCGGTGGCTTGCGTGCCGATGACGGGCGGCGGGATGAGCGCGCTGGCGAAATAGCGCGCGGGAATCTTGTGAAGGACGACGTTGACCGCGTTGTAGGGGGTCACACCTGCCTGAAATCGCTGGCCGACCGCCACCGTGGATGCCGCGGTATACTGGCCGGGCGTGATGGCCACGACAGTCTGTCCGGCGGTCGGCGTGATGGTCTGTCCCGGTTGCTGGACGATGATGCCGGGCATTCCGTTGTCCTTGAGCGTCGTGACCACCGCATTCTGGATGTCGGTGATGTTCGACGCACCGGTGATCGCGGCCAGGTCGGTCATGGCCTGGGCGGTCCGGCGTTCATTGTAGATCGAAGCCTCGTCGATGGCGAACGCGGCCAGCGCCAGCGCTACCGGCGCGCTCAGAGCCGCCATGACGGCGAAGTTCGCCTTCTTGTCGCCGATCATCGATCGCGCGAGGCGGACCATCCGTGCCTGCAGCCGCCGCGCCATTCAGATGCCTCCGACCCTTATCGTGGATTGACGTGAGATTGTGGTCGCCGGCAATCCGGCGCTGGGAATCAGGTTCCAGATCGGCAGGTTCCGGGCGTCGTACTGGATCGAGACGACGAACTGGCTGCCGTCGGCGGCGCTGTCATTGGCCTGGTAGGTCAGCTTGGTGGGATCGACGAAGAGGTAACCGTTGGCATTGTTGCTGAGAAAACTAGCCACCAGCGTCTGGCGTTCCGTCTGGTTCATTCCGGCGAGCGCCGTTCTCGCGGCATCCGCCGCCAGTTGCTGGATGGAGCTGCTCGCGCCGAAATAAATTCCGTATGCAACCATGCCGAGCAGGAGCAGGATGAAGACCGGCGCCAGCATGGCGAACTCGACCGCCGACGTCGCCGTGACGTCGGCGCGAAAGCGGGACCATGAAACGCGGAATTTTCGGTTCTTCAGCATGGGCCGGAGAATGCCAAAACCTGCTTGCAAAAACTGAAAACAACCGGAACAACCGATAGGTGTGGCAAGTTGAAATTGAGGTAAAAGCGTTAGTTTTCGCTATTTTAGCAAGATGCCGCTCACTCAACGTCAAGCAGCGGGTGGTTGAAATAAGATTTTCCTCTGTCTAGTCTCCTGCCACCAGCTGCCGGAAGGGACCGGCGGCACGCTCGAAAGGGGCCTTCTTGAACGGTTCCGGGGCGTCAACACGCAAAAGGTGTGGCTGAGGGGGCCGCGCCGACAGGGAGAGACTTCATGCTGAAAAACATGCTGAAGGCGACGGTGTTCGCCACCACCATGGCGCTGGCCACCGGTGCTTTCCATACCTATGCCTTTGCCGACGTCGTCTACAACCGCGGCAGCGCCGCCGAGCCGGAGTCGGTGGACCCGCACAAGACATCGACGGTTTATGAGGCCAACATCCTGCGCGACCTGTTCCAGGGCCTGGTCATGCAGGACGAGAAGGCCAATCTCATTCCCGGCGCCGCCGAGAGCTGGACGGTTTCGGACGACGGCACGGTCTACACATTCAAGCTGCGCAAGGACGGCGTATGGTCCGACGGTTCCCCGGTGACGGCGCAGGACTTCGTCTTTGCGTTCCACCGGCTGGAAGATCCGGCGACCGCCGCCGAGTACGCTTCGATGCTCTACCCGGTCAAGGGAGCCGAGGACTTCAACAACAAGAAGGGCAACGCCGAGGACATGGGCGTGAAGGCAATCGACGCCAACACGCTGGAAGTGACGCTCAAGGCGCCGACGCCTTACTTCCTGGAAATGCTCACCCACCAGGCGACCTATCCCGTCAACAAGGCCTCGATGGACAAGCTCGGCGCCGACTGGATCAAGCCGGGCAAGCTGGTTTCCAACGGCGCCTACACGCTCGCCGAATGGGTGCCTAACGACCATCTGAAGCTGGTCAAGAACCCGAAATTCTGGGATGCCGCCAACGTCAAGATCGACACCGTCAACTACATCCCGACCGAGGACCGCTCCTCTGCCATGAAGCGTTTCGAGGCCGGCGAGCTTGACAGCTATGACGACCTGCCAACCGAGCAGCTTGCCGACCTGAAGGCGAAGTTCGGCGACCAGATCAAGGTCGGTCCGTATCTCGGCACCTATTATTATTCGATCAAGACTGACAAGGCGCCATGGGACAATGTCGAGCTGCGCAATGCCATCTCGATGGCGATCGATCGCGACTTCCTGGCTGAGAAGGTCTGGCAGAACTCGATGCTGCCCGGCTATTCGATGGTGCCTCCGGGCATCGAGGGCTACACGCCCGCAATGGCCAAATTCGCCGATATGTCGCAGATCGACCGCGAGGACGAGGCCAAGAAGATCCTGGAGAAGCTCGGCTATACGCCCGAGCATCCGTTGAAGATGGAAATCCGCTACAACACCTCCGAGAACCACAAGAACACTGCGGTCGCCATCCAGGAGCAGCTGAAGCCGCTCGGCGTCGAGGTCACATTGCTCAACACCGACACCAAGACCCACTACGCTTTCCTTCAACAGAAGGGAAATTACGACGTGGCGCGCGCCGCCTGGATCGCCGACTACAAGGACCCCGAAACCTTCCTCGGCATTTCGCGCAAGGCGAGCGGCAACAACTATTCGAACTACGACAGCGCCGCGTATGAAGCGGCGATGGACAAGGCCGCCGCCGCCGGCGGCAAGCCCGAGGAGCGCATGAAGGACCTCGCCGCGGCCGAGCGCATCCTCATCGACGACGAGGCGCAGATCCCGCTCCTCTATTACAGCTACCACGACATCGTGTCCTCGAAGCTCCACGGCTTCACCGACAATGTCATGGACGTGCATCCGTCCCGTTTCATCTCCAAGGACTGACACTGAACCTTGGCCGAACCGCCGCGTCATCTTTCTGGCGCGGCGGTTGCGGTCGGTCATCTTACCGGGCCGAAAGTCGGATTTGATTCCGTCAGGCCGGGTGCGAAGATCAGAGATGCCGGCGCCACGGATCTTCCTCTGGAGAGCCGTCGCCCTGGCTGAAGCGGGGCGCCGATGCTGCGTTATGTCTTCCGGCGGCTGTTGACCGCCATTCCGACGCTTTTCGTCATCGTGACGCTGGCGTTCTTCCTGATCCGTGTGGCGCCGGGCGGCCCGTTCAATCAGGAGCGCGGCCTCAACCCGCAGATCAAGGCCAATCTCGAAGCCCAGTTCGGTCTCAACGATCCGCTCTGGCTGCAATATGTCCACTATCTCGGCAATCTCTTGCACGGCAATTTCGGCCCGAGCTACAACCTGCCGGATTTCACCGTCACCGAGCTCTTCGCCAAGGGCCTGCCGATTTCGATCCAGATCGGCAGTTCGGCGCTGCTGCTGGCGCTGGTGCTGGGCTCAATCCTCGGCACGATCGCGGCGCTCAACCAGAACAGGATAGGCGACTATTCGGTGATCGCTCTGGCCACCGCCGGCAGCACCATTCCCACTTTCGTCACCGCCCCGATCATCCAGCTCGTGTTCGGGCTATCCTGGAAGCTTTTGCCTATCGGCGGCTGGGGCGACGGCGCCTTCATCAACAAGGTCGGCCCGGTGCTGACACTCGCCCTGCCGCAGATCGCCATCGTTGCCCGCCTCATGCGCGGCTCGATGATCGAAAGCCTGCGTTCCCACCATATCAGGACCGCTCGCGCGCTCGGCCTTTCCGACTGGTCGGTGGTGGTCAAGCATGGGCTGCGCGGCGCCGTACTGCCGATCGTCTCCTACACCGGTCCGGCGGCGGCGGCTTTGCTCACCGGCTCTATCATCGTCGAGACCATCTTTTCCATTCCGGGCGTCGGTCGCTACTTCGTCGATGCGGCGCTCAACCGCGACTATACGCTGGTCATGGGGACGGTGGTGGTGATCGCTCTCTTCACCATCGTCTTCAACCTGATTGTCGATGTCCTCTACGCTGTCGTCGATCCGAGGGTGCGCTATGACTGAGATCGCCGCCACCGCCGCTCCGGCAGCCGTTGTCGGCCGCTCTTTGTGGGGCAATGCCTGGGCGCGGCTGAAGCGCAACCGCGCCGCCATGTTCAGCCTTTACTACCTGGCGCTGATAGCAGCGGTCAGCGTGTTCGGCCCCTGGTTCGTGCCGCATGACTACACGACCATCTATGGCGACTATGTGCGCACGCCGCCAAGCCTGTCGGCCTATCCGAAGCCTGACATGATCCAGACCGCGCTTACCGACGCCATCAAGCGCATGCGCGTCGACATCAAGGAATGGCATCAGGACGGCGGCCGCGTTGTCGTCACGGTCACCTCGACCAAGCCGATCGACGACCGCAATGTGCGATATCTCGACCGCTCGGACGCTTTTCACGACACCAGGATCGAGAACAAGTCCCCGGACGGCCTCGAAGCGACGATGAGCTCGGCCATCAAGCAGCAATATTTCTTCTTCGGCACCGACAATACCGGGCGAGATCAGCTGTCGCGCACGCTGGTGGCCGGACGCATCTCCCTGGCCATCGGGCTGCTTGCCGGTGTCGTCGCCGGCGTCATCGGCGTCGTCTACGGCGCGACGGCGGGCTTTGCCGGCGGCCGCGTCGATGAGGTGATGATGCGCATCGTCGATGTGCTCTACTCGCTGCCTTTCATCTTCTTCGTCATCATGCTGGTGGTGTTCTTCGGCCGCAACTTCGTGCTGATGTTCCTGGCGGTGGGCGCGGTGCTGTGGCTGGACATGGCGCGCATCGTGCGCGGCCAGGCGCTATCGATCCGAAGACAGGAATATGTCCAGGCGGCGGAGGCGATGGGTGTCGGTCAACGCGGCATCCTGCTGCGTCACGTCATTCCAAACCTGCTTGGGCCGGTGGTGATCTACATGACGCTGCTGGTGCCGCAGGTGATCATCCTGGAGAGCTTCCTCTCCTTCCTCGGCCTTGGCGTGCAGGAGCCGATGACCAGCTGGGGGGTGCTGATCTCGGTCGGCGCCAAGAACATCGGCTATGCCAACTGGCTGCTCCTGTTCCCGGCCTTCTTCCTCGTCTCGACGCTGTTTGCCCTGAACTTCGTCGGCGACGGCCTGCGCGACGCGCTCGACCCGAAAGATCGCTGACATGGCTTCTGAAACGATACTCAGCGTCAACGACCTGCGCGTCCGCTTCCAGACCCTCGACGGCACCGTCGAGGCGGTCAAAGGCATCAACATCAAGGTCAATGCCGGCGAGACGGTCGCCGTCGTCGGCGAATCCGGGTCAGGCAAAAGCCAGACGATGATGGCGGCGATGAACCTGCTCTCGTCCAACGGCGAGGCCACAGGCCATGTCGACTACCGCGGCCAGAATCTTCTGACGATGACAAAGAGCGAGTTGAACAAGGTGCGCGGCCGCAAGATCAGCATGATCTTCCAGGAGCCGATGACCTCGCTCGATCCGCTCTACACGATCGGCAACCAGCTGATCGAGCCGATCCGCCGACACCGCGGGTTGAGTGGCCCGGCGGCGCGCGAGGAGGCGTTGAAGCTGCTGCGGCTGGTGCACATCCCCGATCCCGAGCGGCGGATGAAATCCTATCCGCATGAAATGTCGGGCGGCCAGCGCCAGCGCGTCATGATCGCCATGGCCCTGGCCAACGATCCCGACATTCTGATCGCCGACGAGCCGACGACCGCGCTCGACGTCACCATCCAGGCGCAGATCCTCATGCTGCTGGCCGAACTGCAACGCAAGCTCGGCATGGCGATCGTCTTCATCACCCACGATCTCGGCATCGTTCGCCGCTTCGCCGACCGCGTTTATGTCATGCGTCAGGGCGAGGTGGTGGAGGAGGGCGAGGCGGAGGCGCTCTTCGCCAACCCGCAGCATGCCTACACCAGGATGCTGCTCGCGGCCGAGCCGACCGGTTCCAAGGCGCCGCCGCCGGCCAACGCACCCGTGCTGCTCGAAGGCCGCAATGTCGAGGTGGTCTTCAAGATCGGCGGCGGCTTCCTCGGCGGCGAACCGCTGATGCTGCGCGCCGTGGACAAGATTTCGGTCCGGTTGAGACAAAACCAGACGATCGGCATCGTCGGCGAGTCCGGATCCGGCAAGTCGACGCTCGGCCGCGCGCTGCTGAGGCTGCTGCCCAGCGACGGCGTCATCCGCTTCGGCGACCGCGACATCTCCGAAGCCGACAAGCAGGCAATGCGGCCGCTCAGGCGTGAATTGCAACTCGTCTTCCAGGACCCGTTCGGCTCGCTGTCGCCGCGCATGACGGTCGGCCAGGTCATCACCGAAGGGCTGCTGGTGCATGAACCCTCGCTGACCGGCAAGCAGCGAGACCAGCGCGCCGTCGAGGCGCTGCGCGAGGTCGGCCTCGATCCCAATGCGCGCAACCGCTACCCGCATGAATTCTCCGGCGGCCAGCGCCAGCGCATCGCGATTGCCCGCGCCATGATCCTGAAGCCGAAGGTCGTGGTGCTGGACGAGCCGACCTCGGCGCTCGACCGCTCCGTGCAGAAGCAGATCGTCGAGTTGTTGCGCAAGCTGCAGGCCGACCACGAGCTGTCCTATCTCTTCATCAGCCACGACCTCGCGGTGGTGCGCGCCATGGCCGACTACATCATCGTCATGAAGCAGGGGAAGATCGTCGAGGAGGGGCCGACCGGGGAGATCTTCGGCAACCCGCGCGAGGCCTACACGCAGACGCTGATGAACGCGGCGATCGACTCGACCCGGTTCCGGATGAGCGCCTGAAAGTCTTCGCCGTTCGGCGATCTGAGGCTATTGCGAAGACGGACAGTTGCGCTTGCGCGCCGCGACAATCGCCTGCTGCCGTTGCTGCAGCCGTTCGATCCTGGCCGTCTCGCGATTCGCCACGGCGGTCTTCACCCTCTCGCCGCCCAGCAGCCAGGTTGGAACGCTGGTGTTGGCGACCTTGCCGCGGCTGATCGCGTTCCGCGAAATATCGGTCGCGGTCTCGCCGAGCGCGCTGTTCAATTCGGCGCAGCTCATCTTGTCATACTTCGCCGGATCGATCGATGCGGTCGACGAACAGCCGGCTGCAACGAACAGGGTTGCGATGATCGGCAAGACTGCCTTTGGGGTGGACTTCATGCTCTCACCGGTTCGCTGTCTACAAGCGCTATGGCCCGCCGCAAAGTAGGGGCAGAGAGCGATCAGGTCAAAGCAGGAACGAGCTGTCGAGTACGATGGGCTGAGCTTGCACGGGCGGGCACGCCGATGTTCCGGCAACGGGGATTTCGGGAAATGATAAGCAATTGTATTGTCCAGTCTCAGCAGCGGAGGTTTGAGCATCCGTCAGTGGCCCTGCCAATCAAGACGTCCTGCCGAACCTCATTCCGTTCCATCCATGCGATGCTCGACACCGCCAAGGTAGTTTTGCCAGACGTGATCCCTCACGCGGCGCCGAACTTCGTCTTTGGTGAGCAATCGGTCATAGGACGCCCCTCCGACGTGAAAAAACGTGGCGCCGGTATCGGCCAGTGCCTTCAGGCGGTCGACCCTGAAGCTTGATGGCATGCCACGCTCGACCTCGACATCGTCCGCTGCCAGGGTGCTGTAAAATCGATGCCAGTTGGCGCCGCCGGTATCCATGCCCTCGTCAAAGGCCGGCGCGAAATCGAGGTCGATGTGCTCGACCGCTGAAAAGCGCATAAAACACAGACCCGCCCACAAATACCAGCCGGGCCGCCCGCCAGCCGCGGAGCGGCAGTGTCCATAGGCCAGCTTGCCATGCATCCTGGCCGCTACGTCGACCTTCCGGATCGGGAAGTTGTCATGGTCGATGTAGCCGAAGATCTCCGGCCGAAGGTGGCGCACGATGTTGTGGAAGGTCCAGCTCATCGCGAGACCATGGTTCCGATTCGCGTGGTTTTCCGGGTTTGAGGGAAGGGCGAAGTAGGGCGTATCGCGCAACCGGCAAATTCGTGCGATCTCGGCTCTGGAATTACGGTCCCTGGAATTGTCGACGACGATCAGTCGCGAGCCTGTCCCGTTGATCTCCCACGACCTTGTCAGCGCGTCGATGGCCCACGGCGTATTGAAGGCAATGGCGAAGGCGTAGACGCGGTCCCCGCCGATCTCTCCGGCGAAGTCCCGGCCGCGCTTGCGGTCACGACCAAGAAAAAATGCGGAAAATATGCGGTGGCGGAAGGCTTTGGCTCTCTTGATAGCCGGAATTTGATGAATGTAGCGAATTACTGGATGAGCCATTATATATTGCTACATTATGAAATTATTACCCACAATATCGACTCGATAGCATGAGGCTGTAAACGCGGGCAACTGGCCGGCGATTGCAAGTTTACGGCATTCGATGCCGAAATCGGCGACGCCGCACATTCGCGACGCACGATCAGCATTCCGGTCGAGGCGTGCCAGCAGCTCGGAGCCTGCTGTATCTTGGCCTCGTCAAGGTGAGGGGGCGGTAGGCGGCTATTTTCGGGAAAAGCTAAGCGCTTGTTTTTTCTGGTCGGAGTGGCAGGATTTGAACCTGCGACCCCATCGTCCCGAACGATGTGCGCTACCAGACTGCGCTACACTCCGTGACCAGACCGCGGGCTTATAGCCGCCACTTTCCGATCCTGCAAGCGGCAATGGTTGCACTTCTGTCGCATTTCCCTGCTTTCTCGAAACTTCCACGGATGGCACGGGATTTAGCTGCCGGATAAAGGTGGGCTTAAAGCCTTTCGTGCTAGGGCAAGACATTGATAATTCAGCATTCCGGTACCCTTGGAGTTTCACCCTTGCCACTGCGTATCGTTGGCGAAGCCCGGCCCAACAGCTTCGAGTTCGAGACCTCCGCGCTGATCAAGGCGTCGGGCTTCCGTGAATATGACGCGCGCTGGTGGTTCGGCCACCCGGGCTCCACGAAGGCGCCGGAACTCAATCTGGTCGGCGTCCAGGCGCTCGGCATGGGGCTGGGCACGCTGATCCGCCGCCTTGGCGTCGGGCCGGAGATCGTTACCGGCCATGATTTCCGTTCCTATTCGCTGTCGATCAAGCTGGCGCTTGTCTCTGGTCTGATGGCGGCGGGAGCGCGGGTGAAGGACGTGGGCCTTGCGCTCTCGCCCATGGCGTATTTCGCGCAGTTCGCGCTCGACACGCCTTCCGTCGCCATGGTCACCGCCTCGCACAACGAGAATGGCTGGACCGGCGTCAAGATGGGCGCGGCGCGGCCGCTGACCTTCGGCCCGGAGGAAATGAGCGCGCTGAAGAAGATCGTGCTCGACGCGGATTTCGACCTTGCCGGCGGCGGCGCCTATGAGTTCGTCTCTGGTTTCCGCGACACCTATCTCGACGATCTCACCGAAGGCAAACGGATCGGCCGCAAGCTGAAAGTGGTCTGCGCCTGCGGCAACGGCACCGCTGGCGCCTTCGCGCCGCAAGCGCTTGCGCGCATTGGCTGCGAGGTGATCCCGCTCGACGTCGAGCTCGACCACACCTTTCCGCGCTACAACCCCAACCCCGAAGACATGCAGATGCTGCATGCCATCAGCGAAAAGGTGCTGGAGACCGGCGCCGATGTCGGGCTGGGCTTCGACGGCGACGGCGACCGCTGCGGCGTCGTCGACAATGAAGGCAACGAGATTTTCGCCGACAAGGTCGGCGTCATGCTTGCCCGCGACATCTCCAATCGGCATCCGCGCTCGACCTTCGTCGTCGACGTCAAGTCGACCGGCCTGTTCGCTACCGATCATGTGCTCAAGGCGAATGGCGCCGTCACCGACTACTGGAAGACCGGCCACTCCTACATCAAGCGCCGCGTCGCCGAGCTTGGCGCCGTGGCCGGCTTCGAGAAATCCGGCCATTTCTTCTTCAACCCGCCGATCGGCCGCGGCTATGACGATGGGCTCGTCACCGCGATCGCGGTGTGCCAGATGCTCGACCGCAATCCGCGCAGCTCGATGGCCGATCTCTACCGCGCCTTGCCGCTGACCTTCGGCACGCCGACCATGTCGCCGCATTGCGCCGACGAGGTGAAGTATGGCGTGGTCGATCGTGTCGTGGCGGATTTCCAGGCGATGCAGCGCAAGGGCATGGATTTCGCGGGCCAGAAGATCACCGCGCTCGTCACCGTCAACGGCGTGCGCGTCGTGGCCGAGGACGGCACCTGGGGCCTGGTGCGCGCCTCCTCCAACAAGCCGGAGCTTGTCGTGGTGGTGGAGAGCCCGGTATCGTCCGAGCGGCGCCGGGAGATGTTCGAGGGGCTCGATGCCGTGCTGCGCCGCAGCCCCGAGGTCGGCGCCTACAACCAGACCTTTTGACAGGCCGATCATGAACCAGCGCATCGTCAGTTTCGTCATGAGCGGCGGCGTCGGCTCCCGGCTCTGGCCGCTTTCGCGCGAGGACAATCCCAAGCAGTTCCACGACCTCTCCGGCGACGGCTCGATGCTGGCCAAGACCTTGCGGCGGCTGGCGGCCAGGCCGGCAGGCGAAACGCCGATTTTCCTCATTGCATCCGAGCGACATGCCGAGCGCGTCCATGCCGATCTTGCCGGCCTCGACCTGGCCGGTGGCGGCCCGCTGTTCGAGCCCACGGGGCGAAACACGGCGGCGGCCGTGGCGCTGGCCAGTCTGCGCACGCTCTCCGAATATGGCGACGAGCTCGTTCTGGTGGTGCCGTCGGACCACGAGATCTCCACGCCTGGTCAGTTCTGGCAGAGCATCGAGGCGGGCGCCGCGGCTGCTAGCGCCGGCCGGCTGGTGGTGTTCGGCATCAAGCCGACGCAGCCCGAGACCGGCTATGGCTATATCGAGGTCGCGGCAGAACGAGACGGCGTGTTCGACGTCTCGCGCTTCGTCGAGAAGCCCGATCTGGCCACGGCGCAAACCTATCTCGACGCTGGCACCTTCTACTGGAACACCGGCATCTTCCTGTTTCGCGCCGGCGCCATGCGCGATGCCTTCGCCGCGTTCGAGCCGAAGATCTGGCAGGCGACCGAAGCCGCCTACAAGGCCGCCACGACAGACCTTTCCGGCCTCTACATGCCGCTGGAGCTTTACGCCGGGATCCCGTCGACCTCGATCGACTACGCCATCATGGAGCGCGCGAGCGATATCGCCATGGTGCCGGCGGGATTCCGCTGGAACGACCTCGGCTCCTGGCAGTCGCTGCTCGATGTCGGCCCCGCCGACCAGAACGGCAACGTCATCGTCGGCGACGTCGTCGCCATCGATTGTGAGAACGCCTACATCCGCAGCGATGGCCGCCTGCTGTCGGCGATCGGCATGAAGGACGTCGCCATCGTCTCGACCGTCGATGCCACCTTCGTCGCGCCGGTCAGCCACAGCCAGCATGTCAAGAAGATCGTTGAGCAGCTGGAGAAATCCGGCCGACTGGAGACGCGGTTCACGCCGGCACATGACCGCGTCATCGAGAGCGGCGCCTGGCGGCGGCGCGTTCGGCACTGGCTGTTCGAGGAGACTTTGCCGCTGTGGTCGACCGCAGGCGTCGACGAGCGCCATGGCGGATTCCACGAGGCGCTCGGCTTCGACGCATCGCCGGTGATGAAGGCCAAGCGCATGCGCACCCAGGCGCGCCAGGTTTACGCCTTCGCGGTCGCCAAGGAGCGCGGCTGGGACGGCCCGGCCGACCGGCTGATCGCCCATGGCATCGGCTTCATGGCCGGCAAGGGCCGCACCGACAGAGGCGGCTGGGTGCGCACGCTCAATGTCGACGGCTCGGTCGCCGATCCGGTCGAGGACGCCTATGACCATTCCTGCGTGCTGCTCGCGCTGGCGCACGCCCATATGTCCGGCCATCCCGATGCGCTGCGACTCGGCGAGGAAACCTTTGCCTTCCTCGATGCCCATCTCGAGGACAGTCGCATGACCGGCTTCCTCGAAACCTCGGACGGCGCCGGTGAGCGGCGCTCCAACCCGCACATGCACCTGCTCGAGGCGTTCCTGGCCTGGCACCGGGCCACTGGCGAGCGCGCCTATCTGCGGCGGGCCGCGCGCATCATCGACCTCTTCCGCAGCCATTTCTTCGATGCCGAAAGCTGGACGCTCGGCGAGTATTTCGACGACGGCTGGAAGCCCGCGGCCGGCGAGAAGGGCGCCTGGACCGAGCCCGGTCATCATTTCGAATGGGCATCGCTGCTTGTCGATTTTGCCGCCCGCAGCGGCCAGACCGAGCTGACAGGCTTCGCCCGCAAGCTCTACGCCTCCGCCGTCGCCAACGGCCTCAACCGCGCCACCGGCCTTGCCTATGGGGCGGTCTCGCGCCAGGGCCTGCCGCTCGGCAGGGTCTCGCGCGGCTGGCCGCAGGCCGAGGCAATCAAAGCGGCAATCGCGCTCGACGGCTCAGGCGGGCCGGACCTCAAGCCTGAGATCGAGGCGCGCGTCGGGCGGCTGTTCCGCTGGCACATCGACCCGGCACCGCTAGGCCTGTGGATCGACCGCATCGATGAACGCGGCCGCTCACTGGCAAGCGACGTGCCAGCCAGCATCTTCTACCATCTGGTCTATGCGCTGACCCAGTACCTGGACGGCACGGCCGAGAAGGCGTGAGGTGCGGCATTCGTCAGTGCGTGCCGTCTTCTGCTTCAAAGACGGCGTCGATGTCACGAGCGCCGTGCAGCACGCGTTCAATCCGCACGTCGTCGCCTTCCGCCACATAGAAAACTACGTAGCGTTGGAACGGAACGGACCGCAGGCCTGGCCATAGCGAAGAGCGGGGCGCCCCACCACGTGGCGCATCGCCAATACGATCGCATCGCGCCCTGAGCGCCACCACGAAGCGCCCAGCCGCGGCTGGATTTTCGGCATGGATATAGTCGCCGATTTCTTCGACGTCTTTTGCGGCCACAGGCGAGAACGTGACCGCCATTACTTACTGCTTTTGTCCCGATATTTCGCTTCCAGTCGGTCAAGAACCTTGGATGCCGGAATACCGGGCCCACTTTCCACGCCCCTGCGGATATCCTCACGCAACGAAGCCAGTTTCGCCTGCCGTTGCTCCTCACGTTCTTCAAGCAGGCGTAAACTGTCACGCACAACTTCACTGGCACTCGCATAGCGCCCGCTCTTCACCAATTCGCGCACCAACGCCTCGTAGCGGGAACCGATATTGTAACTTGCCGGCATGGCTTTAGAGCCTCGCTTATCAAAAATTATCAATTTATGATAAGCGAGGCGATGCATATCTGCAAGGCGACGGAGTCGCTGGCCAGTTGGCACGTCTCAATACACGCCGATTACATCCCAGATGTCGGCCAGACGGCGCCAACTGCACAGGTTTGCCGTACCCCACATCACGCCGACACTCCGGGCGCGCTTTCGCGCGAGACAAGCGATCCGGCAGCGATGATCGGCGGAACCGCGAAACACCAGACGCCAGCTTGCGAATATAGCAGTGCCGCGGCTCCGCACCCGACCGCGAAGACGACGACGCTGACCGACATCCGGGCGAGCCGCGATCGCGACGCGGCTTCGGGCAGCGAGCCGTGGATGAGGTCGGCGAGATCGAGCATGATCTGTGTGGTGGTGCCCGTCATCAGCGTCGATGGCGGCAGGCTGGCGAGATGGACGCGATGCGCGGCATTTTGAACGGCCATGGCCGCGACCAACACCATTCCGGTCACGATGGCGGCTTGGCTGTTGCCATCGGGAAAAGGTCCCAGCCGGATCGCCAGTACCGCGCCGAGCGTGAGCAGCAGCAGTTTGATCGCGAGCAGTGATCGGAAGACCGGCAGCGCCCTGCTTTTCAGTGTGTAGGAGAACAGGCGGCACAGGATGATCGTCACGCAAAAGACCGGCAAGGCCAGGATTTTCGCCAGCGCGCCGGTGGTGCCCAGCGCCAGGGAGGCCCCGAGCGTTACGAAATTGCCGGTGACATGCGCGGTGAAAAGCCCCTGGAGCGCCAGGAAACCTGCGGTGTCGACATAGCCGCCGTTGAAGCTGAGCAGCAGTGGCAGTCTCGCCGTTCTGTTGTCCTTGGCTTCGCCCGCCATATCGGCCTCCTTGCTCGCGCACCAGGAAGCTTACAGCAAACCGGCGAGCGGGAAATGCTCGGCGGCGAACAGAATGGAGGGGAGCGGTCTCGGCCCGTGCGGTTAGTACGGGCTGGCCACGTCCCCTGTCTCGACATAGACCGCCTTCAGTTGCGAATAGTGCGCCAACGCCGCAAGCGAGTTCTCGCGCCCGATACCGGACTGCTTCACGCCGCCGAAAGGCATTTCCACCGGCGTCAGATTGTAGGCGTTGATCCAGCAGGTGCCGGCCTGCAACTCGGCGATCACCCGGTGGGCGCGCGGCAGGTCGCGCGTGAACACGCCGGCGGCCAGGCCGAATTCGGTGTCGTTGGCGCGCTCGATCACTTCGTCCTCGCTGTCGAATTTGAGCACGCTCATCACCGGCCCGAAAATCTCCTCGCGCGCGATGCGCATATTGTCGGTCACGCCGGTGAACACGGTCGGCTCGATGAAGAAGCCGCCGTCGAAACCTTGCAGCGACGGCACGTTGCCGCCGCAGGCGAGCGTTGCGCCGTCCTGCCTGCCGGCGGCGACGTAGGAGACGACCTTGTCCTGCTGCGCCTTGTTGACCAGCGGCCCCATCTGCGTTTCCGGATCGAGCGGATCGCCGATGCGGATTTTCTTGGTGCGCTCGACCAGCCGCTCGACGAAGCGGTCATGCAGGCCCTTCTGCACGAAGACGCGCGTCCCGTTGGAGCAGATTTGCCCGGTCGAGTAGAAATTGCCGAGCATGGCGCCGCCGATGGCATTTTCGAGGTCGGCATCGTCGAAGACGATCAGCGGTGACTTGCCGCCGAGCTCCATCGTCGCGTGCTTCATCTTGGAGCCGGCGAGCGACAGCACCTTGCGGCCGGTCGGCACCGAGCCGGTCACCGAAACCTTGGCGACGACGTCGTGGCCTACCAGGCCGGCGCCAACATCGCCATAGCCCTGCACCACGTTGAACAGCCCGTCGGGCAGACCCGCCTCGCTGTAGATCTCGGCCAGCGCCAGCGCCGACAGCGGCGTGTTCTCCGACGGCTTGAACACCATGGCGTTGCCCATGGCCAGAGCGGGCGCCGACTTCCAGCCGGCAATCTGGATCGGGTAGTTCCAGGCGCCGATGCCGACGCAGACGCCAAGCGGCTCGCGCCGCGTATAGGCGAAAGGCCCGCCGAGATCGATCATCTCACCGCTGAAGGTAGCAATCGCGCCGGCGAAATACTCGAGGCAGTCAGCGGCGGAGGGCGCATCGGCCACCAGCGTCTCCTGGATCGCCTTGCCGGTGTCGAGCGTCTCGATCCGTGCGAGATCGGCGTTGCGCGCCCGAAGAAGGTCGGCGGCGCGGCGCAGGATACGGCCGCGCTCGACAGGCTTCAGCCGGGCCCAGGCCGGCTGCGCGGCGCGTGCAGCCTCGATCGCCAGCTCCAGCACGTTCGGCGTTGCCGAATGCAGCGTGGCGATGGTCTCGCCCGTCGCCGGGTAGATCACGGGCAGGGGTGCGCCGCCTTCATCCTCTATGTAGCGGCCATTGACATAATGCGATGCCGTTGGCTGGGCGCGCATGGTCTTCTCCGGTTTCTGTCGCGGCATGCGGACGATTTGTCCGCCAACATGGCCTATCTGTCGGCCACCTGCCAGCGCGGATTGATCCAGGGTTCCTGGTTGGAGGGGGCGAGCGGCGTGCGGCCGAGGATGTGGTCCGACGCCTTCTCGCCGGTCATGATCGACGGCGCATTGAGATTGCCGTTGGTCACGCGCGGGAAGATCGAGGAGTCGGCGACACGCAATCCCTCGACGCCGATCACCCGGCATTCCGGATCGACGACGGCGGTGGGATCGTCGGCGCGGCCCATGCGGCAGGTGCCGCAAGGATGATAGGCGCTTTCGGCATGGTCGCGGATGAAGGCGTCGAGCTCGTCGTCGGTCTGCACATGGCTGCCGGGCGAAATCTCCTGGCCGCGAAAGCCGTCGAAAGCCTTCTGGCCGAATATCTCGCGGGTCAAACGGATGCAGTGGCGGAACTCGCTCCAGTCGTCGGGATGCGACATGTAGTTGAAGCGGATCACCGGCTTCGCGCGGGCATCCGGCGAGCGCAGCGTTACCGAGCCGCGCGACTTCGAGCGCATCGGTCCGACATGCGCCTGGAAGCCGTGCGACTTCGCGGCAGCCTTGCCGTCGTAGCGAACGGCGGCCGGGATGAAGTGGTACTGGATATCAGGATAGTCGACGCCCGCCTGCGAGCGTACGAAGGCTGCCGCCTCGAAATGGTTGGTGGCGCCCAGGCCGGTCTTGAAGAACAGCCATTGCGCGCCGATCAATGCCTTGGAGAAGGGATTGAGCACCGAGTTCAGCGTTATCGGCTTGGTGGCTTCCTGCTGGATGTAGAGTTCCAGATGATCCTGCAGGTTGCGGCCGACGCCGGGTCGGTCGGCGATGACCTGGACGCCGTTCTCTTGCAGATGCGCGCCCGGACCGATGCCCGACAGCATCAGGATCTTGGGCGAATTGATCGACGATGCGGCGACGATCACTTCACGCCGCGCCTTAACGACCTGAATCTGTTTGTTAGCTTCGATCTCGACGCCGATGGCGCGTTGATTCTCGATCACCACGCGCCGGGCGAAACCCTTGAGCAGTCTAACATTCCGGCGTTTGAGAGCCGGCTTCAGATAGGCGTTGGCGGCCGACCAGCGGCGACCGCCCAGGATGGTCTGTTCCATCGGTCCGAAGCCTTCCTGCTTCGAACCGTTGTAGTCCTCGGTGAGCTCGAAACCGGCCTGGCGACCGGCTTCGACGAAGGCGCCGTAGAGCGGATTCCTGCGCGCGCCGCGCTGCACATGCAGCGGTCCGCCGTGGCCGCGCCAGCCATCCTCGCCGCCGTCCGAATCCTCCATGCGTTTGAAGTAGGGGAGCACGTCGGCGAAGCCCCAGCCGGCTGCGCCCTGTTCGGCCCAGTAGTCGAAGTCGCGCGCGTGGCCGCGCACATAGACCATGCCGTTGATCGAGGACGAGCCGCCGATCACCTTGCCGCGCGGCGTGGCGAGCACGCGGCCGCCGAGATGCGGCTCCGGTTCGCTGGCGAAGCCCCAGTCGTAGAGGCTCATGTTGAGCGGGATCGACAGCGCCGACGGCATCTGGATCAGCGGTCCCATGTCGGTGCCGCCGAACTCGATGACGATCACCGAGTGCTTGCCATCTTCCGACAGCCTGTAGGCCATGGCCGAGCCGGCGGAGCCGGAGCCGATGATGACGAAATCCGCTTCAAGCATTGTTCATATGCGCCATAAAATCGGCGAGCGAGACATTGCCGCCCGTAGCCACAATCAGGACGGTCTTGCCCGCCACATCCACCTTGCCGCCGAGCAGCGCCGCCAGCGATGCCGCGCCCGAAGGCTCCAGCACCAGCTTCATCCGCTCGAAGGCGATCTTCATTGCCGGCCGCACCGAGGCGTCGTCGACGGTGACGCCGCGAACGCCGGCTTCGCTCACCGCCGCAAACGGAGCCTCGCCCGGCTTGCGCGCCATCAGCCCGTCGCAGATCGATTTCGGCCCGATCGGCATGGTCTCGATCTCGCCATGCGCCAACGACGAGCCCATGCCGTCGAAACCTTCCGGCTCGACCGCAATGATCTCGGTTTTCGGCGATAAATAGTGGAAGGCGAGCGAGACGCCGCCGATCAGTCCACCGCCGCCGACCGAGCAGAACACGAGATCGGCGTGAACCTTCTTGGCGGCGAGTTGGTCGAGCGCTTCCAGCCCGGCGCCGGCCTGGCCGGCGACGATCTCAGGATCGTCGAAGGGGTGGAGCAGCGTCAGATGTTCGGTCTCGGCGATCTCGCGCGCCTTGGCGGCCGCGACTTCCTCGCGGGCGCGATCGCCATGGTCGGTCAGCACCACGCGCGCGCCATAGCCGGCTGTAGCCTCGCGCTTGGCGGCCGGCGCGTCGATCGGCATGACGATGGTGACCGGGATGCCGAGCGCCTGGCCGGCAGCCGCCAGGCCTTGCGCGAAATTGCCGGAAGAATAGGCGACGACGCCCTTCTTCGCTTCATCCGGCGAAAGCCGCTTCAGCCGCCAATAGGCGCCGCGCACCTTGAAGGAGCCGGCCCATTGCAGCGACTCCGGTTTCACGAACACGCGTGCGGCACCGGTCTCCCTGGCAAGCGCCGCCGACTCCAGGAGCGGCGTCACCTGCGTCGCCGTGGAGGTCACGGCATAGGCCTGCTTGAGGTGATCGAGTGTGGGTACCAGGACGTCTGCCATCATTCGCCTCGCGGATACCGTTTGCTGTCTTCGAGATTGTCGAGATTCATGTGATTACGCATGTAGCGTTCCGACGCTTTCTGCAGCGGCTGGAACTCCCAAGGGTAGTAAGCGCCGTTGCGCAGCGCCGGATAGACGACCCAGCGGCGCGCCTGGCTTTCGCGCACGGCGGCGTCGAAGGCGGCCATGTCCCAGCGCGCCCTGACCTTTTCCATGAAGGCCGAAACGAGATCGGCATGCGCCGGGTCCGTGGCGAGATTGTTGAGCTCCCGCGGATCGGATTCGATATCAAACAGTTGTGACGGATCGATTTCGCAATGCACGAATTTGTAGCGGCCCTCGCGGATCGCCACCATCGGCGCATAGGAGCCTTCGGCGGCATACTCCATCAGCACTGGCGCGGAGCGTTCACCGCCTTCGATCAAAGGCAGCAGCGACTGGCCGTCCGTCCAGGGCGCGATGGCGCTCATATCGATGCCGGCGAGATCGCAGAGCGTCGGCGTAATGTCGAGATTGGAAACCGGCGCGCCGATCCGGCCGGCGCCGACACCCTTGCCGGCCATCATCAACGGCACGCGCGCCGCGCCTTCATAGAAGCACATCTTGAACCACAGGCCGCGCTCGCCGAGCATGTCGCCATGGTCGGAGCAGAACAACACCATCGTATCGTCCAGCATGCGGGTGCGTTCCAGCACCGACAGCAATTCGCCGACCTTGTCGTCGAGATAGGAGATGTTGGCGAAATAGCCGCGCCGCGAGCGGCGGACCTGTTCCGGCGTTATATCGAAGCTGTCGTAGTCGGAGGCCTTGTAGAGTCGCTTCGAATGCGGGTCCTGGTTGGCGTAAGAGATGAAGCCGACCTCCGGCTCCAGCGCCGGGCAGTCCTCGTAGAGGTCCCAGTATTTGCGTCGCGCGACATAGGGGTCGTGCGGATGGGTGAAGGAGACGGTCAGGCACCAGGGCCGGCGCGCGGCATCGTCCGAGACGCGGGCGAATTCGTAGAGCTTCTGCGTCGCATGGAAGGCGACCTCGTCGTCATACTCCATCTGGTTGGTGATTTCGGCGACGCCGGCGCCGGTGACGGAGCCCAGATTGTGGTACCACCAGTCGATGCGCTCGCCGGGCTTGCGGTAGTCCGGTGTCCAGCCGAAATCGGCCGGATAGATGTCGGTGGTCAGCCGCTCCTCGAAACCGTGCAGTTGGTCGGGCCCGACGAAATGCATCTTGCCCGACAGCACAGTGTGGTAGCCCGCGCTGCGCAGGTGATGCGCATAGGTCGGGATCGAGGAGGCGAACTCGGCCGCGTTGTCATAGACCTGCGTGCGCGACGGCAACTGGCCGCTCATGAACGAGGCGCGGCCCGGCGCGCAGAGCGGCGAGGCGGTATAGTTGTTGGCAAAGCGTGCCGAACGCGCGGCCAGCGCCTTAAGATGCGGCGCGTGCAGGAACTCCGCCGGCCCGTCCGGGAACAGCGTGCCGTTGAGCTGATCGACCATGACGATCAGGAAATTGGGTCGCCGGGTCGTCAAGGCAGGCTCCGTCCGTTGAGCTTGGTTTCGAGATAGTCTTCGACGAGCGCGATAGCGGTTTGCGCGTCCGGCACGCCGTCTTTCAGCGCGCGCCGGATATAAAGCCCGTCGATCAGCGCCGCCGTAGCTTCAGCCACGCGGTCGGCTTCCGCCCTCGGCAGGATGCCGGTCAGCCCGCTCATAAGGTTGGAATTGAGCCGCCGCGCATAGATGCGCAGCAGCCGCCGCAGGTCGGACGACTTTTGCGCCTCGACATAGAATGCGAGCCATGCCGCGATGATCTCAGCCCGGAACTGCCCGTCGGAGAAGCTCACGGCGACGACGGCCGAGACGCGCTGGCGCGGCGTGGCGGCAAGGCGAAACGCGCGCCGCGTGTCGGCGTTGAGCTCGGCAAGGATATGGCGCATCGTTGCGAACAACAGCTCGTCCTTGGCGCCGAAATAGTGATGCGCCAATGCTGAGGACACGCCGGCGCGGCCGGCGATCTCCGACATGGTCACGTCCAGCGAACCGCGCTCGCCGATCGCCGAGATCGTCGCGTCGATGAGCGCCTTGCGGCGCAGCGGTTCCATTCCGACTTTCGGCATTTGGGAAGTCCGGTTCGATGGCAGGTTATTTTTTATTGACGGATCAATCAACAAAAAATCGACGCGCGGATCAACTGAACGTGCGACCTGGCCCATCGCTGAAATCTGGAAAACGGTTCATTGTTGAACAATATTGAATCGCGTGCCGCGAACAGCATGTGCTAGGTTCAGCGGCAAACGGAGGTTGCCATGACCGCATGCATCGTCGGCTGGGCGCATTCGCGCTTCGGCAAGCTCGAAGGCGAAACGCTCGAGAGCCTGATCACCAAGGTTGCGGTCGACGCGCTCGACCATGCCGGCATCGGTCCCGACGATGTCGACGAGATCGTGCTCGGCCACTTCAACGCTGGCTTCTCGCCGCAGGATTTCACCGCGAGCCTTGTGCTGCAGGCCGACGACCGGCTGCGCTTCAAGCCGGCGACACGCGTCGAGAACGCCTGCGCTACCGGCTCGGCCGCCGTCAGGCAGGGCATCCGCGCCATCGACGCAAACGCCGCCCGCATCGTGCTTGTGGTCGGCGCCGAGCAGATGACCACCACTCCCGGACCGGAGATCGGCAAGAACCTGCTGAAAGCTTCCTACCTCCCGGAGGACGGCGACACGCCGGCGGGCTTCGCAGGCGTCTTCGGCAAGATCGCGCAGGCCTATTTCCAGCGCTACGGCGACCAGTCGGACGCGCTCGCCATGATCGCCGCCAAGAACCACAAGAACGGTGTCGACAATCCCTACGCGCAGATGCGCAAGGATTTCGGCTACGAGTTCTGCCGCCAGGAGAGCGAGAAGAACCCGTTCGTCGCCGGGCCGCTGAAGCGCACCGACTGCTCGCTGGTCTCGGATGGCGCCGCGGCACTTGTGCTCACCGACACGTCGACCGCGCTGAGGATGCGTCGCGCCGTCACCTTCCGTGCTAATGAGCATGTCCAGGATTTCCTGCCGATGTCGAAGCGCGACATCCTCTCCTTCGAGGGTTGCGAGCGGGCGTGGGAGCAGGCGCTGAAGAAGGCCGGCGTCACCCTCGACGATCTCTCCTTTGTCGAGACCCATGACTGCTTCACCATTGCTGAGCTTATCGAGTATGAGGCGATGGGCCTGGCCAAGCCCGGTGAGGGCGCGAAGCTGGCGCTGGACGGCACAACCGCGAAGGACGGCCGCCTGCCGGTCAATCCGTCGGGCGGGCTGAAGGCCAAGGGCCATCCGATCGGCGCCACCGGCGTGTCGATGCATGTGCTGACCGCCATGCAACTCACCGGCGAGGCCGGCGGCATCCAGGTGCCGGGCGCAAAACTCGGCGGCATCTTCAACATGGGCGGCGCCGCGGTCGCCAACTACGTTTCCATCCTCGACCGAATTCGCTAGAAGCAGCCCGCGTAAGCGCGCCCATCGGGCGTCGCGTATGGGAGGCATCATGGCAAATCCGGTTCTGGTCGAAGTCACGCGCGGCGCGATGGTCGAAAGCGCCCATCGCGGCGCGATTTCCGTCTTCGATGCCGATGGCAAGGCGGTCTGGGAGATCGGCGACACCGCGCGGCCTGTCTTTCCCCGCTCCGCCGTGAAAGCAATCCAGGCCCTGCCGCTGGTGGAATCCGGAGCTGCTGACGCCTACGGCTTCGGGAATCGCGAACTGGCGCTGGCCTGCGCCTCGCATTCCGGCGAACCCGAACATGTCGAGCTTGCCACGGCCATGCTCGCAAAGGCCGGGCTCGACAAAGAGGCGCTCGAATGCGGCGCGCACTGGCCGTCCAACCACGACGCTACGATTGCACTGGCGCGTGCCGGCGGCTCGCCGAACGCCTTGCACAACAACTGCTCCGGCAAGCATTCCGGCTTTCTGTGCACCTGTGTGCACAGCGGCATTCCGCACGGTGGCTACGTGAAGGCGGGCCACCCGTTCCAGGAAATGGTGCGCGACGCGATGCAGTCCGTGACCGGCGCCGCGCATGATGTCGACCATTGCGGCACTGACGGCTGCTCCATTCCGACTTATGCCGTGCCGCTGAAGAGCTTTGCGCTTGGCTTTGCCCGCATGGCGACGGGCAGGGGCTTTGCGCCCGAGCGCGCCAGGGCGGCGAAGCGGCTGCTCTCGGCCTGCATGGCGGAACCTTTCCTTGTCGCCGGCACCGGCAAGGCCGACGTCGCGCTGATGCAGGCTGCTCCCGGCCGCATCTTCGTCAAGACCGGCGCCGAGGGTGTCTATTGCGCGGCTCTGCCGGAACTCGGGCTCGGCATTGCGCTGAAATGCGATGACGGCGCCGGCCGCGCCGCCGAGGTGATGATCGCCGCCGTTCTGGCGAAGCTGCTGCGCGCCGATGAAGCGCTTGCGGCAGAGCTCACCGAACTCGCCCATCCTCCCGTCGAAAGCCGCGTCGGCGCCAAGGTGGGCTCGCTGCGGCCGACGGCGGCGCTGACCTAGCGCGCGGACCCTCATCGACGCATCTGCCGCGCGGGCGAGCCCACGACAAAAGTATGTGGTAGTTTCGCTGTCAAACAGGACAGCGGGTGCTGGCATGCTGGAAGCGGATAAGGTGTTTGCCGGGTCGATCCCGGAAAATTACGATCGGCATATGGTGCCGCTGATTTTCGCGGCCTATGCCGCCGAGACCGCGCGGCGCGCGGCATCCTTCTCGCCGGGCGCCGTGTTGGAAACGGCCGCGGGCACCGGGGCCGTCACCCGTGTCCTGGCGCCGAAGCTCGCTCCCGGCGCCAGCTACACCGTAACCGACCTCAACCAGCCGATGCTCGACTATGCCGCTTCGCGCCAGGGACCCGACAGCAGCATCACATGGCGCCAGGCCGACGCCCTGAAGCTGCCGTTCGAAGATGCGGCCTTCGACCTCGTCTGCTGTCAGTTCGGCGCGATGTTCTTTCCCGACCGTCCCGCCGCCTATCGCGAGGCAAAGCGCGTCCTGAGGCCCGGTGGACATTTCCTGTTCAGCGTCTGGGATCGTATCGAGGAGAATATTTTCGCCGATGACGTGACGAATGCTCTTGCCCGGATTTTTCCACACGATCCGCCGCGTTTCCTCGCGCGCACGCCGCACGGCTATCACGACAGGGACCTGATCCGCAGCGATCTGCGAGAGGCTGGGTTCTCCGACGTTACGATCGATACCCGGGCCGAGCAGAGCCGCGCATCCTCGCCGCGCGTTCCGGCCGTCGCCTATTGCAAGGGAACGCTGCTTCGCAACGAAATCGAGGCGAGGGACGTGGGAAATCTGGATGCTGCCACCGCCTACGCCGAAGCCGCGATTGCTGACAGGCATGGCCGTGGCGAAATTGCCGCCAAGATCCAGGCGCACATTATCGTCGCAGCGGTTTAGCTTACCCTGTTGCGTTCGACCGTGAGATGCGCGTAGCCGCTGTCGCTCGACTTGGCGAGGTCGCCTGTCACCGGATCGGCCCAGCGCTGGCCGACGATGGCGCCGTTCTGCGTGCCGTCGATGACGTTGTCCGAGATGACCGCCGTGCCGGAACCTTCGACGACGGAAACGACGATGCCGGTGCCGGCCTTGCGGATGATGTTTCCCGTCGCCACGACGTTGCGAAGATACGGTCCCCAGCCGAGCTGCATGCCATAGAGCGGCGCGTTCTCGACCACATTGCCTGAAACCGTGGTGTCGGCCTCCGCGCTGATGCCGACGCCAAAGCCAGGCGGGTCGGCGGTGTAGGGGCCGACTGTC
>JBFLWR010000461.1:0-21696 GCA_040755925.1 Pseudomonadota bacterium
GCGGAATGCCTCCGGGGTCACCAGCAGCAGGGCGCTAGCGCTGGCCACCGCGCCGCCCTTTTGCAACGCCTCGCCCACGGCACGCGCCGCCATGCTGGTGAGCCAGGCGTTCTCGGTGAGGCGTAGGGAATAATGCGAGGGTATGCGGGAAACAGTTTGATCTTCACCGAAAGGGTCGGTGAGTGTGCGCCTTTCGAACGCCGAAAGACTTGCGCGGATCGCCGCCAGCGTCTGGCGCGCGTTCAGGCCAGCCGGCGTAACCGCCCCGCCACCAGTGATGTAGATCGGCACCTTTAGCCCAGCCACGTTGCCCTCCCTGCGATCAGTCCGTCATCGCCGCGTGGGCTGAGATAGGCCTTGCGTTTGCGCCGCGCGAGCAGAAACGCGGGTGTAACATGACCGAAGACGATCTCCCTGAGTGCCGGCGCGTTGCGTTTGGTGACCATCGTCAAGCGCGACTTCAGGGTGACACGACGCAAATCGGGCTCAATGACAACCGTGTCTACCTTGAAGACACGATCCTCCGCGCGGTCGTCGTAAAGAAGGCGGATCGGCGCCACGACACGCGGCAGGCGAAAGGCCCAGCGCCCATCTGGCGTCATCCCAATGACGCTGACTTCTTCGCCTCCATTCAGCTGTTGCAGTTGCTGATCGGCGGGCGCGCATAGATTGTAGCGTGGATCGAAATCCGTCGGTGGAAGCGGCCACTGATTGTCGATCCAAGCCTGGTCATATGTACCCGCTAGCGGCAGTCTAGGATGCCAGCCGCGGCCGATCACACCGAAACCGGCCGGCCTTGGATGATCGGAAGGGCTGCGGAAAGGCTCGTTCGCATAGGTAATATTGGGCGCATGCGTCTTCACGGCCTTGTCCGCGGAGCGGGCATGGTGGAAGCCGACGCCAAGCGGATTGCGCGGATCGGTCCTGCCTTTGTCGTCGGTGCCGCCAAAGGCGCGTTCGTAAACAATCGGCATCCTGCCGAACGGATTCGGCTGACTATAGGCGCCCGCATCGTAAAGGCGATCACCAGTCACGTTGAGCACCTTGCGAATGCCAGCGAGCTTCAACCCGACCTGCATTTCATGGACAGGTCCCTCGCGCCGCGCGTGCGCCTGGCCGTTCAATATGATGTCAACCCCCGGCTTGATCCATGCGATCTCGCCTTCGTAACGGACTGACGAGAAGGCTGGGTCGCCGAACGATATGTCGCCGAAGTTTACGGGCAATTGGCTCGCAGCCGGCTGAAATTGAGTGGCGTCGTCTGGCATATCGAAGCTGGCCGAGAAAACGGCCAGGAAAACTTCGTTGCCCTCGGCATTTGCTTGAACGAAGGTGCGGGCAACGAAGGGCGTGCGATTCTCGATCCAGACCGCAAACATGGGTCAGCACCAGTTGCCCTTTTCGTCCTGGCCGATCGGCCAATACGGCATGCAGGCGACTAGCTTGACCAACTCCTCCTCGCCGACGTCGATAAGCCATTGCAGCAGGAAGATCTCGGCCGCAACGCCGGCACCCTCGCCGGCAGCGGCGTTGGCCGCGATGCATTTCAACCAATAGCGGCGTATCACCCACACCACATTCGGGCTGGACGCGGCTCCTGCTATGCGATCATTGAAGGCCTTGTCCAGGGCCTTTTGTCGGCCGCCCTGAAGTTCTTCTTCGGTGGAAATGATGTCGGCCCACCACTCTGCCGCGATATCGTAGGCTTCCGACAGCTCCGCCACATACTCGGCGAACAATGTTCTGTGTGCCGCACCTGCTTCGTCCTGATTGTGAACAGCACGGATGTCCGATGGCGGCGCTACGTCACGGGGCTGCGCGAGCAAGCGCCTGATGCCGAGTTCGGAACTGTAACGCGTGATCAATGCCACTATGCGACCTCGTCTTCAACATTCATGGCCATAGGCACGAAACACAAGCCATCGATGATTGACTGAAGCTCCGGCGCAAAATGCCGGACGTTAATGATCAGGATTTCGATAGGCCACTCGAAGCTCTGGCTCTTGCCAACACTGTCGATGCCCCACTTCTCCTCGGGCTCCTCGCCCTCGGGACGTTGCGCATTGTTCCAGGCCACAATCTCGAGATAATGCTTGCGGAAGATCGCCAACACCCTCGGATGCCCCGCTATCCCTGTCGGCCAGCGCTTCCAGACGATCTGCCCTTCATTGGCGATCATGTCATCCCACCAATCCTCCAGTTCAGGCTGGATAGCGAGCAGTTCGCCGATATAGCTGTCTCTGATTTCCTCTATGCCGCGCATCGCCTGTTACCTAAATCGCCACGGGGACATCATCGATGAAGTTCTTGGCATAGCTAGCCGCCGGGGAGCCTTGCGACGTCGAGCATCTGCCACAATGGGGCTTGACCGACTGCGGAGTAGAAAAATGAGCTAGGAACGCGTCCGGGGATTTTTGCATGTTACAACCGCCCATCTCCCACGCTACGCAGAGTGGCGGTTGATGGTCATGAACCATCTCCTGTTTCAGCTCGCCTGAGGGAGGGGTTGGAACCAGCTTCGAATAACGACCCCGTCTGGTCTTTTTGCATTGCCAGCAGGCCTTGCCGTTGACCTTGGCCGCCTGCTCGTCATTACGTGGTGGACGGTGTGCGACCCGGTCATATTTCGTAGCGCACTTCGTGGTCTTCTGATCCTTGGTCAACGTGGCCAGGAATTTGTTGAAAGCTGCCGGGTTGACGCAATTGGGCGGTGGGTCGCTGGCAGTATTCTGGTCCATCGTATCGCCATGGCGGTCGACGCCTTTGCCTTCGGCTTTCACCGTGAACGACCAAAGCTTGAAGACGCCTTTCCCCTTGATCTTGTGAGTTATGACTCCCGCGCCGAGGCCTTGGGTCGCCGGCTCGTTACCGGTGCTGGTCGAGATTTCCGACGCATTCTCGATTGCTGTCGGCTCGCCATCGATCTTAACGCTTTTGGTGCCCTTGGTCAGGTCGGACGATGACAACATGTTGACGTATGGTACTGGAATCGGCCCCGCCGGCGGGGAGGGGGGCGAGAGGCAGACGTCGCCGGGCGCAATGCCCTGGCCGTTGCTGCCTTTGTGGAAGAAGCCCATCTTCTCGGCATAGACGCTAAGGCCCATGATCAGAATTCCTGGGGTTCTGCACGCGCCGCGCGCATCGCCGGCAGTGCGTTATCTGCAAGGTCATGAATGTCGGTGAAGGCGAGTTCACGCACCTCCCAATCATCCGTCCAGAACACGATTCGGTTCATCGTGGAAAATTCCCTTGGCGGCTCCAGCGCCCTCAGGCGCCCCGCGATATGCTGCTGGTCCCACAATTCCTTCACGGTCAGCTTGGCGATACTGGCCATGCCTTCGAACCAGGGATCCGCTGTCTCCGGCATCGCGCCGACACCTACAACTGCGAACGGATAGCGCCGGCCGACCTTGTCTTGGCTCATACGCCAGGCTCCGGCGCATGGTTGCTCGCCAAAAATCCCGCCCTGGATGACGAACCGCCAGGTCCGATCGTCAACCTCCTCGTGCTCATCAGGTCGCGCATGTAATTCCATCGACATCCACCGGTCCCAGCGATCTATGAAAGTCCGCGGCAGGTTCGCGGAGACAAAGTCGCCCGTAGCCGGGATCTTGCCGAAGAAGCCGGTATTCAGATCTGTGGCGGACATGTGAACTTCTTGAACATTTCGAGCGTGTACGGGTTCTCGACGCTGGCCGCCTTCAGCTCGAAATCGGCCCACATCCCCTTCGTGCCGAGCCGCAGGCTGTAGACGTCGGTGAGCTTGGTGGCGTTGAAGCGGCCGCCGCGCAGCATCCTCAGCCAGGCCCAGCTGCCGGTCTCATTAAGCATCACCTCGGGCGAGCCGTCGATCGGCTGGAAGGCCAGCGAGATCACGCCGGTGCCGTCCTTGCCCGGCCATGTCATCGGCTGCGGCCTGGTCGCGTTGTTGTAGTATTCCATGGTTTGGCCATCGAGGTTGAGCGTCATGCGAGCCACGTTGGGCGACCGGTCCTTTGGCTCCAGCGTGAAATTCATCACCGGGCCGGTGCCGCCGGGGAAGAGATCGTCACGGATATGGCGCGCCTGCTCGAAGGCCGCGAGCGCCGCCGGGTCGAGGCCGAAATCGGCGCGCCACTTCCACGGCTCGCTCGCGGTGTCGACATAGTTGATCAGGTGGTCGTTGGTGAAGGCGTCGATCAGCCCGGTCGGCGCGAACAGTCGCTGGAAATCGCGCACATTGACGTCGACGGCGCTGTCGGGGCTGAACGGATAGCGGTTGTTGAGCGCGGCCTGGCAAAAGGGCAGGATATCGGCCCGCCAGATGGCGTTGAGCTCATTGGTGACGGCTTTCTGTGACAGGCCGCTCGTGTCGCCGGCAATGCCGCCCAGCCAGTCGTTGATCGGCGAAGGCAGGATCTGCGCTTGCCTGGCGACCGCGCCCGTCAGTTCGGCAAGCCCGCCCTGCTTCTTGATGGCGTCCTGCGGATTGGGGTTGGCGGTTACCGTCTGCAGCACGTTGGACAGAGCCGTCAGCGCCACGACGGCGGCGTCGAGCGCCGGCGGCTGGCCGTCGACCTGGGCGATCGTGCCCTTGAGCGGCTTGAAATGCTCGGCTACCAGGCTGCCGGTCATGTCGACCTGATCGGCCGAGCCGGCACGGGGCAACAATTTCGCGCCCGTTTTCACCACCTTGCTCAATTTGCCGAGCTTGCTCAAGAGCTTCGAGCCTGTGTTGGCGGCGTCCTTAGCCGCCGCATCGTCGGAGCGGGTCAAATCGGTCTCCTGCACGACCGCGGTCAGCAGGCGCTTCAACGCGGAGTCGGCGCTGGAGAGGTCCTTGAGGTTCTCGCTGGCGACATTGAGATCGGTCAGCGGCGCCAGCCGCATGTCGCGCAGGAAGCTATCCCACTGCGAGATGTAATCGTCGTAGTAGAGCTTCAGTATGTCTTCCGACAGCGCCGAGACCGACGTCTCCGAATTCTCCGAGCAGCCGCCGGCGAACACCGCGCGGTCAAGCGCCGCCTGACCGGCCACATCCTCGACACGGTCGAGGATCGCGTCGTGGAAGCCGGCATAGGTGTAGGGGCCTGGAACGCCGACGCGCAGCGTCTTGTCGGAGCGGCGCGCGAACACCTTGGCGCCGTTCGGTCCGGCGAAATTGGCCGGCACCCATTCCTTGGCCGCCGCCACTTCCGGGTCTGCCAGAAGCTGCTTGTAGGCGCGCTCCGGCAGCGAGATCGTGCACACCGTCTTCAGCGCCTCGGCGACCAGTTCCTTGTCTGGCGCGATGTAGCTGTCGTCGACCGCCATGCGCCGGATCGCGGCAAGCTGGTGCTCTTCGGCGTCCGCGGTCGGGAAGGGTGCGGCCGACGCGAATTGCGGCAGGCTGTTCACCCACCAGTTCTGGACGAAGTCGGTGTCCATCTGCGACAGGCCGGTCATCATACGGTAGGTCTTCAGCGCGCCGAGCATGAAGTCTGGATCGCGGATCTGCCGCCACATCGTGGCCTCCAGCAGAGCGACCATATGCGGCTCCAGCACGTTGCGCAGCGCACGGTCGTAGGTGTCCGTCTGCGCGCGTACCAGCTCGGCCGAGGCGGTCGGGCCAAGCAGATTGTGGATCGCGTCCGGCGGCGCAGTGCGGGCCGTCGCGACCGCGTCCATCGCCGCCAGCGCGCCGTCCATGGTCGGCTGCTCGACCGCGGCCGGCATCGCGGCGACGTCCGTTAGCGGCTGCTGCAGCGCCTCGAACTGGCCGGCCTGTTCGGTGATCGCATTACGGTTATCGAGATAGGACCAGGTGAACAGTCCGCCGGCGAGCAGCGCGGCCAGCGCGCAGGCTGCCGCCGCCCCGCGCCAGATCCAGGTGCGGCAGCGCTGCGCCAGCGGATCGAATGTGCCGAGGCCGGCCTCCTTGAAGATCACCTCGGTGAGCAGGTTCCTGAGGAAGAAGCTGCGCTTCTCGACGCGCGCCGCCGGCATGGCGCGGCGCGGCGGCAGCCCGAACGATGAGGAAAGGGCGGCGGTTAGCCGGTCGATCGGCGCGCCTTCCTGCGTCGCCGAGGTCAGATAGAGGCCGCGCAGCCAGGCGGCTTCCTCGTAGCGGCTTTCGCCGAACATCGCCTCAACCAGTACCTGGATCGGCTCGGAGAGGCTGGCGAGTTGCGCTGGGAAACGGAAGATCTCGGCGCGCTGGCCAAGCTTGTCCTCGTCTTCGAGCCGCGGCACCAGCCGCCGCTCCAGTTCGGCGGCGAGCCTGGCAAGCTCGGTCTGGATCGTGCCCGCGTTGACGCGGGCATCGAGCGGGAAAGTCGTTCCCCAAACCTGCTCGCGCGCCGTCGTCGACAAGCCGCCGAAGAACGCCTCGAAGCCTTTGATCAGGTCGGCCTTGGTCAGCATCAGGTAGACGGGCAGGCGGATCTCCAGCCGGTCGTTAAGTTCCGCCAGCCGGCGGCGGATTTTTCTGCCATGCGCCTTGATCGCTTCGTCGCCTTCCGACAGCGCGTCGATCGACAGCGCGACGATGACGCCGTTGAGCGCGCGGCGGCCTCGGTGCTTCTTGAGCAGGTCGAGGAAGCCCAGCCACTCCGCCGCGTCGACGTCCGGCTGGCTTTCCTGCTGGACGTAGCGGCCTGCTGTGTCGATCAGCACCGCGTTTTCCGAGAAGAACCAGTCGCAATTGCGCGTGCCGCCGACACCCTGCAGATCGTCGGTGAGGTCGATCGGGAAATTGAGTCCGGACTGGCGCAACGCCGTGGTCTTGCCCGTCGCCGGAGGACCGACGATCACATACCAGGGCATCTCGCGCAGGAATTTCCTGCCACCGAGCTTGCGCCGCTTGAGCTCGGCCATCACCTCGCCGAACTTGGCGCCGACGGCCGCGACGCTCTCCTGGCCGGGCGTGAGCTGCTTTTCGGCAACGGGCGCTGCGATCTCGGCGACGAACATGCGATTGGCGCGGATAGCGCGGCGCTGCGCGATGATCAGCCAAATCAGCCACAGGATGATCAGACCGGCGATGATGGCGATGCGCACATTGTCGGATTCGAATGGCGCATAAGGGCCGACCTGCACGATCGGGCCGAACACCCAGATCAACAGCGACAGCAGCGCAATGCCGATCAGGGTCCACAGGAAACGCGAGGTGATAACGGCCCAGAGGAAGCGCAGGATGAACATCTCAGAGCCTCTTCTCGACCAGGACCTCGACGCGCCGGTTGAGCGCCCGGCCCTCGCGCGTCGAGTTGTCGGCCACCGGATCGGTTTCGGCGCGGCCCTCGGAGGAGATGCTTTCCTGCGGCACGCCTGCTTGCACCAGAAGCTTGGCTATGGTCTCGGCGCGCGCTTCGGACAGGCGCTGGTTGCTGGCAAGCGGGTTGGATTTTTGCAGGCGCACATTGTCGGTATGGCCGACAACGGTGATTTTTCCGATCAGCTCCTTGTTGTCGAGGATCACCTTGGCAATCGAAGCGATCAGCGGCTCATAGCCTTCAGTCAGCGTCGGCCGCGACGACTGGAACAGCTCGGGGTTGGAGGATTGGATGATGAGCTTGGCCAGCGAGACGCTCTCGGTGCCGCTCAGCGCTGCCTTGAGGTCGTCCGGAGCCGCGGCCTTGAACTCGGGCAGCAGCGCGAAATCGACCGGCTGCGGCGCTTCGGGTTCGGGGGCATCCTGCTTGGGCGCGGCGCGTGTCACGTCGCCGCGCGAGGCAGGCGGCAGCGTGCGCACCAGCGCGGAGAGTTCGACCGCCTGGCTGCTCAAGCCCATCGATAGGCCGACATAGGCGGTCGCGGCGATTGCAACCGCGGCCAGCGCCATCACCCAGATCGGCACGATGAAGCGCTGCGGCTCGTCGGAAGCGATCACTCCTTTCCAGTTCGGCGAGAGCGGTGCATCCTCGGCGTCGGCATTGCGCAGGAAGCGCGCAGCTGCCACGCGCACGGCGTTGAGCGAACGGTCGCCGGCACGGCCGGGCACGCGGTACTTGCCGCGGAAGCCGAGCGCCAGGCAGTAATATTGCAGCTCCAACATTTCGCGGTCGCGGTTGGGATGCCGCTCCAGTTCGTCGAGGCGCGTGAAGAACTGGGTACCGGCATCGACGTCGCCGCGCAGCATGACCACAAGCGGCTGGCGCGGCCAGGCGCTGGCGCCGCCCCATGGCGTGTTTAGCGCAAGATCGTCGAGCAGCGCCGCTACAGCCCAGGCCGCCTGGTCGGCGCGCTCCAGCGAGGAGCCGGCAGCCACCGCAGCATCGCGGGCACGCACCAGCTCATCGAGCAGGCGCGTGCGCATCGCTTCGGGATTCTCCGGCGCCAGCGCGCTTTCGAGCTCGGGCGCGAATTCGAGCAGCGGCGCGAAGATGTTGATGAGCGTATTGGGATGCGCCCGCGCTCTTTTGACCGGCACGCCCGGCGCCAACGGCACCATCGGCCGCGGCGCGGCACCGGTCAGCCGGATGCGTGTGCGTTCGCGATCCTCCGACAGTCCGAAAGGATCATCCCGGCTCATGGCCTCACCTGTTCACCGAATAGCAGTCGACCTGCGGCTCGCTCGGCAGCACCCCGGAAACGCCAATGACGAAGCCGGGTGCATCGAGCAGCGAGGCCCAATGCTCGCTTTTCTGGTCCAGCTCCAGGCAAAGCCTGTCGCCGTCATAGGGGATTTCGCGCGGCTGCGAATGCAGCGGCTTCAGCGGAATGCCGGGCAGGCGCGATTTCCACAGCCCCTCGAACTGGTCCGCCGAGCCGACGGTCGCCTGGTTGACGAAGATCTTTCGCAGGGCGTCCTCCGAAAGCTCGGAGCCGACGCGGATGACGATGCGGCTGGCGACAAGCAGCTTTGGGTTGTCGATGCGCACCTTCCATACATTGGTCGCGTGCCGCATGACCGGCAGCGCACGCGATTTCGGCTCGATGTAGCGCAGGCTGAGGATGAGCGAACGCAAGGCATCCGCCAGCGCCATGTAGGCGGGGCCGGGCGCCATGTGGTCGTAGGCCGGCAATTCGCCGAGCCGCCGCGAACTGGAGCCATAGGTGGCCATCTCGCCGGCAAGGCCCGCAAGCTCGAGATAGAGCTCGGCCGGATGGAAGACATCCTGGGCGAGCATATGCGCAAGGCGCGGTCGGGCAGCATTGGCGAGGTGCAACATCAAAAGGTCCTCGACGCTGCGGCCGGCCCCACCCATAACCATCTTGCCATGCGCCTCGGCGATCTGGTCGAGGCCGGTGACGACCTCCTGCAGCAATTGCCGGTACCAGTGCACAGCGCCGGTAATCAGCGTTGGCGGCAGGAAAGCCTGGTCTAGCGAGACGCCGCCGTCGGCACGGACGCCCTTGATATCGGTGACCGGCAGCGCGGTATAGCCGCCGACCGATTTGCCGGGCGCCAGCAGCACGGCCTGCGGCCGGGCGATTTCGATGTCCTCCGGATCGGCGCCGCCCTGCACGGCGTCACGCACCGGGACGATCTTGCCGTGATAGCGCGCACCCGTCGACGCGGCATGCGCCGGATCGAATCCGACTCCGCCGGGCGGCTCGAGCGGCAGCGCCACCAGCACCGGCCCGGCTCCGGTGTCGGCCGTGACCGGCAGCGGCTTGGGCGCGTCCATCAGCTCCGGGATCGAGAAGGGTGTGCCGTCCGGGAAGATGCCCCGGGCGGACACGATCGACACCTGGCCGGCATCGAGCAGCGACTGGTCGAGCGTCAGCTGCTGGAAGCCGAACGTATGGAGCTGGCCGGCCTGCAAGGCGCCGCGCACCATGCCTTCGAAGAACCGGTCCTGCTGCTGGAAATGCTGGGTCCTAAGAAACAGGCCCTCCGACCACAGCACCCTGTTTGCGTCGCTCATGCCACTACTCTCTGCACTGCACTGTTCTAAGTTGCTAGGCTGAAATGCCGCCCTTGCCGAGGCCGACATTGATGGTGAATTTCGATCCCGGCGACACCGACTTGGTCGTGCGCCAGTTGCGTCCGCCGGGCTCGCGGATCAGCGCGACAAAGCCAAGCGCAGTCGCGTTCGGCTCGACGGTGATGGTCTTGGCCGCCGTCTTGCCGGGCGCCACCGAGATCGAGTCCATGCCGATCAGATCGGCCCCGAGCACTCCGCTGGCGCCGCCCTGCAGCGCGAAATAATCGGCCGAGTTGAACTTGCCGGTGCTGACAAGCCGCATCACCAGCACGGTCACCGGCCGGTCTCCGCCACCCGGTCCCGGATTCATGCCGGCGCCGCCGGTCACATTGACCGAGATGACCGATGGTTTCGGCGGGCCGCTCTGGCAAGCCGCAAGCAGGCTGGTCGCGCCAAGGGCAACAATGAATTCACGTCTGTCGATCATTTCCCTACTCCTCTTCGTAAGCGTCCCTGAAGTCTGCGCCGATCTCGCCCAGGAAGCTCGATTCCGCGCTCTGGGCGATGTCGCGATGGCGTTTCTGGTAAAGCTCCCACAATTTGGCGTTGCGCCCGCCGGACAGCAGATTGCCGATCGCCGAATTGGACTTGAGCTCTTCCTCGATCGCGGCCGGATCGAAACGGTCGATCATGCGCCTGAGCGCCGCCTGGACGCCGCGCCATGCGCGCACGTGATGCTGCGCGAGATCCTTGACCGCGTCGCCGATCGCCGCCTCGCCAGAGAGGAAGCCTGGACTGCGTTCCGCGATGATGGTGACGATGACATCCTCGACCGTTGGCAGGAATTTGAGCGGGTTGACCTCGGAAGCGCCGACCATGGTCTGGGCAACACGTGCGCTGCCTTTCTCCTCGGCGCGCTTGCGCAAGAGCTGCATCAGGCCATCGAGCATCAGCCTGTATTCCCGCCCGAACTTCTCCATTTCGGCGATCGGATCGCGTCCGGGAAAATCGGCCTCTTCAACGCCCATGCCGCGCAGGAACGCGGCGCGCAGCGCCATGTCGCTCGGCGCCGGTGACGTCGGACGCGACGGCTTCGGCGCGGGAGCGGAGCGAGGCGGCGGAGCAGGAGGAGCGTCCACCTGCGCCGGTGTCTCCCATCGATGCGCGGCCTTCAGCTTCTCGGCGAGCCGCCCGTTGCGGCCGGCTGTGTCGGCGCTGGTGGCAGTGGGCGTCGCTGCCGGTCCAAAGCTGAAATCGTCGAAGCCGGACGGCTTCGACACAGGGTCAGGCGTATCGCCGCGCGATGGCATGTCGCCGAAACCGAACGGGTCCGACCGCCCGGCGGCGGGCTCGTCGCTCGAGGCTGGCGTTGCCACCGGATCGAGGCTGAACGGGTCGTCGAAGGCGGGCGAGCTGCGTTGGCTCGAGGCGCGATCGTAGGCTCCGGGCACAGGCTGCTCGAATGGATCCGGCAGCCCTGCCGGGCGCGGCCGCTGTGGCTCCTGCTCGACCTGGGCCGAGAAGAAATCGTCGCCGCTGGGTGGCGTGCGCGATTGTGGCGGCGACCATGCCCGCGCGGAATTGTTCGCTACTGGGGCCTGACCGATCGATGTATGGCCGGCGCTTGGCTGGACCTCAACATGGAGCACATAGTCCCCCATGCGCAGCCGCATGCCGCTTTGCAGCTGTGTCGACCTGCCAGTCCCCAGAGGGCTGTCGGAATCGTCGATGAACAATCCGCTGCTCGACGTGTCGGTGACGTAATAGCCGTCGCGGCCGCCGCTGATCTTGCAATGCGCTCGCGAGACGAACATGTCCGGATCGTCGATCTGCCAGCCGGCATCGGCGCTGCGGCCGATCACCAGCTCGCCCTCGTCCAGCCGGGTCTGCCTGACCAACTGGGAGCGCGGGCCTTGTTCCAGGGTTAGCAGCAGGCTCATGCGGCTGCCTCCGCCATATCCGGCCGCCAGCCGACGATGGTGCGCAGCCTGAGATCGTCGGCGTCGCCTTTTTCGGCGGGGCGTGAAAGCCAGGAGGTTCGGCCGAGCTGGATGGTTCCCATCTTCGGCAGCGGCACTGCCTCCTGCGCCAGTACGATGCGCAGGTCGACGTCGAGCGCTTCCCCGATCATATCGCGCACCGCCTTCTTGAACAGGGCGAGGCGCCGTTCTCCGGGCAGGAACGACTTGAAGTCGTCGAGGCCGAGCGGGCCGACGCGCAATTCGATCCGGCTCTGGCGGCTGAAGACACGCGGGCCGATCGTTGCCCCGCCGCCCAGCGCCGCATAGGCCTTGCCGACTTGGCTCTGCAGCGCCTTCGGAATGGTGATCCAGGCGGCGACGAATTCCTTGATCTGTACCGGGACCTTGAAGGCCGTGGCCAGGAACAGCGTCAGCCGCTCCGCACCGTCAACCTGGTTGGCCAGTGATCCAGCCTGGCGCAGCCGCACCGTGTCGAGCTCGGCATCCTGGGTGCCCGGAAGGCCGATCCCGGACATCGCCTCCAGCATGGCGCGAACGCGTCCCCCGATCGAACGTTCGACCTGCACCGCCGGATGCGCGTCGGCCCATGCACGGTAGTAGAGCGCGATCATGCGATGCTGCAGGATGTTGACGAAGTCGACGAAGGTCGTGTCGCTGGTCTGTTCGGCGTCGGCGCCGGTGAACCAGCGCTGCGACAGCCTGTCGAGGACCCAGCGCGTCAGATGGAGCGGCATCGGCCCTTCCGGCCCGAGCAGGCCGAGATTGGCGACGGTCACCCGCGCCGGGGCCTTGTCCTTGGCGTCCTGGAATTTGACCACGTCCCTCGCTGAGAAGCTCAGGCGCACATGCTGGCCGAGCCTTGCCGGCTCGCGGTCCCCGGTTCCGGAATGCCCGAACAATCCGCGTCGCTGTTCCAAGCGGCGCAGCAGCTCGAAGAAGTCGAAGCCTTCCGACAGCGCCTCGGCTTCGTTGGCAGCCGGCCGCGCTAGATCAGGTGGCGATTGCCGGGCGTCATCGGCCATGGCACATCCTCCTGCTTCTGCAGCAGCCGCGTGCGGGTCCGCACGAAGCCGTTTATCCCAGCATGGCGGGCAAACAGTCGCGACAGCAGCGCCGAAAGCAGCAGCGTGCTTTGGCCCGCCAGCACCGACTGGTCGACATGCAGCGTCACCTCCGTTCCGCGTCCGAAGCACATCGGCCCGTCGATCTTGAGCCGCTCGATGACCGGGCGGGAGTCGATGCGGACGATCGAGTGCGCGTTGCGGGCGAGGCTCGGGTCGCCGCGGTCGGCATAGAGGTCGAGCAGCGCATGCAGCGGATCGACGCCGCGGCCTTCCTTGGCGAGGCTGAGGAAGTTCAGCGACAATTGCGCCACCAGGCGCCAGGCGAGATTATCGGCGCGGGACTCCCCCTGGGCTCCCGCCGGCAGCGAGGCAGGGATCGCCGGCTGCGGCGGGCGCAGTGCGCCGAGCAGCCTCACCGCTTCGACCGGATCGGCTGTTTCCAGGGTCAGCGTCGGGGTGTCGTCAAGGATCGGCAGGTCGCGGTTGGTGCAAAGTGCCATCACGTCGAGGCGCCTGAGCGGCCGGTTCGCCCGACTGCCTGCCGGACGCGACACCGCAAGGAAAACGTCGTCCCCGGTATAGGACGTGCGGGTCAGGCCATCGCGTCGCTCGTCTTCGGCGGCGCGGCGCGGGCGTCGTTCGGTCGAATAGACCCAGCCGCTGCCGCGATTCTGCCCCAGGCTGAACAGCTCCGGAATCTCGGCCTCGCCGCCCTCGGCCTCGGCATCCTCTACCCGGGTGACCCGAAAAATCTCGAAATCCCGTGCCCGCGTGCGATCGGCATGCAGCACCTGCCGCGTTCGCCGCGGATCGATTTCGACGATATTGCACTCGCGTTCGAAGAGATTGATGACCGGAGTGACGAAGAGCTCGAAATCGGCGGGCGTCAGATCGGCAAGTTCAGGCGCCGGGCGGCGAAACAGGAAGATGATCTCCAGCCCTGCTTCGCAATCGCGCACCACAGGCTGCATGCCCGACACCCGCACGTAGTGGAAGCGCTCGGGGATCATGAAATATTCGCGCAGCAGCCGGTATCCTTCGAAGGTGGGGCGCGTGCGGGGCATCAGCGCCTCGTCGTCGCGGATGCCGACCATTTCCGGCTCAGGCAGGGGCGATATCGGATTGGTCTTGCCTTCTGCCCGCGCGCCGGCCGCCGAGCAGGCGCCGAAGATCGCGTCGAAGATGAGCGGCGCCTTCGCGCGCCCTGCGAAATGGAGATCCAGCCGGTCGAGCGCGAGTTCGCCGAGCTTGCCCTTGCCCGTAGGGGCAAGCGCAATGCGCAGCGCCGCCTCGCCGCGCACGCCGCCGATCGGCCCGATGCCGGCGGCCGCGAGGCTGCTGCGGTCCTGGAAGTAACTAACCGCGGTGATTGCTATCGGCCACAGCGTCACTTCCTGCGCGGTGGTGAATGTGCTGCGTGTGGAAAGCCCCGGATGCAGGCTGGAAACCAGCCGCGTGCCGCGCGCGACGGCGTGCCCGCCGGTCATGGACTGCACCTGCTGGCCGGGCTTCAGCACGGCCATTGCCGTCGCCGGCGCCGGCGTTACGAGGTCGGGATAAAGAACGTCGAGCACGGCGCGCGAGAAGCGCGAGCGTTCGGCATCGACCTTGAGCCGCGTCCGCGCGGCGAGGAAGGCGACGCCGTCGAGCAGCCGTTCCACATAAGGGTCGGGGCAGGGAACGGTATCGAGGGAAAGATTGCGGGCAACCGCCGGATGCATGTCCGCGAATTCCGCGGCCAGCGCGCGGATATGGGTCAGTTCCTCTTCGTAGTATTCCACGAAGACCCGATCCATCTCAGGTCTCCCTAAATTCGGTTCGCGCCAGGCCGTTCTCGAGATTGATCGTGGTGCGCAGCTTCATGCGTTCTGGCGTCGGCGTCATGATCAGCACGGCGTCGATCTCGATCTTCAGACCGACGCTCTTGTCGCCGAGGGTGACGTTGACGGTCGTGGCGCTCTCTTTCAAGCGGGGCTCGAAGGTGGCAAGCACCGCCCGGATCTCGCGCGCCAGCGTGTCGCGGTCGAAATCCCGCGACGACCGGCCGGAGAAAGAGGGTACGCCATAATTGACCACGCTGCGCCGAACTTCCGGAAAGTCGGCGAGCGCCGGCAGTTCGTCGAGCGGCTGTTCGTGCTCGGCGTCGGAAAGCATCGGCACGGACTCGAAACGCTCGGTGTTGAACAACGCTTCTATGTCGCGCCGGACGGCTTCCCGAAGCACGCGGGCCGATACCACCACCCCCCGACTTTCGATTTCGGCGCGGTGCTCCGTCTGGAGGATCAGCCGGTGCAAGCGCCGTTTCTGCTCGGGTGCGAGTTCGGCGTCGGCATCGATGGTGCGAGCACTGCCTGCAAGAAGAGACTCGACGCGCTCGGCGCCGAGTTCTTCTTCCAGTATGCGGCGCAGCCCGCCGATCTCCGACGTCAATCCGGGCAGGTCGTTGACGAGACGATCCCATAGGGATGGTTGAACCGCCTCGCGTTTTGCCCGGCTGCTGCCGGTAGGCTGCGCTTTGGCGCCAAGCCGCTTGGCCTCACTTGCCGACATAGACGTCCATTTCAACCTCGTCGTTCTTGTCGTAGACGAACTTGATCTTCTTGTAGGCGAAGCTGACCTGTTCCTCGATCAGGTCCGCCTCGTGGGCGTCCTGACGCATGTCGTACTCCATGACCGAGGCTTCGGTGAGTGTCACAACCAGGTAGTCGCTGGTCGCCCCGTCAATGGTGCGGCGTGCCGAAAACACCACCTCGCTGAGCGCCTTGTTCTCAAACAGCGCCTGTTGCAGGTACGGCGACGACTTGTCGTAGTGCTTTAGGAATTTGATCATTCCCATCGACACACGGCCGCGTCGCGACAGCGAATTCGGGTCGTAGGGCGCGACCATCTTGTAATCGACGCCATGGATCTCGATCTCGTCCTCGTGGCCGTCGCGCTTGCTCGGACCCTTGATATCCGGGACTTTCAGAAAGCCGTCGATTTTCATCAAAGGCGCATCGGCTCTGTCAGGCATAGTCTTTCTCCACCGCTTTGAAAAAGAAGATGATTTAGCTTCTGATTTTTCAGCCCTTTACTGACGGCAGCTCCGACACCAGCCGGAGCGAGGCGTTGATGCCTTCCAGCTGGTAGTGCGGGCGCAGGTAGAAACGGGCATTGTAGTAACCGGGCCGGCCTTCGACGCTGTCAACTTGGACTTCCGCCGCCGCGAGCGGACGCTTGGCGCGCGCCTTGTCGTCGGCAAATGCAGGGTTGGCCAGCACGTACCGGTTGATCCATTCGGTCAACCAGATCTGCATGTCGGTGCGTTCCTTGAACGAGCCGATCTTGTCGCGCGCGATCGCCTTCAGGTAATGCGCGAAACGCGACACCGGGAAGAGGTAAGGCAAGTTGGCGCTGAGCCGTTCGTTGGACTGCGCGTCCGGGTCGACAAGCCTGCCGGCTCGCGTCTCGTCGTCCTGCAGCGAATGCGCGCCGATAAAGGCCGCAAGGTCGGTGTTCTTGCGGTGCAGGATCGGCATCAAGCCGAGCTTGGCGAGTTCCGCTTCGCGCCGGTCGTCGATCGCCACCTCCGTCGGACATTTCATCGCGATCGATCCGTCGTCGGTCGGGAAGGCATGCACCGGCAGGTTGAGTACCGTGCCGCCATTCTCGACGCCGCGGATCTGGGTGCCCCAGCCATAGAGCTTGTGGCTGCGGTTGATGTTGACGCCCATCGGGAAAGCGGCGTTCATCCAGACATACTTGTTGTGGTCGCCACCCACTTCCTCCTCGAAGGTGAAGCCTTTCACCGGCACGGTCTCGGAGCCGTAGGGCAGGCGTGCCAGCACGCGCGGCATGGTGAGCCCGATGTAGCGGGCGTCCTCGCTCTCGCGCAGTGACTGCCACGAGGCGTAGGCCGGGTTATTCACGATCATCTGCAGGTCTTGCGGATTGGGCAGTTCCTGCCAGCTGTCCATGCGGAACAGGCGCGGCGAGGCGGCGGCGATGAAGGGCGTGTGCGCGGAAGCGCAGATGCCCGAAATGTTGCGCAGCAGCCCGACGTCGCGCGGGTGGTTGGAGAATTCGTACGCGCCGACGATGCAGCCGATCGGCTCGCCGCCCAGCATCGAATATTCGTCCGTGTAGACCTTCTTGAAGATCGGGCTCTGGTCCCACATCTGGCCTTCATAGTCTTCGAGCGTGTCGGCCAACTGCTCCTTGGAGATGTTCATCACCCGGATCTTGAGATGCTTCGCGTCCGTCTCGGTGTTGTTGATGAGGTACCAGAGGCCGCGCCATGTGCCTTCCATCTCGCGCACTTCCGGCGCGTGCAGGATCTCGTTGACCTGCGTCGTCAGCATCTTGTCGATGCCGGCGATCAGCGACTTGATCGACTTGATCGCGTTTGACGAAATGGTTGTGGTTTCGGAGCGCGATTGCGCGGCCAGCGCCAGGTTGCGCACCAGCTGCTGCAGCTTCTCGCTGTCGTCCTTCTTGACCTTGAAATCTTTTTCCAGAAGGCCGCTGAATTCGCCGAGATCGATGGCTTCCGCCTCGGCGGTGGCGGCTGCGGTCTTTTGCTGTTCAGCCATGGTCTTACTCCTCGCCCTTGCCGTCGGACATCGCCTGGGTGGCGATCTTGCTCAGTAGCGGCTCGTTGTTGAGAAGCTGCGCGATGCGCTTCTCGGCGTCGACGCGGCCGTCCATGAAGCCGAGCAGCTCTTCGAGCTGGCGCCGCATCTTGAGGATTTCGGCCAGTTGCGGCACCTGTTCGGCTATCTTGTCGGGAGCGAAGTCGCCCATCTTGGCAAAGGTGAGATCGACTGCGAGCTCTTCATCCCGCTCGGCGCCTTCGGCTTGCGGCAGGGTGTTCTTGACGCGGGCCTTCACCCTCGGGCCCATCGCTTCCATGAATTTGGGGAAGCGGTTGGCGTCGGTTTCGACGAAGGCGCGGTCCAGTACAGACTTGGAAGCTTCCCTGGTCTGCGAAGCGCCTGAAAGGTCGGCCATCACGGCCATGACGAACGGCAGTTCGATCGTCGTCGGGCTGCCATAGGTTTCAACGTCGTAGGCAATCTGCACGCGCGGTGCGCGGTTTCTTTCGATGACCTTCGCTTTGCTTTCAGCTGGCATGCTTGTTCCCTTTCATCCTTCTAGGCCGACTTCTTGGGATCCTGGATACCGGCAAGCAGCCGGAACTCCTTGAGCCCCGACGGGGCCAGATCTTCCATCAGTTCTACGAAATCCATGTGCACCATCCGGCGCACGCGGCGGGCGAGATGCGGTATAGGGCTCGACGGTTCGGTGCGGTCGTAGAACGCCACCACGAGGTCGAGGCATTTGACAACATCGTCGCGCGAACTGATCCGGTCGGGCAGTCCGGCGCCCGGTTCCGCGTAGCTTGCCACACTTGGCATCGTCTCGGCTCCATGACCGTTTCGGGCGGGCGCTGCTGCCGGTTCCGCCGGCGGCGGGGCGGATTTCGCCGCGCCATTCGTCACGGCGCCGGCGCTGGAGTACCGCTCCAGGCTCGTCAACAAACGCTGCAGGAACTTCTTCAATTCCGGGATCGTGGCGCCATTGCCGTCGATGCGCGGATTGAGCGCCGCGTCCACGGCGTCGAGGGCGGCGATTGCGGCGCGGGCATCGGCGAGCAGCGATGTCATCGCGTCGCCGGCCTGGTCGATCTGCGCCGCGCATCCGGTACGCACGCGGTTCAACAGCTGGTTGTGCGCGCTGGTCAGCGCGGCCTTTTCGGCCGCGCCGAGGCCGGAAGCCGCTTCCTGCAGCATGACGCGCTCGTCGAGCGCGGCCTGTTCCAGATCGCGCCCGCTGATCGGACCGATCGCGCGCGGCGAGAAGAAAACTATCTGCCTGAGGTTCGCCAACAGGCCTTCCTGGCCGTTCTGGAGGTCGAGCAGGGCATTGATGCGTCGCAGCGCGGCGTCGCGCGGCGACGAGCTCGCCCGCAGGGCCGGGTGCATCGTGTCCCAATATTGCTCCAAGGTCTTGGCGATCAGGGTCAGGCCCTGCGCGAGGCCGGCAAGCCCCTCTTCGTTGGCCAAAGCCCGGACGACGATGACCAGAAGGCGCATATCGCGGCCCCGGGAACGCAGTTCCTCCGCCTTTTCGAGAACTGCCGCCCAATCGACCGGAATGGTGGATTGCGAGCTCTTGCTGCCGCCATCGTGAACGACCTTGACCTGGAGCTCGGTCAGGCGCTCCAGCTCGTGAAAGGCCGGGTCGTTGCGCAAGTCCTCTCCCGACGGATTCTCACCGTTCAGAGGATTCAGCCAGAGTGCGAGATCAATCACACTTACCCCCAGCCAGCGGCCCTGAGACCTATGTGACGTAACGTTATCACTGGCCCCGCACCACGACAATTGAGCATCCGCTCAAAAACTAACGGAAGCTAAACGCAGCCGTTCTCATTTGGCGAAACCCATTGCGCGATTACCGGACCCGGTATGTGAAATGGCTCGCATAGCCCGGGCGGTAATCCGGTGTTTGTTGCATGGGTATGTAAGACTTTTGTAACCGGGAAGTGCCGCCCGAGCAGATGCGGAGCGCTTTATCCCGTCGCATGCTTTGTCAAGCCGCCGCTTATATGGCAGGGTGCGGCCGGCAGATTTCGGGAGCAGGTTCGAATGGAACAGCGCCGGTCATCGCAGAGCTTCAAGCGCAAGGAACTGGTTGCCAAGCTCAACGCCACGGGGGTGCGGGCCTTCAAGGCAGCGGCCGATACGGCCAAGCTGCGAGGCAATCCCTATGTCGAGCTCGTGCATTTCATCCAGCAACTGGTGTTGTCCGAGCGATCGGACGTGCAGATGATCGTCGCCGACGCTGGCGTCGATGCCAGCCGGCTGACGGCGGATATGACGCGCGCGACCGACAAGCTGCCCTACGGCGCCACTTCGGTGGAAGAGTTCTCCGATCACATCTTCCACGCCATCCAGGAGGGTTGGAACCTGGCAACGCTGGAGTTCGGCGTGGAGGAGGTGCGCAGCGCGCACATTCTTCTCGCCTGCCTGAAGACGCCGGTCCTGGAAGGCCTGATCTCGAAGATCAGCGCGGAGTTCGATAAGATCGATGCCGATGGCGTGATTGGCCGCTTCGCCGACGTCACCGACGGGTCGCTCGAGGCCGGCTCACCTTTTGCTGCTCCTGCCGCCGAGACGCCGCCGAAGCGTGGTCCGGGCGGGGATTCCGCTTTAGCCAAATACGCCACCGATCTCACCCAGCGCGCCCGCGACGGCAAGATCGATCCGGTTGTCGGCCGCGACCCCGAGATCAGGCAGATCGTCGATATCTTGATGCGACGCCGGCAAAACAACCCGATCCTGACCGGCGAGGCGGGCGTCGGCAAGACGGCGGTGGTTGAGGGGTTTGCCCTGCGCATCGCCCAGGGCGATGTGCCGCCGACGTTGCAGAACGTCAGCGTGCGCATGCTCGATGTCGGCCTGATGCAGGCGGGAGCCAGCGTCAAGGGCGAGTTCGAAAAGCGCCTGAAGGCGGTGATCGACGAGGTGCAGGCCTCGGAGGTGCCGATCATCCTGTTCATCGACGAGGCGCACACGCTGATCGGCGCCGGCGGCGCGGCGGGAACCGGCGATGCCGCCAATCTGCTCAAACCGGCGCTGGCGCGCGGCGAACTGCGCACCATCGCGGCGACCACCTGGGCCGAATACAAGCAGCATATCGAGAAGGACCCGGCTCTCACCCGGCGCTTCCAGGTGGTCAAGATCGACGAGCCGTCGGAAGCGGTGGCCGTACTGATGCTGCGCGGCGTTGCCGGCGTGCTGGAGCAGCACCACAAGGTGCAGATACTCGACGAGGCGATCGAGGCGGCCGTTTCCCTCTCGCACCGCTACATCCCGGCGCGTCCGCTGCCGGACAAGGCTGTCAGCCTGCTCGACACCGCCTGCGCCCGCGTCGCCGTCTCGCAGCATGCGACGCCGGCTGAAGTCGAGGACATCCTGCGCCGCCGTCAGGCGCTCGAAGTCGAGCAGGGCATCATCGGTCGCGAGTCGGCAATCGGCATCGATGTCGCCGATAGGCAGGCCCGCGTCCAAGCCGGCCTTGCGGAAGCCGAGAGCACTTTGGCTGCCGCCCAGGCGCGCTGGGATCGGGAGAAGGCGCTTGTGAACGAGATCCTCGACCTGCGCGCGAGGCTGCGCGGCGAGGGCGTGCCGCTCGATGCGGTCGAGGAAGAGGCGGCCGCGGCGGACGCAGGCGCTGCGCCAGCGGAGGAGCACGAGGAAAAGGCAGCTGGGGGCGGGTCTGGCGAGACGAAGCCCCGGAAAGGCACGACTGCGAAAGCAAGGGCCGATGTCGCAAAGGCTGAAACGGCTTCAACAGAAGCCGCGTCCGACGCCTCGCTCGCGGAAGCCGATCTTGCGCGGCTGCGCGAACTGATGGCGGAGCTCGCCGAGGCTCAGGGCGAGACGCCTCTGATCCTGCCTTCGGTCGATCGCAACGCGGTGGCCGCCGTGGTGCAGGACTGGACCGGCATTCCGACGGGACGCATGCTTTCCAGCCAGACCGAGAAGGCGCTCAAGCTGGCAGCAACTCTGTCCGAGCGAGTGGTCGGCCAGGATCACGCGATGGAGATGATCGCCAGGCGCGTGCAGACCAGCCGCGCCGGCCTTGGCGCGCCGGAAAAGCCGGTTGGCGTTTTCCTGCTTTGCGGTCCCTCCGGCGTAGGCAAGACCGAGACGGCGCTGGCGCTGGCCGAGACGCTTTATGGCGGCGAGCAGAACCTGATCTCGATCAACATGTCGGAGTTCCAGGAAGCGCACACTGTTTCGACGCTGAAGGGCGCGCCGCCCGGCTATGTCGGCT
>JBFLWR010000462.1:0-4787 GCA_040755925.1 Pseudomonadota bacterium
TTTCTTGGCCTTTTTCTTGTCGGCTGTCTTGGCATCCGCTTTCGCCTTGGCGTCGTCGGCTCGCTGCCTGGCTGTCGAGGGCCGGCGCGGTTGGGCAGGCGTCGTGTTGTTGGCGAGGGGATCGTCAGTCGCCTGCGGCTGGTCGAAAATGCTGCCCGTCGCACCCGCCTGGTCGTCGTCGGGAACGGCGCCTGGACTCGCCGGCTGATAGGGGTTCGTTGGTGTATCCTGAGCGGTGGGCGCCGGCGCGGCTTGATCCTGCGATCCCTGCGCCCGCATCTGCCTGGCCTTGCGCTGCTGGTCAGCCAAGATGGCTGATTCGGAAACCTCGCCTCGCAGTCCGGTGTCTTGCGCAAATGCCGGTGCGGAGTGCAGCAAAGCGAACACGCTCGCCGTCAGCAGCAGCGCGCTGACGGCTATGCCCGTTCGACCTTGTTTCTGTTCAGCCTGGGCCCCGGACATCATCACCACTGCTTGCGCGGCGCAGGCGCGCCATACTTACCGAACCGTAAATGCGGATGGTTAACGGAGGGTTGAGGCGGGCCGATTGCATCGGCTCGAAAAGCACGAAACGGCAATTCCGTTGGACAGGCGCGCGGCAAAGCGGTAATCGCATCGGCCATGCAAGCGGGGTCCCCAGAAAGAAAGCGGCCGGACAGGCAGGCCGCGATCGAATCGGCGCTCAGAACCGTGGCGACGGAACAGGCCGGGGTGGCAGCGCTTGCCGCCGCGCTCGACAACGGCTTGGCCGAACCTTTCGCCGCCGCCATCGAGCTCATCTCGCGGATCGAAGGCCGCGTCATCGTCACCGGCGTCGGCAAGAGCGGCCATATCGGTTCCAAGATCGCCGCCACGCTTGCCTCGACTGGCACGCCCGCCTTCTTCGTCCATCCGGCCGAGGCCAATCACGGCGATCTCGGCATGATTGCCAGGGACGACGCCATCATCGCCATGTCGTGGTCGGGCGAGAGCAAGGAATTGATGGGCATCGTCGCCTATTCCCGACGCTTTTCGATCCCATTGATCGCCATCACGTCCGGCGAGAGTTCCGCGCTGGCGCGCGCGGCCGATGTGGTGCTGCTCCTGCCGTCCGTGCCGGAGGCCTGTCCGCACGGGTTGGCGCCGACCACGTCGGCGCTGCTCCAGTTGGTGATGGGCGATGCGTTGGCGATCGCGCTGCTCGAGGCGCGCGGCTTCACGCCGGACCATTTCCGCACCTTCCATCCGGGCGGCCAATTGGGCGCCAACCTGACGCAACTGCGCGAAATCATGCATGTCGGCGAGCGGCTGCCGGTGGTGTCGTCGGGAACCGGCATGCGCGAGGCGATCGTGGAATTGTCGCGCAAGGGTTTCGGCTGCGTGGCGATCACCGGCGCCGACGGCGCGCTGATCGGCATCATTACCGACGGCGACATCCGTCGCCACATCGCCAGCGATCTCCTGGCGATGAGCGTCGATGAGGTGATGACGAAGAAGCCGAAGACAGCGGCGCCCGACACGTTGGTGGCAACGGCGCTGCAGACCATCAACACATCAGCCATCACCAGCCTGATGGTGGTGGAAAACAAGCGACCTGTCGGGCTTGTACACCTGCATGATCTGTTGCGCATCGGCGCGGCCTAGGATGCGCCGATATTCAGGTGAGGCCGGTCTCACCTGAATCGCACTCCAACCGGACCTGTCAGCCTAGACGGCCTCCACTGTCAGCTCCAGATCGGTGTCCGCGGCTCCCGTCACGCGCACCTGTGTTCCGGCCGGCAGGTCCGGACCGGAGACGCGCCACAGCGTGTCGCCCAGCCGGATGCGGCCGCGGCCGTCCTTGATCGGCTCGGCGAGCGTCGCCGTGCGGCCGACCATCTGCGCGCCGCGGCGGTTGAGCAGCGGCTGGTCGGTCGTATCGTGGCGCGCGACCGACAGTCTCCTGCCGACAAAGGCCGAGATCACGGCGAGAACCAGGAAGACGAGAACCTGGACCTGCCAGGTCCAGGAGGCCGCGTCCCAGAAGAGCAGCGACACCGCGCCGACGATGAGGGCGGCGATGCCGATCCACAGCATGAAGACGCCGGGCGCCACCACTTCCAACACCAGAAGCACGATGCCAAGGACCATCCAGTTCCAGGGCCCGAGTTCGGAAACGATGCGGTCGATCATAATGCCCACCTATGCTGCAGACATCAGTTGTCGTTCGGACGAACCACCGGCGGGCGCGCCGTCTGCCGTTGCGTGCCGGTGTTGCCGTCGTTCTTAAACACTTCCTTGGCGATCTCGCCGATGCCGCCCAGCGTGCCGATGAGCGACGAGGCCTCCAGCGGCATCAGCACGATCTTGCTGTTCGTAGCCGAGCCGATCTTGGTCAGCGCCTCGGTGTATTTCTGGGCGATGAAGTAGTTGAGCGCCTGGACATCGCCCTTGGAGATCGCTTCCGACACAACCTGCGTCGCCTTGGCTTCGGCCTCGGCCGAGCGCTCGCGCGCCTCGGCGTCGCGGAAGGCTGCTTCCCTGCGGCCCTCGGCCTCGAGGATCTGCGATTGCTTGAGGCCTTCGGCGGCCAGGATCTGGGCGCGCTTGTTGCGTTCGGCGGTCATCTGGCGGCCCATCGATTCGATGAGGTTGGCCGGCGGGTTGATATCCTTGATCTCGACGCGGGTGATCTTGATGCCCCACGGGTGCGCCGCCTCGTCGACGACGCGCAGCAGGCGCTCGTTGATGGCGTCACGGTTGGAGAGCAACTCGTCGAGATCCATCGAGCCCATGACGGTGCGGATATTGGTCATGGTGAGGTTCAGGATGGCGTTCTGCAGGCCGGAGACCTGGTAGGCGGCCTGCGGCGCGTTGAGGATCTGGAAGAAGGCGATGCCGTCGACGCCGACGATGGCGTTGTCGCGGGTGATGATCTCCTGCGTCGGGACATCGAGCACCTGCTCCATCATGTTCATCTTGGCGCCGATGCGCTCGAAAATGGGATTGATGATGTTGAGGCCAGGGGTCAGCGTCTTGGTGTAACGGCCAAACCGTTCCACCGTGTAGTTATAACCCTGCGGCACCGTCCTGATGCCTTTGAAAAGAAGGATGACGACCAGGAAGACAAGAACAATGATGGCAATGTCGAAACCGCTGAAACCCATTTCGTTTCTCCCTCAAAGGCGGCGACCTCACGGAATCACTTAAGTGTGTTTCCGCATTGTTACAATCAGGTGATCGCTAATATTGGTTAGCCGAAGCTTTTGCGCACCCGTTTCAAGGTCGATCGATGAAGCCGATCACACCCAGCCTGAAAGCTCGCGTCGCACCAGCGCCTCGATCACCGCCATGCCTTCGGCGCTGTCGTTGAGGCAGGGAATGTGGGCGAACTTCTCGCCGCCGGCATGGTGGAAGGTCTCGGCCACCTCGCGGCCGATCTCATCCAGCGTCTCGATGCAGTCGACGGAAAAGCCTGGATTGACGATGGCGATCGATTTGACGCCGTCCTTGCCCAGCTTCTCGGCGGTGACGTCGGTATAAGGCTGCAGCCATTCCTGCGCGCCGAAGCGGGACTGGAAGGTGGTGATGAGCTTCTTCTCGTCCCAGCCGAGCCTTGCCCGCAGCAACCGCGTCGTCTCCAGGCAATGCGCCTGATAAGGGTCGCCCTTGTCGGAATAGGGTTTCGGGATGCCATGATAGGAGGTGATCACGACCTCCGGCTCGAAATCGAGCGTCGCGAGATGCTTCTCGATCGAATGGGCAAGCGCTTCGATGTAGACCGGCTCGTCGTAATAGGGCGGCACGCTGCGGATCGCTGGCGCATGCCTGATCTTCATCAATGCCCGGAACAGCTGATCGTTGGCGGTCGCCGTCGTCGTCGCCGAATATTGCGGATAAAGCGGAACGGTGAGGATGCGCTCGCAACCCTGCTCGACCAGCCGTCGTGCGACGCTTTCGGTCGAGGGATTGCCGTATCGCATCGCCCAGTCGACCGTGACATTGGGCAGGTCGCCGAGTGCTGCGGCCAGCTTCCCGGCCTGCGCGCGGGTGAAGGTGCGCAGCGGCGACTCGTTCTTTTCCCGGTTCCAGATCCTGGCGTAGTTGGCGCCGGACTTCTTCGGCCGCGTCGTCAGCACCAGCCCGTAGAGGATCGGATACCAGATCGCCTTGTTGAGTTCGATGACGCGGGGATCGGAGAGGAATTCCCTGAGGTAGCGCCACATCGGCTTGAATTCAGTGCCGTCGGGCGTGCCGAGATTGACCAGCATGATGCCGATCTTGCCTGCTTTCACCGCAGCAGCGCCGGCCGGCGTCGGGCTGGCGGTCTCGGCGGCTTTCGCATTGATAGGGGTGGCAAGGGTCATCACGGTCTCCACGCGGCGAAACTAGCGATGCCCTGCCGGTTTTCAATGCCGCGTCTGGCCGCACCTTAGAGCGAGATGGGCTGTCATTGAATCACCAATTCGCTCCAAATGCTGTTTCCAAAGCGTGATCCTCTCCGAAAAGTCTGCAACTTTTCGGAGAGGATCACGACGCCATCGCATTTCCACCCGAAAACAGAAGACCCGCCGGGAAGCCGGGTGGGTGCCGGGATTTGCTTACTTCGCTGCAGGAATGGTCAGCGTCGCGCCCAGCGGCAGACGGCGTGGCTTGTAGTCCTTGTTGGCCTCCAAGATCAGCCTCCACTTGGTGGCGTCGCCATAGGCTTGCTTCGCCAGGACCCAATAGGTATCGCCTGCGGCGATCACATGGCTGGTCTCGGCCGGCTTTGCTTCGGCAGGCGCCGCCTGTGCCGGCTTGGCCGGTTCGGTTGCTGCAGGGGCAGG
>JBFLWR010000463.1:0-4396 GCA_040755925.1 Pseudomonadota bacterium
CGCCGGCTTCGGCACGCAGAACTATGCCACATCGGCGCTGCTTGCGGGATTGCGGCGGGCGGCGCGCGCCGCGCGCGCCTGCGGCGGGGTCGAGGCCGGCACCTGGCTGGTGGCTCGGGCCGGCCTTCTCGAAGGCCGCAGCGCCACGACGCATTGGGAGGACATGGAGGATTTTTCGGCCGCGTTCCCCGGCGTCGATGTGCGGCCGGACCGCTACGTGATCGACGGGCCGGTCTTCACCTCCGGCGGCGCCTCGCCGACCTTCGACCTGATGCTGCATCTGGTCCGCACCAGGCTCGGCATGGCGGCCGCGCTCGATGTGGCAAGCGTCTTCATCTACGACCAGGCGCGCGCGGCCACCGACGCGCAGCCGCTGGTCTCGCTCGGCCGGCTCGACGGCTATGACCCACGGCTGGCGCAGGCGATCCGGCTGATGGAAGCCCATGTCGACCAGCCGCTGACCATCGATGCTGTCGCCAAGCGCGCCGGCGTGACGGCGCGAACGCTGGAGAGCATCTTCCGCAAGTCGATAGGCGAGACGCCCGGTGCTTATTACCTGAGACTGCGCCTCAGCGCCGCCCGCCGTCTGGTGGTCGACACGCGCATCGCCATGGCCGATATCGCCGGGCGGACCGGCTTCTCGTCCGCCGCGGCATTTTCCAGGGCGTTTTCAAGAGCTTTCGGAGAGGCGCCGGTCAGGCTTCGGCGTGGCTGAGTATCCAGTCCGCGGCAGCTGCGAGGTCATCCGCCACCGCGGTGGGAGCCGGATCGAAGCGTGTTTCATCGTTGGGGCGGTATTTGCCGGTCCGCACGAGCAGCGCCGCGCCAAGTCCGGCGCGCAGGGCACCAGCCACATCGCTCTCGGCATCGTCACCGACCATGACTGCTTCGGCCGCGGGGCAGTTCAAATCAGCGAGAGCCGACCGGAAGAAATCGGGCGACGGTTTGCCCAGAACGACCGGGCTTCGGCCACTGGCGAACTCCAGTGCCGCGACGAAGGCGCCCGTGTCCAGGCTGAGCAGGCCGTCGGCATCCTTGAAGGTGCGGTTGGTGGCAAGGGCTACAAAATCGGCGCCGGCGACCAATTCTCGGAAGGCCCGGTTGAGACTGGCATGGTCGAAGGCTTCACCGGCATCCCCGACGACGACAGCGCGCCCACTCCGGCCTTCCAACCCGGCAAACTCGGGCGCGAGGTTGGGATGAATGAGCAGGTGAGGCTGACGGTCATGCTTTCGCAGCCACTCGACCGCAGCGCGCGACGGCGTCAGCAACTCGTCGTGAGCAACCTCTATGCCCATGCCGGCAAGTTGCGCAAGGATTGTCTTGCGTGGCGAGCGAGTCGTGTTGCTGACGAAACGCAGCGGCAGGGCCGCGTTTCGTAGCCGCGCTATGGCCGCGGCAGCCCCCGGCACCGGAGTGTCGCCATCATAGACGACACCCATTAGGTCCAGGAGTACCGCGCGTATCATCGGTGAAGGATGGAGAAACAGTCTCCGTTCGTCAAACCTCTGAAGGATCAGGCGGCGTCGCGGCCTTCGCTGACGATACGAGAGCGCATGCTCTTTGCCAGAGCCGTTTCGAGACGCGCGGCAACCGCGCGATCCCATTCATTTGTCTTGCGGACGCCGTCCTTCGAATGCGGCAGCGCCATCAGCCGGTCGATGATCGATCCGGTCTCGCCGGACGAAAGCAGGGCGTCGATTTCGCGTTCGTGCTGCATATCGTTTCGCCTCCTTCTTCTTCACCCGCCACAGGTCATCCTTATACGAGATACGTGACGGCAGTTTGAAGGCAGGAGCGAGGTCATTGAGGGGCGGTGCTGGGCAAAGTTTTGTCGGTCAAACGCAATTTGTGGCATGCGCTTCCCGGCGGAAGCAGGGATCAGTTCCCCCCGCCGCCGAGCGGCTTGACGAACAGCACCGTGGTGAAGCCGCTGTCCCACTCATCGTCGGGATAAAGGTCTTTTTCCACATATCCGGTGGAGCGGTATGCACGCTGCGCCGGGACATTGAACGTGTCGGTCTCGAGCCGCGCCTGGTCGAAGCCGGCGGCCGCGATTGCCTGCTCGACATGAGAAAGCAAGGCGCGTCCGACGCCCTGGCCCTGGCGGCCCGCGCTCACATGCACGGCCTCGATGAAGTCGCCGCGCCAGTGAATGAGCCCGGCCACGTCGCCGTCGATCTCGGCGACGGCGAATTCGCGCCAATGACCGTCGACATAGCGCCCGCCAATATCCGTCTCGACATAACGCTGCGCCGACGCCGCGCTGATATGCGGCAGCCAGGTGCCCTCGAACGTCTCCCGAAGCACCCGCTTCAGCGCCGCAATGTCGCCGGCCTCGGCCTTGCGTATGACGATCTCGCGCGATGCCATCTTCCGTCTCCACAAATCTGCTTTGGGGTGCAAAGCGCATTCGAGGTAGCAGAAGTCGCCGGAAGCGGCTTTCGGCCACTCCCGGCGGAGATAGGTCCAGACGGCCGCGGTGAAGCGCCTCAGACGTAGCGGTTGACGATGTTCTCGAGCAGCTCCTGCCGGCCGGAGCGCGGCTGCGGCTCGATCTTCTTCTTCACCACGCGCTCGGCGATCTCTTCCAGCGTGCGCTTTCCGGACAGCATCGCCTTGCCTTCGGCCGTGCTCCACCCGGCATAGCGCTCGGCGAGCGGACCGGAGAGCGCCTTGTCCTCGATCATCCTGGCCGCCGCCTTGAGGCCACGCGCGCAGGCGTCCATGCCGCCGATATGGCCGATCAGCAGATCCTCGGGATCGAGCGACTGGCGCCTGAGCTTGGCGTCGAAATTGGTGCCGCCGGTTTTGAAGCCGCCACCTTGCAGCACCTGGTAATAGGCCAAAGCCATTTCCGGCACATTGTTGGGGAACTGGTCGGTGTCCCAGCCCGACTGGTAGTCGTTGCGGTTCATGTCGATCGAGCCGAAGATGCCGAGCGCATTGGCGAGCGCCAGCTCATGCTCGAACAGGTGGCCGGCAAGGATCGCGTGACCCTGCTCGATATTGACCTTCACTTCCTTCTCCAGCCCGAAGCGCTTGAGGAAGCCGTAGACGGTCGCAACGTCATAGTCGTACTGGTGCTTTGTCGGCTCCTGCGGCTTCGGCTCGATCAGGATCGTGCCCTTGAAGCCGATCTTGTGCTTGTAGTCGACGACGAGGTTGAGGAATCGGCCCGCCTGCTCCTGCTCGCGGGCGAGATCGGTGTTGAGCAGCGTCTCATAGCCCTCACGCCCGCCCCACAGCACATAGTTCTCTCCCTTCAGCCGCTTGGTGACGTCGATGCAGCTCTTCACCGTCGCGGCGGCATAGGCGAACACGTCCGGATCGGGGTTGGTGGCGGCGCCCGCCATGAAGCGGCGATGCGAGAACAGGTTCGCCGTGCCCCAGAGCAGCTTGACGCCGGTCTGCTTCATCTTGCCGGCAAAGTAATCGGCGATCTCATCGAGCCTTGCCGCGCTTTCGGCGAAATCCTTGCCTTCCGGGCGCACGTCGGCGTCATGGAAGCAGAAATAGGGCGTGCCGAGCAGCGAGAACATCTCGAAGGCGACGTCGGCCTTCAGCTTGGCCAGTTCCATCGTGTCGACGCCGCCGGGCTTGGCGAACCAGGGGCGGTCGAAGGTCTGGCCGCCGAAGGGGTCGCCTCCCTGCCAGGCAAAGGAATGCCAGTAGGCGACCGCAAAGCGCAGGTGGTCTTCGAGCCGCTTGCCGGCGACGACCTCGTCGGGGTTGTAGTGCCGGTAGGCCAGCGGATTGGTCGAATCCGGCCCCTCATACTTGATCTTCTTGATGTCGCCGAAAAATCCGCTGCTCATGGTTTCCTTCCTCTCCGAGTGCTTGGGCCTGATTACCTCAGGCGTAATTGGTTTCGCTCTTTGGCCGGGCGAAAAGGGTCATGTCGAAACGATCCAACCAAGGAGCAAGACGATGACCGACCTCAACACGATCGCCCGCAATTACATCACCGCCTGGAACGAGAGCGATGCGACCCGCCGCGCGGCTCTGCTCGATGCAGCCTTCACCAGCGATGTCAGCTATCGCGACCCTGTCATGCAGGGCGACGGCCATGAAGGCATCGCGGCTCTGATCGACGGCGTTCAGCAGCGCTTCGCCGGCTTCCGCTTCTCGCTGAAGGGCCAGCCGGACGGCTTCGCCGACCGCATCCGCTTCTCGTGGAACCTCGGACCCGAAGGCAGCGAATCCGTCATCGAAGGCACCGATATCGGCGTCATCGAGAACGGCCGCCTGAAGAGCGTCACCGGCTTCCTCGACAAGGTGCCGGCGCAGTGAGGTCAACTTTGGAGGGGCGGTGCGAGGCACCCCCCTCTGGCCTGCCGGCAATCTCCGCCTCAAGGGGGGAGATTGGCTGGCTTTCTGGCTTGCAAAAATCACC
>JBFLWR010000464.1:0-12127 GCA_040755925.1 Pseudomonadota bacterium
GCGCCCGACGCGCTCTCGCTCGACCTGATCTATACGCCGTCCTTCGCCGCCGCCGGCCAGTTGGAGGACATCACCGACTGGGCGAAATCCTTGCCTTATTTCGCCAGCCTCTCGCCGGCGCATGTGAAGACCGGCACTTACAAGGACCGCATCTACGGCCTGCCGTTCTCGGCTGACGCCTCGGTGCTGATCTGGAACAAGAAGCTGTTCAAGCAGGCCGGGCTCGACCCTGAAAAGGGCCCGGCCAACTGGGCCGAGATCGAGGCCGATGCCGAGAAGGTCAATGCGCTCGGCAGCGACATCAAGGGCTTCTACTTCTCCGGCAATTGCGGCGGCTGCAACATCTTCACCTTCACGCCGCTGATCTGGGCCTCGGGCGGCGATATCCTCTCCGAGGACGGCTCCAAGGCGACGCTGGACAGCCCGCAGCTGCGTGGCGCGATCGAGCTCTACCGCTCGATGGTGAAGAAGGGCCTCGTGCCCGAAGGCGCGCAGACCGACACCGGCGCCAACTTCTTCGCCGCCTTTGCCGGCGGCAAGATCGGCATCACGCCGTCGGGCGCCTTCGCCATCGGCGCGCTCAACACCCAGTATCCGGATATCGACTACGGCATCACCTTCCTGCCGGGCAAGGATGGCGGCTGGTCGTCCTTTGCGGGCGGCGACAATTTCGTCGTCACCAAGGGCACCAAGAAGATCGAGGTGGTGAAGGAGTTTCTCGACTTCGCCTATTCGCTGGAAGGCCAGACCATCCTCGCCAAATATGGCAGCCTGCCGGTGCGCAACGACATCGCCAAGGAGGCGCTGAAGGATCTCGACCCGCGCTACCAGGTGGCGGCCGAGGCGATGGCCAAGGGCAAGACCCCCTATACGGTGGTGTTCAACGACCTGATCAACTCCGCCAACGGCCCATGGACACAGATGATCAACGAGGTGTTCTTCGGCGATGATGTCGACAGCGCCATCAAGAACGCCCAGGACACCATGCAATCGATCATCGACCAGGCGCCGAACAAGTAGACACCAGGGCTTGTTGGCGGTGGAGATGGCGCAACGTTTCACCGCTAGGGCTCTGACCGGCCGCCCGCACAATCTCCCTGGTCGGGCGGCCGGACTATGCACATTTGATGGGCCAGATACGTTGACACAACCTCATCTTCCCCAGGCTGCCGCCCAAGTTTCCGAGGGTGTCTGGTGGTGCCGGAAGGCGGGCTCCTCCTTCTCCCCTTGTGGGAGAAGGTGGCCGAGCGAAGCTCGGTCGGATGAGGGGTGTTCCAGCTTGGCGATACGGTCGAAATTGGCGCCGCCTCATTTCGTCCAACACCCCCCATCCGTCTCGGCGCTGCGCGCCGATCCACCTTCTCCCACAAGGGGAGAAGGCAAGGCGAGCGCCCGGCCATGACCTCCATCACCGCAACGTCGGCCCCCGCCCGCGCCAGAACCCGGATCGCCGCCAGCCGCCGGCAATGGGTCGGCCTGCTTTATGTCTTGCCTGCCGTCGCCTTCGTCGTCGTCTTCTTCGTCATCCCGCTCGGCATGACGGCATGGATGTCGCTGCACAACTGGCCGCTGATGGGCCAGCATTCCTTCATCGGCCTCGACAACTACGTCGCGATCCTGCGTGACACCAGGTTCTGGAACGCGCTCAGGTTCACCGGCTACTACACGGTGGTGGTCACCATCGCGATTTTCGCGGTCGCTTTTCCGCTGGCGATCTTCATCGAAAGGCCGCGCCCGCTGACCAATCTCTACCGCACCGCCTTCTTCATGCCGGCGGTGGTCGGCTTTGCCTCGGCAAGCCTGCTCTGGTCATGGCTCCTGAACGTCGATTCCGGCCTGTTCAGCCCAGCAGCCTTCGACCTCGGCCTGACCGAAAAGAAGGTCAATCTTCTGGCCACCTTCCAGCCGGCCTTCTGGTCGATCATCGCCATGGTGGTCTGGAAGGTCGCCGGCTTCACCATGATCATCCTGATGACCGGCCTGCAGTCGATCCCGCAGGACCTGCAGGAGGCCGCCGTCATCGAAGGGGCAGGGCCGTTCGCCCGGTTCAGGGCGATCACCTTGCCGCTGATGCGCCGCACCCTGGCGCTGGCGCTGATACTGTCGGTCTCGGGCTCCGTCCTTGCCTTCGACCAGTTCTACATCATCCTGCGCGGCGGCCCGCGCAACCAGACGCTGACGGCGGTCTACTGGATTTTCAACCAGTCCTTCGTGTCGTTCAAGCTTGGCTACGGCGCCGCGCTCTCGATGGTGCTGCTGGTCATCCTGGTGGCGCTCAGCCTCGTCCAGCTCTGGCTGCTGCGCAAGCCCGAGGGGCTCGACTGATGGCGGAGGCGATGTCCAGCAGTCGCAAGGCGGCCTTCAGCTTGGCCAGGCACGCCACCGGCATCATCGCCTCGGTGCTGTTCCTGGCGCCGATCGTGTGGACCGTGCTGTCGACCTTCAAGCCGGCGCAGGAGGCGCGCCAGCCGCCGTTGCCGCCCTGGCCGACCACCGGCTTCTCGCTGGAGAACTACGCGACGCTGAACAGTTTCGGCGACGGGCTCTGGGCCTCGGCGCAGAACAGCATCTACGTCTCCGTGATGACGGTGCTTCTGTCTGTGCTGGTCAGCGTGCTTGCCGGCTATGGCTTCTCGCGCTTCCGCTTTCCGTTCAGGGATTTCTTCTTCGTCCTCATCCTGTCGACGATCATGATCCCGTTCCAGTCGATCCTGACGCCGATCTTCCTGGTGCTGACCTGGCTTGGCCTCCACAACACGTTGACCGGGCTGGTCTGCGTCTATGTCACGCTGCAACTGCCGTTCTCGATCTTCATGATGCGCAACGCCTTCGACGCCGTGCCGCGCGAGATCGAGGAGGCCGCGCGCATGGATGGCGCCAACAACGTCACCATGCTTGTCAAGGTGATGCTGCCTTTAGTCTGGCCTGGAGTCGTCACCATTGCGCTGTTCGCCTTCCTCGGCGCCTGGAACGAGTTTCTGGCCGCGCTTGTGCTGATGACCGACCAGTCCAAGTTCACGCTGCCGGTGATGATGACGGCGCTCCAGTCCGGCCGCTTCGGCGCCATCGACTGGGGCGCGGTGCAGGCGGGCGTCACCGTGATGATGGTGCCCTGCCTGATCCTCTTCCTGGCGCTGCAGCGCTTCTACATCCGCGGCCTGATGGCCGGGGCCGTCAAATAATCCCGCGCATTCGAATGGAGCGACATTCATGACCGCATTGCAATCCGCCGCAGCAACCGAAGCGGGCAGGCCCAAGCTTGCCTTCCGGCCGCTTTCCGTGCCGCAGGTCGACATACGCGGCTTCTGGGGCGACCGTGTCGATGCGGTCGCGGCCAGGACCGCGGGCATCCTCTACGATCGCTGCGTCGAGGCGCGCATGCTGGAGCAGATCGATCCGGACCGACCATCGCCCGGCGTCGTCATTCCCTTCCACTCGCCGTCGCCCGACGAGGCCGACAGCCAGGGCGCCGAGTTCACCGGATCGACGGTGACGACGCAGATGTTCTGGGATTCCGACTGGGGCAAGACCATCGAGACGGCGGCCTATTCGCTCTACCGTCGTCGCAACCCTGAGCTTGAGAAGAAGATCGACGCCGTCATCGACATGTACGGCAAGCTGCAGCAGCCCGACGGCTATCTTTCAAGCTGGTACCAGCGTATCCAGCCCGGCCTGCGCTGGACGAACCTGCGTGATTGCCACGAGCTGTATTGCGCCGGCCACCTGATAGAGGGCGCGGTCGCCTATTACCAGGCAACCGGCAAGCGCAAGCTACTCGACATCATGTGTCGCTACGCCGACCATATCGCCTCGATGTTCGGGCCCGAACCCGGCAAGCGCAAGGGCTATTGCGGTCACGAGGAGATCGAACTGGCGCTGGTCAAGCTGGCACGGGCGACGGGCGAGAAGAGGTATATGGAGCTGGCAAGATACTTCATCGACCAGCGCGGCCTTGAGCCGCATTATTTCGACGAGGAGGCACTCGCGCGCGGCGCCGACCCCAAGGCCTATCACTTCAAGACCTACGAATATAACCAGTCGCACAAGCCGGTGCGCGAGCAGGACAAGGTCGTCGGCCACGCGGTCAGGGCGATGTACCTCTATTCGGGCATGGCCGACATTGCCACCGAATATCGCGACAACACGCTGCGCGCGGCGCTCGACCGGCTGTGGGACGATCTCATGACCAAGAACCTCTATGTCACCGGCGGTATCGGTCCGTCGGCGCACAATGAGGGCTTCACCAGCGACTACGACCTGCCCAACGAGAGCGCCTATGCCGAGACCTGCGCCTCCGTCGGCTTGGTGTTCTGGGCAAGCCGAATGCTCGGCATGGGGCCGAATGCGCGCTATGCCGACATGATGGAGCGGGCGCTCTACAACGGTTCGATCTCGGGCCTGTCGCTCGACGGCTCGCTGTTCTTCTACGAGAACCCGCTGGAGAGCCGAGGCGGTCACCATCGCTGGAAATGGCACCGCTGCCCTTGCTGCCCGCCCAATATCGGCCGCATGGTGGCCTCCATCGGCAGCTATTTCTACGGCCTCGCCGACGATGCCCTGGCCGTGCATCTCTACGGCGACTCGACGGCGCGCTTCGAGATCGCCGGGAAGCCCGCCAGCCTGGTCCAGACCGGTAACTATCCCTGGGACGGCGGCGTCTCGTTCGAGATCGAGACCGAGACGCCGGTGGAGTTCACGCTTCACCTGCGCATACCCGGCTGGTGCCGTAACGCGGCGCTGCGGGTCAACGGCAAGATGGTCGACCTCGATGCGGCGACGAGCGACGGCTACGCCGCGATACGGCGCGCGTGGCGCAAGGGCGACCGGGTCGAGCTCGATCTCGAAATGTCGATGGCGCGCATCTTCGCCAACCCGCAGGTGCGTCAGGACATTGGCAGGGTCGCGCTGTCGCGCGGGCCGCTGGTCTACTGCGTCGAGGAAACCGACAATGGCGATGGTCTGCATCGCCTCGCCCTGCCGCGCGAGTCACGGCTCGAGGCGCATGCCGAACCGAACCTGCTTGGCGGCATCGTCACCTTGTCGGCCGCCGGTCGCAGGGCGGAGACGGAAAACTGGGGCGGCGACCTCTACCGCGCCGAGCCGCCAGCGACCGCGGAAGCGACGCTCAAGGCGGTGCCGTACTTCGCCTGGGACAATCGCGACCACGGCGAGATGCTGGTCTGGCTGCGGGAGGGTTGAGCCGAAAATCCTACAAATGCACGAACGCCGTCAGCGGCAAATGATCCGAAGCGACGCGCGACAGGGGCGTGTCATGCGCTTCCACCGCTGAAACAAGATCGTGCCGGTTGCCCATGATCCGGTCGAGCGCCAGCACGGGCAGGCCCGACGGGAAGGTCGGCACGGCCGGCGGCGTCGGCCCGAAGGTCGTATGCAGCGTGTTCAGCGCCGAGCGGTTGCCGAGGCGCCATTCGTTGAGGTCGCCGAGAAGCAGCGTCGGCCTTTCATCGGCCCTGCTCATGATGTCGAGCACGACGCGCGCCTGCTCCGAGCGCGAGCGGCGCAGGAGGCCGAGATGGGCGGCGATGACGCGCAGCGTGCGGCTCTCGTCGAGATCGATCTCGGCGACCAGCGCGCCGCGCGGCTCCAGCCCCGGCAGCTTGATCTGGTGGACGTCGCGCACCGTGCCGCGCTTGAACAGGAGCACGTTGCCGCGCCAGCCATGTTGTTTGCCGTTGCCGAAGATCGGCACCGGCACCAGCCCGGTTTCGTTTTCGAGCCGGGCAAGATCGAGCAGCCCGGCCTTGTCGCCGAAGCGATTGTCGGCTTCCTGCAGCGCAATGACGTCGGGGCTCATCTCCCGGATGACGCGCGCGGTCCGCTCGGGGTCGAATTTGCGGTCGGTGCCGATGCATTTGTGGACGTTGTAGGAGGCGACCACCATTTCGGCGCCATCTATCCGTTTGCGCGGCGTCGACATCGCCTTCCGCATTTTCCGGGCGCGGATCGACAGGAGCACGGTCTCGGGGAGGGTGCGTCCGTTTCTCTCCATGCCTGCTGCTCGCCTTCCTTGAACGATGGTTCTTGCTAAAGATAGGGCGATCCCAGCCACAGCAAACGGTCGAAGACGCGCTCGGCGAAGGGCCGGGCTCTCAACGTCTGCAGCGTGACCGGCTCGGCGGTAGCGATCGCGGCCTGGATGCGCGCATCGATTTCGGCGGCGAAGCCGGCATCCAGCACTTCCATGTCGATCTCGAAGTTCAGCCTGAGCGAGCGCGCGTCGAGATTGGAGGAGCCGACATAGGCCCACACGCCGTCGATCGACATCAGCTTGGAATGGTCGAACGCGCCTTCATGGCGCCAGACGCGGCAATAGTTCTTCAGCACCTGGTCGAACTGCGCCGTCATCGCATGGTCGACGAGGAAGAGGTTGTTCACCGCCGGCACCACTATGTCGATTTCCACGCCGCGCCGTGCGGCGGTGGTGAGCGCGCTGATGAATTCGCGGTCCGGCAGGAAATAGGGCGACATGACGCGGATCGATTTGCGGGCGACCGAAAACGCGCCCATCAGCAGTTTGTGGTTGGTTTCGTTCCTGGCATCCGGCCCTGTCGCCACCGCGCGGACCAGCATCGGCTGGCCAGGCGGGTGCGCCTCCCGCTCGACCTGCCAGGCTTCGCCTTTCAGCGCTTCGCTGCCGGCGAAGCGCCAGTCCTCGGCGGCGACCGCGAACAGGTCGGCCACGACCGGCCCGGTCACCTCGAAATGCGTGTCCCTGGAGCTGTGCGAGCCGGCGAAGGCGGCGGAGAAGCCCTTGCGGATGTTCATGCCTCCCGTGAATGCCCGCGCCCCGTCGACGATCAGGATCTTCCTGTGGGTCCGCAGGTTCGCATAGGGAAGTCTCAGCCCCATGACGATGTTGCCGTTGAAGAGGTCGACGGTGATGTTCGCCTCCCGCAACTGGTGGAGGATGCTTGGCACGGAATAGCGCACGCCGACCGCGTCGATCAGCACGCGGACGGCGACGCCGCGCTGGACCGCGCGTCCAAGCGATTCGACGAACAGCAGGCCGACCGCGTCATTGTCGAAGATGTAGGTCTCGAGCAGCACGCTCTTTTGCGCGCCGTCGATCGCGTGCAACATCGTCGTATAGGCTTCGTCGCCGGTCTTCAGCACCGCGATCGTGTTTCCGGATGTCAGCGGCCGCCATGCCACGCGATCCCCGAGTGTCTTCAGGCCAATGAAGCGCTGGCCGTATTGAGCGCTGATCAGCGCCTCCAAGGCGATGTCGCGGTCGTGTCGCGCCTCGGCCGCCTCGCCGGTGACCGGTCGCATGGCGCTGATGGTCGCGCGACGGATCCGGTTGATGCCTGCGATCGCGTAGATGATCGCGCCGAGGAAGGGCGACAGCAGCATCACGCCCACCCAGCCGGTGGCGGCGCGCACGTCCTCCTTCGTCATTATGGCGTGCACGATGCCGACGGCCGCCATGGCCATCGACAGCAGAAGAATGAGCTCGGACCAGTGACTCGCTATCGCCTGCAGCATCGGCCCGACTATTGTGCGGGCCGTCGCGGAACGCAATGCGCCAGGTCAATCGATCCAAGGCGCTGGTAGTGGGTCAGTTTGAAATTCCGCCCCGATTACAATAGGCGCTTTCGCCTACCCTCTGTTTGGAAATAGGCTGGCGTCACTGCCAAGCTTTGGGAGATTGGCGATATTGTTGCTCTTATCGAGGCGAAGGAAGCTGCAAAGCCGACCGCGCGCGGTCCTTATGGAACCCGGAGTAATGCCAAGTGATAGCAAACATCATCGACCGACGTAATAGACCATACCGTTGGCGCAAAGTGAATGTCGTGGCGGAGGCCACTTCGAATGATCACAATGTCCGCGATAGTGACGAAATGGACTATCAGACCAACGATCTCGTTTACGATGAATTCCTAGGCTGCGCGCTCTCAGACGCAATCGTTTGGGGACAACAATTTGAGTGTGCCGTCACTCTCTACCTTTATGATGAAGGGGATGGCCCAGAGCGCACGGCGAAGTTGCCTGTCGCATGAATTTCAAACTGACCACTACCAGGGCGCTGATGGGTTGACATCACCAGCGCCCGGATTCGTGGAGCCTGGCGGCAAGAACGGCCGTCATCCGCTCCACCAGCTCCGCGACCAGTCCGCCCGTTTCCCAGGCATAGATCGACACCACCATCGAGGGTTCCGCGCCGAAGGGCGCATAGGGCCGGACGCGGCGCCCGACCGTCGCGCTCCTTGGCAGCAGCGACAGGCCAAGCCCGGCTTCCACGCCCACCAGCACATCGTGCAGGCTGCTGCCGGAGAAGGCGATGTACCAGCGACGCTGCTCGCGCTCGATGCGCTCGAACATGGTGTCGCGGTAAAGCCCTCCCGGGGGAAAGGCGACCAGCGGCATCGGGTCGGGCCATTCGGATCCACTGTCCGCGCTTTCGAACCACGCCATGGCTTCGGGAAAGCTCGCCCGGCAATCCGGCTCTGCGGCGGCTTCCTTGACGACGACGATATCGAACTCACCACCGCGGTAGCGCCTGGTCAGGTCGCGGCTCAGGCCGGTGGTGACGTCCAGCCGGATCTCGCGGTGATGCTTGGCGAAATCGCCGAACACCCCGGCCATCTCGGCGTTGACGATGTCCTCCGGCACGCCGATCCGCACCGGCGTCGTGCCGGCCGGGTCGCCGAGCGCCGTTTCCGCTTCCTGCTGCAAATCCAGGATGCGGCGCGCATAGCCGAGCAGTCGCTCGCCAGCCGTCGTCGGGCGGATCGGGCGGGCGAACCGGTCGATCAGGCCGTGCCCCACCGCATCCTCCAATCGCGCGAGTTGCTGGCTGATGGTCGATTGCGTCATGTGCAGCCGCTCGGCGGCCTGGGTGAAGCTGCCGGCGTCGGCAATCGTGACGAAGGCGCGCAGGAGGCGAGGATCGAGCATCTTTCACCTTGGTCGAGGTCAGCGCACGGGCGGACGCTGGTCACCAGTACTATCTAAAACCATAATAGCTTTGATCCATACATTTAATTTTCAAATGCTGTCCTCCAGCCTTATCTGAAGGCTGCGGTCCCGCCCCTTGAAGCGGCCAGACCGATCAGCGATCCGGTACCGCCAGGAGTGATGGATGCTTCGTCTTCCAACGATCTTTGCTTTCGTCCTGCTGGCGTTCGCGGCCGTCTCGCCTGTCGCAGCAGGAGAACCCATGAACCAGACCCCTTTGCATGCCGCGGCCGCGGGCAATGACGTGGAAACGATCAGCAAGCTGCTGGCCGAAGGCGCCGGGATCGACGCGCGCGACGGCACGGGCGCCACGCCGCTGCTTGTCGCGACCCATGGCAACAAGGTTGCCGCCGCCAAAGCCCTGATCGACGCCGGTGCTGACGTCAACGCCAAGGACAATATCGAGGACAGCCCCTACCTCTATGCCGGGGCGCGCGGGCATCTGGAAATCCTGAAGATGACGCTCTCCCATGGCGCCGACCTCAAGAGCATCAACCGCTATGGCGGCACCGCGCTCATCCCCGCATCGGAGCGCGGCCATGTCGAGACCGTGCGCACGCTGATCGAGGCTGGCGTCGATATCGACCATGTCAACAAGCTCGGTTGGACCGCGCTGTTGGAGGCGATCATCCTCGGCGACGGCGGCAAGAGCCATCAGCAGATCGTCGGGCTGCTGATAGAGGCGGGGGCAGACGTCAATCTCGCGGATCGTGATGGTGTCTCGCCGCTGCGGCAAGCGCGCAGCCACGGCTACAGGGAGATCGAAAAGCTCCTTGCGGCAGCCGGCGCGAGGTGAGGGCGAACGCGGTACAATGAACGCGCATATCGATATGGGATCCGAAGGTCGCTCCAGCCGCTGGCTGATGCTTGCGGTCGTCATCCTGGTTGGCCTCAATCTGAGGCCCTTCATCACCGGCGTCGGCCCGCTGGCGTCAAGCGTGCGTGCTGAGACCGGTCTGGGCACACAGGGCATTGCGCTGCTGACGCTGGTGCCGATACTTCTGATGGGGCTGTTCGCTTTCGCCGGCCCCTCGCTGCAGGCCCGCATCGGCGCCAGCCGGGCTGTCGTCGCGGCGCTCGCTGTTCTCGGCCTCGCATCCTTCCTGCGCCTGTTCGTCTCGACCGGGCTCGAGATGGTGGGGACGGCGGCATTGCTCGGGCTGGGGGCGGCCGTGGTACAGGCGGTGTTTCCCGGCATCGTCAAGCGCGAGTTTCCCGGCCATGTCGGTCTCGTCATGGGCCTCTATTCCTCGATGCTGATGGGCGGCGGCGCGGTTGGCGCGCAATTGGCGCCGCTGATTGCGGCGGCAACGGGAAACTGGCATTTCGGGCTTGCCTGGATGGCGGTTCCCGCTTTTGTCGCCGTGGCGCTTGCCGTCTTCTGCCTGCCGCGCGACGACGGCCGCCGACAGGCCGGCAGTGCGGCGGTGGCCTTCCTCGCGCGGCCGCGCACATGGCTGTTGATGGCATGCTTCGGCCTGGTCAATGGCGGCTACTCGACTGCGGTGGCCTGGCTTGCGCCCTACTATCAGGAGCATGGCTGGACGAGCGCAGCCAGCGGTAGCCTACTGGCGGTCATGGCGGTCGGCCAGGCGCTCTCGGCCCTGCTGCTGCCGGTGCTGGCCGGCAGGAGCGAGGACAGGCGGCCATGGCTCTGGCTGACGCTCGCCATGCAGGCGGCCGGCTTTGCCGGCCTGCTCCTGCGGCCGGAGACCGCGCCCTTCGTCTGGGCGGTCCTGCTGGGCGCGGGACTGGGCGGCTCTTTCTCGCTGACCATGATCGTGGCGCTGGAGCATCTTCCCGGGCCGGCGGAAGCCGGTGCGCTTTCGGCCCTGATGCAGGGCGGCGGCTTTCTGATTGCCGCCATCCCGCCATGGATCGTGGCCGTGCTGCATGATTTCACCGGCAGTTTCCATGCCGGCTGGCTGCTGCACCTCGCCTGCATTGCGGTCGTCACCGTGCTGACCTTTCGCCTCGCTCCGCGCAGCTACGAACGGGCGATGAGGCTGTCGGCGCCGCCAGTGGCCGCTGGCTGACCACCAAGGCTGTCTGCCTTTCAGCGCAACAGGCCGACTATCCGCCTGGCTGAGCCGAGGGCCAGCGTCCACCCGAGCATCCCGTGTCCGGCATTGACGTAGAGCCCCCTCAGCTCTCCTTGACCGAACAGAAGACGATAAGCGCCTTCAACCAGGAGCGTGCCGCATCCTACCGCCATGCCGGCGACACGCGCATTCAGCGCGCCATCGTGCTGATCGAAAGCCGCAAGGGGCGCGACGTCTCGCCCGAGGGGGTTGCCCGGACCATTGGTCTGGCACCGCGACAGTTCGCACGCTTGTTCCAGGAGCATGTCGGGACAACGCCCAAACGTTTCATTCTGGAGACCCGGCTGCGATATGCGCTGTTTCTGGTGGAGAACAGCACCATGCCGATCACCGCCATCGCGCTGGAAACCGGTTTTTCCGACTCCGCGCATCTGACGACGGCATTCAGGCAAAACTATCAAAGCTCTCCGAGCGACTTCCGGTATCGGCGGGGATAGTCGAAAGGAGCCACCAGAGTATCAGAGCCGAGGCGCGTCACATTCGGAGTTTTACCGGCCGACCCGCCTGCCGGCGAGCCTCAGCCACGGCGCCAAATGGAACGCGGCCATCAAAAGATACATCGGCATCATGCCGCTCAGCATCGAGCCGCCGGGGCCCGACATGCACATCATGTCCTGCTCGCCATGGGTGGCCGTCAGCAGCGCCATGGCCGTGAAGGTCGGCGCTGCGGCGAGGCAGAGCCAGTCGGCGAGGCCGAAGCCGCTCAATGCGGTCGGGTGAGGGGCGGGATTGTCGATGCTCATCTTTTCCACCTTCGCGAATGGTCGGGCTCTCGGGGAACGGAGGGAACGATCGGTTCCGGCGGTGCGATCGGCACCGCCGGAGTCGCTTCGCGCTCAGGCGCTCTTTTCGCGGAACGCCGCTTCGCCGACATCCGTCACCTCGACCCATCTCTGGTCGGGCGCGGCGCCTTCTTCGTAATTGTCGTGCCAGTTCCACCATTTGTAGGTCGGGGTCTGCGGATAGCCCTCGGGCGAATCTTCCCAAACCTCCTGGCGACCGAGCGGCGTGGCGTCGAGATAGCTCCAGACGGTGCCCATCGCCTC
>JBFLWR010000465.1:0-7919 GCA_040755925.1 Pseudomonadota bacterium
GAGTCGCCCGACACGGCGCTGGTCAGGGCCGAAAGAAAGCTCTGCGCGACATCGGACAACTGGCCGAGCGAATCCTGCGTCGACGTCAGGCGCGCCGCGACTAAAGAGTTGGAATCGATGATGCCGTTCAGCCGGTCGAGGTCGCGCTGGAAGGTGACAGCCTGGGTTGTGCGGCCGCCGAGCGCAAGGCCGAGATCGGCCACCTTGCCGGTCTGGGATTCCTTCGTCGCGTTGACGAGGTCGGTCTGCATGCGCATCTGCTGGTAGCGCATCGCGTTGGTTAGTGCAGCTGAGGAAACGCCTGTCGCTTTCATGGACCCACCGCGCTCAACAGGGCGTCCAGCATGTCGCTGACGGTCTTCATCATACGGGCCGAAGCCTGATAGGTGTGCTCGAGGTCGAGCATCAGCGACATCTCCTGGTCGACATTGACGCCGGTATCGTTCGACAGCGCCTCGGCGGTGCGCTGCGCCAGCGCTTGCTTGGCGTCGGCATTGGTCGATGCCTGCTGGCGAACGCCCTCGAACCAGCCGATGGCGTTGGCGGCGTAATCGGAGACGCCGGACGTGACGGTGATGCCGGCCGACGTATCGAAAGCCATCGGCTGGTCCAGCTTGTTGCCGTAGCCGATGAGAAGGTCGGAATAGGATGCGCCGCCGGTGGTGTTGGCGACATAGGCAGCGCCGTTGGCGCCGCCGTCACGCAACAGCGACGGATTGCCGCCGGCGCTCGGATCGAAGGCGGCGTTGATCTTGATCGTTCCGGCGAGGCCGTTGACGAGCGTGCCCGCAGCCGGAATGGCCGGCGCGCCGGACCAGGTGAACAGGCCGGCCGCGTTGGGCTGCGACGACGAGGTTTCGGCGAATGCCGTGACCAGCCCGCGCGCGATTTCGTCGAGCTGGCTCTGCATGGTCGTGGCGACACCGTCGCGCAGCTTCAACAGACCGGCCAGCTTGCCGTCGGCGGTGGTGTTGTCGGAAGTGCCGGAGAGCGGCACGTTGTCGATGTAGATCTTGTTGCCGGGCGTGCCGGCCGTGTAGCCGGCCGAGGCCGTGAACGTCACCGACCTTGGCACCGTCTCGAACAGCGTCGTGCCGTCCTTGGTGGTGATGACCATGTCGTTGTCGCCACGCGTGAAGGTGGAGACCGGGACATATTCGCCGATCTTCTTCAGGAGCGCGTCGCGCTGGTCGAGCGCGTCCGATACGTCGGTGCCTGAACGTGTGCCGGTGATGACGGCCTTGTTGGCGTCCTGGAACTGGCTGAGCAGTGAATTCAGGTCGCTGACCGCCGTGGCGATCTGGCCGTCGGTCTGGGTGCGGAAATCCTGTATCGCCTGCGTTCCGCTGTTCAGCGAGCTCACCACCTGCTTGGCGGCGTCGATGACGCTGGTGCCGAGATTCTGGTTCGACGGCGTCGTCGCGTAGAGCTGCAGCGCCTGCTGCAGGTTGGCGATGGCCGTCGACGGAGACGAGGCATTGTCGACGCCGTTGACCGAGAGCTGTAGCTGGTCCATGCCGCTGTATAGAGCGCTCTGGCCGCTCCAGGCCGACAGCGCCGAAAGGTTCTGGCGGAACAGAAGGTCATTGGCGGCACGCTGTATTTCCACCGATCGAGCGCCCGGCGCCGTGCTGGTGACGACGGCGATGCGGCGGGAATAGTCGGGGTTCGATGCGTCGGCCACATTGCGCGACACGACGCTTGTTTGCTTGGATGTAGCCAGAAGCGCCGACTGGGCGATGCTCAATGCGGAAGAAAGCGACATGCGGATCTTTCACGGGCCGGCGCCCGTCGTTTATCTCTTCAGGTTGACTAGGACATCCATCAGGTCGGAACCTGTCTGGAAGACCTTCGAATTCGCGGTGTAGCTGCGCTGCGCCGCGATCATGTTGGTGAGTTCCTCGGCGATATCGACGTTGGAGTTCTCGAGTGCGCCAGAGACGATGGAGCCAAGCCTGCCCTCGTTGGCGAAGCCGATGTGAACGGCGCCGGAATCGGCGCTCTGGACATAGACATTGCCCGGCATCGCGGTCAGGTTGTCGGGGCTCTGAACGTCCGCCAGCGGTATCTTGTACAGCGCCTTGGTGCTGCCATCCGCGTACTGCGCGTAGATGACGCCGTCCTGGCCGATCTGGATCTTGTCGATCGTGCTCGGCGCATTGCCGTTGACCTTGGCGTCGGTCACCGTGAAGCCGGTGCCGAGCTGCGTCAGCTTGGAGAGATCGAGATTGAGTGGCGAGCCATTCGGCACCGTGAACGTGAGACCCGTGGTCGAGCCGGTGAGCTTGCCGGTCGTCGTGTCGAAGGTGAGGTTGGCCGTGCCCAGCGAGCCGCCGGTATAGGGGAAGGAAGTGCCGGGGGTGGCCTTCGACTGGTCGAAGGCGGCGACCTCCCAGGTGCCGGGACCGGTGTTGGTGAAATAGACGTCGACCAGCACCTTGTTGCCGAGATTGTCATAGGCAACCAGCGAGGACTTCGAAGTGTACTCGGCCGTCGCGCTGTTGCTGGAAGGCAGAGCACCGGAAGGCGGCGTCGCACCGGCGGGAAGATTGCCGGTGAAGCTGCCCTGCGTGCTCGGCGTCGCGGTCATCGCCTGATCGGAGATCTGCACCGGAACCAAGCCCTCGAAGCCGTTGGCGGTGGCGGCTGGGGTACCGTTGGCGTAGCTGTAGGCCATCAGCTGGTAGCCGGCGGCGTTGACCAGCCTGCCCTGGGCATCCGGAACGAAGGAGCCGGCGCGGGTGAGATAGGGCGTGCCGCTCGCGTCCTGCACGACGAAGAAGCCGTCGCCGTTGACGGCGAGGTCGGACACCGAAGTGGTGTACTGGAGCACACCCTGAGAGCTGATGGCGGAGCGGATCGTGGTGGTCACGCCGCCGGAATTGTAGGCGCCGCCGGTGCCCGGCATGACCAGCGTCGAGAATTCGGCCGAGGAGCGCTTGTAACCGGTGGTGTCGGAGTTGGCGATGTTGTCGGCCACCGCCGACAGCCGATTGGCCTGCGCGTTCATGCCGGAGACGCCGGTCCGCATCATTCCGTAGAGGCTCATCGATACATCTCCTCGGTGCCTACGTGAGAGGCCTTAAAGTTATGCCAGCTTTCTTGCGCGAGGCTGGCGCGGGCGATGCCGGCGGCCGACATCAAAACACCAGCCGGTAGCCGAGGAACCGCTTGGAATCGATCGGATCCTGGCCGAGCTTCTCGCGCAGCTTCTTGCGCAGCTTGCTGATGTGGCTCTCCACCACGTTCTCCTCGACCTCTTCGTCGAAGATGCCGTAGATGGCGTTGAAGACCTGGGTCTTGGTGACACGACGGCCGCGGTTGCTGGCCAGATATTCAAGGATGCGCCGTTCGCGGCGCGGCAACGGCAGCGGCTCACCGTCGATCTCCGGATCGCGGCCGTCCATGAAGATGCGCATCGAACCGATCTCGGTGTAGGCCGCCTCTTCGTGCGCGCGGCGGCGGATGGCGGTGATGCGGGCGAGAATTTCGCGGATGTGGACGGGCTTGCGGACGACGTCGTCGACCCCGCTTTCGAAAAGCCGCAGCGTATGTTCCAGCGAGTGCTGTTCGGAAAGCGCGATGACCGGGGCGCCGGTGCGGTCGCGGATCTGGCGTGGCGAGACGGAGCCCTCGCGGCAGTCGCCGATGAGAAAGGCCCTGACCGATCTCAGGTCGGTGTCGGCGGCGGAACTCACCCACTCGCCGAATTCGCATGGCGCGAAGCCCGCGGTGGCGACGCCTTCGCGATCGAAAAGCGAGCTGTAACCTTCCGTTACGAGCTCGCGCTCATCAACAATCACGATCATCGACCCGCCCCCGAATCAGCTTCATAAGCCCAGTGCGCAGAGGGGTAGCCGGTGCCGTGAATCCTGAAAAACCATCATTTCTTGTAGCTATTTTCTTGGGAGTTTTTTGGAGACCTTAATAAAGGCGGTTGCATGGGTGTATTGGCGGCCGCAACCCGTCGACGAAATTGAAGCCGGCGAACTTGCCGCCCGACAGCAATCCGACGCGGTTCCGATCAGCAACTATTGATTGCAGAACGCGCTGGCGTTCGGCGTCCATTTACCGAAGCCGGTGGCGACCATGTTGGCAATCACGCGGCAGACATAGACCTTCTGCGCGGGGTCGTTGTCGGGGCCGGCATGGTAGCGGGCGACGGCCATCGACCAGGTCATATGGCGGGCGTGGAGACTGGCAAGGAAGCGCGCCGCATAGTCGACGTTCTGGTGCGGATCGAGCATGTCGTCGACGCTGCGGAAATGGTCGCCATGATAATGATGATTGATCTGCATGCAGCCGAGATCGATCAGCGTCTTACCGTCGCGGCGGGCGCTCTCGAACGTGGCAAGGGCCTCGCCGCGGCTGCGCGGGAAGATCGCTTTTCCTTCTATATTCATAGCGTTAGGCTGCAGGCTTCCCTTCTTCCCGGTCTCGGTCAGGCCTACCGCATAGAGAATTCCTGCGGGCACGCCGTAGCGGTCGGCCGCGCGCAGGATCTCGGGCTCGCAAGGATTTGTCGCCGCTTGGGCGGCGCCGGCGGCGAAGCTAGATATACATATCGTCGCCAGCGCGCTCGCGAAGAGGCGAAGCGGCGCGACCGAGTTCCTGAGCGCCATTGCCGTCGTTCCTTCCCGGTTGCCGGCCGTTGCCGGCGTTGTTGCCGCCCGAGTTCCCCGGCTGGAACGAGGGCTGGTCGCGGCCCGTCGACATCGGCATCGGGCTGGCCGCGTCGGTGCGGCCAGCTGAATGCACTGCTATCGAGGGTTGCAAGATGGTGACGTGATCGACCTCGAAGCCGAGGCTCCGCATGGACTTGACGATGGCCTCGCTGTCGGCGGTAAGACGGCGATACGCCTCATGCGTCTCCGGCTTCATCTCAATCGAAAGTTGCCCCCCCGAGAGCCGCAGGCTTGCGGTCACCGCGCCGAGCTCGGACGGGTGAAGCTCGATCTTCAGGACATGTGTCGGAACGGCAACAGAACTGGTCGTTTGAGAAGCGAGCGAGGCATTCGAGAACGCTTGCTGGACGCCTTCGTCCGAAGCGATTGCTTCGACCAGGGCCGATGCGGTCTGGCTCAGCGGAACCTGCGCAGGCGCCGGGAAGCTTTGCTGGTTGACGACATCCATGCGCCCGGGGGATGAAGACGGCCTGACCAGGGCCGCCGATATCGCGGACGCGCCTGTCTGCGCGGTCCTTGCGGCAGGGCGCCAGGGTTGCGGCGCCGTGGCGCTGTCCTGTGCCGGGCCTTCCGGCGCCTGCAAGGGGGCGCCCTCATGACGGGCCAGAAGTTCCGCGGCCGACCCAAGGCTCACCGGCTTCTGTCCGAAGTCGGGTCCCGAGCGTCCGGTCGCGGTTTTGGAGTCAGCGGATTGGGTCGCGGGCTCGGACGTCGCCGCGTCGTCGTCGGACGGCGGATGTTTACCTGAGCGAAGCGGCAGGTTCGGTGAGGTCGGCCGGTTGAAGGCCCGGACCTCCGCTTGTCCTGCCGAATCGGAGCCATCGCCGCCCTTGCCTGGCGATGAAGCGAAATGCCTCATGTCGCTCAGCGCCATCTGCAAGGGCAGGCGATCCTGCAGGGTCGCGGCACCGGCGGTCTGCGCCTCAGCGCCGCTATCGGCCAAGGCCTTGACCTTGTCGGCATCGTTCTTCGGGGCTTTCCCGACAGCTGGCTTTTGCGAGGCAACCTTACCCCGCTCCTCTTGGTCCTGCCGGGTTTTCACCGGATTGGCGAAAGCGTCCTTGGCCGTAGCATCTACCGATCCGGCCGCGGTCGAGCGTTTGCCTTGCGGCCTTTCGGCGCCATGCACTATGCCGCTGAAATCCGAGTCCTTTTCCTTCCCGCCGCCGGCATGCTGCTGGCGCGACTGGGCGGGGGCGGAAGCTGGTCCCGGCAAGGCCTGGCTGACGCTGGTCATTTGGGGGAGGCTCCCAGTAGTTGATCGATCTGGTCGAGCTGACGGCGCGCGCTGATCATCGCGGCGTCGGTGGGGTCGTGCGGATCCAGGCCCGTGGCGGGCGCTGGCGTCGACGCGGGCAGCACGGGCGCTGCATCGGCTAGCGCCGGAGCGACCACCGATGCCCCGGCAGGCTGTGGCGTCACCGGCGAGGCGGCTGGTGAAGGAGCAGGAGGCGCGCCTTGCGCCGAATTCGCGGAGGAGGCAGGCGCCGTCTGTTCGGGCATCGCGCCTTCCACGGGTGGCAAGGTCGCGGCGTCGGCCTGGCTGGTGTCGGCCTGACCGGCGGGTGTGGTGTCGGTGGCGGATTTCGCCATGTTCCCCTCTTCCGCAGGCTTTGCGGCGGCGGGTTTGCCCTTGGCTGCGGGCACGGGAGCGACGACTTCGCCGGCGACGGCCTGCGCCGCGTCGAGCAAATCACGGTCGCCCTGCGAGAGTTTGCCGCGATCGATCTTGCCGAGCCTCGCGCGCACCTCCTCGATGGTGGCCGACGTCACCGTGGAAAGGCTCGAATAGAGCAAGGCGCGTGGGTCGTCCTGATTGCCTTTGCCGTCCCGGCCCTGCTCGGCCCGGGCCGAGGCGAAGGCGGAGAGTTCCGTCAGCCCGTCGATCGCGGCGCGGCGCGCGATGCGCAGATAGATGACCTTCTCGCGCTCCGGATCCATCATCGAGGTGATGTCGACGAGCTTCTCCTGGCTGATCGACATATGGAGCGCAATGACGCCCGAAACGAAGGAATCGGCGAACTGGCTGGCATAGGGCGAGTAGAGATAGGTCGCGACATACTGCGTCGAGGCCAGCGCGAAACGAGCGGCGTCGCCTTGCGTCGCGGCGATACCGACCGAGCGGCGGAGGGCCGCTTCCTCGACCAGCGTTCCGGGGCTCAGCAAGCGGGCCTCGTCCAAGAAGGTGAGCGCGGCGGCCGGTTGATCCGTGGCGAGCAGCGAGCCTTTGACCAACGCCAGGAAGGCGCCGAGGTCGGCGGGAACGCTCATCGGATCGATCGGCTTCAGGATCTCGATCGCTGCTTCCGGGCGGCCGTTCAGATAGGCGACGACCCCTTTGGCGATGGCAAGGCTTTGCGGATCGGCCGCGGCGCGCGAAGCAGCCGCCTCGACCGTGACCGGATTGCCGCCACTCATGCCGTAAACGAGAAGGGCGCGGAAATTCTTCGGATCCTTGAAATCCTCGGCGTCGGCGGTGCGCAACCTGTCGTCGGTCATTTCGAGGAGCTTTGCCTGCATCGGCAGCGCGGCATGGTCGCCGCCGGCGATGCGGTCCTGGATCATCTGCAGCGAACGCACCAGCTGGTAGGGCTGCAAGGCGTCCTGCGCGAATGCCGTCGCCGGCAGTCCGGTGGCGAACAGCAGCAGGCCAGCAGCGCGGCCGATGACGGTGTTGCCTCTCATCCGCCGGTCGCCATCAGGATCTCGATGCGCCGGTTCGCGGCCGCCAGCGGATCGGATGGGATCTTCGGCTGGCGGTCGGCAAAACCGGCCACTTCTGTGATACGGCTCTCGTCGACGCCGCCGCGTACGAGCATGTAATAGGCCGAGTGCGCGCGCGCCGTGGACAGCCGCCAATTGTCGTAGGTATCGCTGCGGAACGGCCGAGCGTCGGTGTGGCCGCCGATGGTGATAGTGCCCTTCTTCTCGTTGATGATGTGGCCGATCTTCTCCATCGCCTGAACCATCTCGCGGCGTGGCATGGCCGAGCCGATCTCGAACATCCCGAAGTCGAGCTGGTCGGTGATCGAGATCACGACGCCCTTGTCGGTCGCCTCGACGGAGACGCCGTCGGCCAGCTTCTCGCCCGGCTTGAAAGCCGCGGCCAGTTCCTTCTTGATTTCGGCGGCGGCCTGCAGAGCTGCCGCGCTGGGCGCCTTCTCCCCGGTGTCTTGAGCCGGGTTGGTTCCGGCGTTCTGGGCCGCAGTGTTCTTGCCCTCGGTTTTGGGGGCT
>JBFLWR010000466.1:0-2507 GCA_040755925.1 Pseudomonadota bacterium
TTGCCGATAAAGGTCAGCATGCGTTGCAGCCAGCGCGACGGCACTGCCGGCGCGTCGCCGGACCGCGCCGCGCGCGTCAGCACCACTTGCTGGGTGCCCATCGCCATCTGGAAATCATGCGCGGCCAGGCCTATGCGTCGCTCGGGTGGCTCGAGGTCGATGCCGGTCTTCATCAGCCGCGACATGAAGCGGTCGCTCTCCGGCTTGCGCGGCCACACGCCTTCGTTGAGTCCGCCGATGACCAGCGTGTCGACACTTTGCAATCGGGCTTCCAGCGCGCCCCAGATGGCGATGTTGCGATCGGTGCCACGCGCCGGCTTGACCGTTTCAGGCGCAATCAGCGCCTCCATGACATCGGGCCACTCGGTGGCGGCCAATGTGAAGGGCGACGATACGGCAACCAGCCCGCGCAGCAGTTCCGCAAGCTTTTCCCCGGCGTCGCCGGCGTAGAGTTCCGCCAGGCTGCCATCCGCCGCGCGGCCCATATCCTCCAGCGCGACGACGCTCGCGCGCGTCAACGTGGCGATATCGGCATCCTCGTCCCCGCGCATCGCGGCAAGCGGGGAGAGTGAATTATCGAGCCGGCTAAGCATGACGCACGTCTGCTCGATGTCGCGGACCGTCAGGCGCGGGAACCAGAAGGGTTGACGGATGTCGCCGCTGAGGCCGCCGAGCCGTGTCTCGAAAAGCTCGCCAAGCGATGCGACATCCGGCCGGCCGGTGCCGCCGCGCAGCGCCACCAGCTCGATAAGCTCGGCTGCCTTGCGCACGGCCTGGCGTTCGAGGCCGAGGCTGAGCAGGGGGTGCTTGAGCAAGGACAGCAGGCCCACCGGATCTCCGGGCCGGAACGCGGCATCCAGCGCAAGGCGGAGCAGGCTGGCCGCCGGGGTGTTGGCAAGCGGTATGCCGCCGGAATCGTCGGCGGTCACGCCGAAGCGCAAAAGCTCGGCCGAAACCCGTCGCGCCAGGGCCCGGTCGCCGGTGACGAGCGCCGCGCGTTTGCCGGGGCTCTCGACGGCGCGCTTCAGCGCGATCGCGATCGCAACCGCCTCGTCGCGTTCGTTGGCCGCCTCCACCAGCGCCACGCCGGCCAGCGCCTGCCCGATTTCGTCGGTGGAGAAGCGCGGCCGCGTCTCGGTCCACAGTTCGGTGGTTTCGGCTGGCCGCAACGCTTCGCCGACAAGGGCAGCGCGCAGTGCCAGCGGTTTCGTCGCCGCGCCGATCTCCTCGACATCGTGGCGCGGGATGCCGATCCCGCCGATGAGCTTCGCCAGGCCGTATTGCGGGTGGCCGAGCGTCGCCGGACGCGCGCCGGGCGCCGTTATCGCGGCGAAGGACGCGTCGTCCAGCTCGCGGTCGAGGCCGGGCAGCACCACGGCGCCATTCGGCAGACTAGCTATCACCGCCAGGAGTTCGGCGGTGGCGGGTATGGAGCCGGTGGAACCGGCCGCGATTACCGGCCCTGCCGGCGGATTGCGCTTCAGCCGCGCCGCCTCCAGGCGGATCAGCGCGCTGCGATGCGCGGCTGGATTGGAGCGGTTGCGCTCCTTGAGCAGTGCTGGCCAGTTGTCTGTGACGATGCCGAGGAAATCGAGCGTCACCTGCCACCAGCCGGCCAGGTTGCCGGTCACAAGTGTTGCCAGTTTCGCCCAGTCGGTCCCTTCGGTTTCGATCTCGTCCATCAGCCGGGCGAGATCGCGCGCCAGCCAGATGGCGTCGGCGGCCGAGGTCGGCACCACGAATTCCTCGTTGAACCGCTCCCTGACATGCGCCGGCAGGCTTTCCTTCCACGCCCGCACCAGGGGCGCCAGCAGCAACAGCCGCTCCTGCGCGGCGATCGGCGGCGCAAGGTCTATGGCCGGCGCCGCCTCTGCCTCGAAAACCGCCTCGTCCTCGTCGAATTCGCCGAGCGGCCGCACCGTCGGCAAAATGGCCGAACGCTGGCCCCCTCCTGCTTCTGAGAGCATGTCGACGAAGGCGCCGCGCAAGGCGCGGGCGGCACGCCGCGTCGGCACATAGATGGTGGCATCGGCGAGCGCCAACGGGTCGCCATCGTAGCGGAAGCCCGGGATGAGGCGTCCGCCCAGCAACGCCTCCGCGAGCGTCGGCAGGAACGGCGCTCCGGGGGGAATGGAGAAGACGCGGCGCGCGCCGCTCATACCGCATTAGATCGCCGTGCGCCCGTTTGGGCGCACAAAGGACGATCTAACCTTATGAACCTACGCATCGTGCTTACCGAAAATCGAACCCGATTTTCGGGCCGATGCGGCAGCTAGCGCGCCGGCGACGGCCGCTTCGGCGGCCGGAATGGCGTCGGGAGTGCCGACGGTGATCCACCGGCCATGCATCTGCATGCCGAACAGCCGGCCGGCGGCAATCGCCTTGTCGAAATAGACATTGAGCGAATGCGAGCCCTTGGGCGCGCCCCTGAAGATGCGCGGATGGATGATTGCCGCGCCTGCGTATATCAGACCAGCCGGATCGCCCTTGGAACGCCGCAGCGCGCC
>JBFLWR010000467.1:0-22669 GCA_040755925.1 Pseudomonadota bacterium
AGGTCGGGATCGAGCACGAGCGCAGTCAACTGTTTGACCTCGTCGAGAGCGCCCTTGTCGAGCATCCGGTCGAACCGATCCTCTATGCGCGCGACCAGTTCGGCCCGGTCCGGCTCGATCACCAGGAAGCGCGCGCTATCGCGATCGATCAGTGGCCGGCCGCGTGCTGCCTGCCATTCGAGGATCGAGCGACCCGAGGCATCGAGCACTTCCAGCGCTCGCACGATGCGCTGACCGTCGGTCGGCCTGAGTTGCATGGCGACCGCCGAATCCTCGTGCATCAGGATGCGGTGCAGTCTTTCGGCGCCTTGTTCCTTGAGCTCATAGCGCCAGCGCTCGCGAACCGGCCGCGGAATGTCAGGCATGTCCGAGATACCTTCGGCCAAGGCGCGGAAGTAGAGCCCGGTGCCGCCGACAAAGATGGCCGGCCGCCCCGACAAGGCGCCATCGTCGATCAGCTTGGTGACGTCGCGCAGCCAGGCGCCGGTCGAGTAGGCGATCGACGGATGCACATGGCCGTAGAGAAAATGCGGCGCGCGCTCCAATTCGGCCGCGCTGGGGCGCGCCGTCAGCACGTCGAGCACCGAATAACCTTGCATGGAATCGGTGTTGACGATGACGCCGCCCTCGCGATCGGCGAGATCGAGCGCCAGCGCCGACTTGCCGCTGGCGGTTGGCCCGGCTATCAGGATCGCGTTCTTCACGCGGCCTTCGCCCGCCTGCCTGCTGGAATTCTCGATGCCGTTGATCGCCACGCTTGTGTCCCGTCCCGAAGACCGCGCAGTGTCGGCCCTGCTTGCGAATATGGCCTCGCGGGCCGTGGGCGCAAGCGCCGTTCATTGGCTGGCCAGGGACATCGCCTGCGATCTGGTTCTGCCCGAGACAGCCGGCGTGGACGAAATGACGGCCGGCCTCCGTTCGGCCCTGGCCTCCGAACCGGTCGATATCATCGTGCAGCCCGCCGAAGACAGGAGGAAGAAGATCCTTCTCGCCGATATGGATTCGACGATGATCGACCAGGAATGCATCGACGAACTGGCCGACGAGATCGGCGTCAAGGAGCATGTGGCGGCGATCACCGCGCGCTCGATGAATGGCGAGATCGCGTTCGAGCCGGCCCTGCGGGAGCGTGTCGCCTTGTTGAAGGGCCTCGACACGACGGTTGTCGACCACATCATCACCAACCGCCTGACGCTGGCCGCCGGCGGCCGCGCGCTGGTGCGGACGATGCGCGCTAACGGCGCCTGGACCGCGCTGGTCTCGGGCGGCTTCGATGTCTTCACCAGCCGCATCGCCGAAATGCTCGGCTTCCAGGAAAACCGCGCCAATCGCCTGATCGAGGAAGACGGCAGGTTCGCCGGAAAGGTGGCCGAACCGATCCTCGGCCGCGCCGCCAAGGCCGATGCACTGCTCGATATCGCGGCGCGGCTTGGCCTGACGACCGGGCATGCCATCGCCGTCGGCGATGGCGCCAACGATCTCGACATGATCCGGCTCGCCGGCACCGGCGTGGCGCTTCACGCCAAACCGGCGGTGGCGGCCGAGGCCAAGGTTCGCATCGACCATGGCGACCTCACCGCGCTGCTCTATCTCCAGGGCTATCGCCTCGAGGATTTCGTGACATGAAGCCGATGCGCACCGGGCGCCTCATCCTGCGCAACTGGGAAGAGCGCGACCGCGAGCTCTTCCATCGCATCAACTCCGATGAGCGCGTCATGGAGTTCTTCCCATTCCGCCGCGACCGCGCCGCGGCGGACGCCAAGATGGATGAGGTCCGCGCCTGGATCGATCAGGACGGCATTGGCTTTGCCGCGGCCGAGATTGCCGCCACCGGCGAATGCATCGGCTTCGTTGGCCTGTCCGGAACGGAGGATATGGACGTCCTGCCGCCCGGTACCATCGAGATAGGCTGGCGGCTGGCGCCCGAATTCTGGGGCAAGGGTTATGTGACCGAGGCTGCCGAAGCCTGGCTGGCTTATGGCTTCGAAGCGCTTGACCAGGACGAAATAGTATCCTTCGCGGTCCGCGAGAACCATCGGTCCACAGCGGTCATGCAGCGTCTCGGCATGCGCCACGATCCGTATGGCGACTTCGACCATCCCGGCGTTCCGGACAGCCATCCCCATCTCAAGCGACATGTGCTTTACCGTTTGCCTCGCCAGGACTGGCGGGCACGAAAAAGGGCGGCCCACTAGCCGCCCTTTTTTGTTCGAGAACAATTCGCTGCTGGACTTTTCGGAATCAATCCATCCGGATCGTCACGAAGCGCAGCTCGCCGGTCTTTGACGCCAGCATCAGGAGCGCGTTCTTGCGCCCTTGCTGCTTCAGCGCACCGATGCGGTCCATCACATCCTTCGGCGTTCCGACCGATTCCTGAGCGATCTCGGTGATGACCTCTCCGGGCTGGATGCCGCGCTCGGCGGCCGCCGAATTCTTGGCGACGTCGGTGATGACGACGCCGGAGACATCAGCCGCAATGCCGAACTTCTGCCGGGTCTGTTCGTTCAGCTCGCCGATCGTCATGCCGAGGACCGAGGCGGCCGAAACCGCCGGCGCCTTGTCGGAATTGCCCTGGTCGGTGTTGCCGTTTTCGCCGCTGGCCAGCTTCTCGCCGTCCTCGAGCCGGCCGAGCGTCACCTTGACCGTCTGCTCGACACCCTTGCGCACGATGACGACGTCGACCGCCTTGCCGACCGGGCTTTCGGCGACGACGCGCGGCAGGTCGCGCATCTCGTGGATGTCCTTGCCGTCGAACTTGATGATGACGTCGCCGGCCTGGACCGAACCATTGTCGACAGGGCCGCCCTTGATGACGCCGGCGACCAGCGCGCCCTTGGCCGCGGTCATGCCGAGGCTCTCGGCGATGTCGTCCGTCACCGGCTGGATGCGCACGCCAAGCCAGCCGCGCCTCGTTTCGCCATACTGGCGGAGCTGATCGACCACGCCGGCGGCGAGTTGCGAGGGAATGGAAAAGCCGATGCCGATCGAGCCACCCGACGGCGAGATGATCGCCGTGTTGATACCGATGACCTCGCCCGAACTGTTGAACAACGGACCGCCGGAATTGCCGCGATTGATGGCGGCGTCGGTCTGGATGAAGTCGTCATAGGGGCCCGAATTGATGTCGCGGTTGCGCGCCGAGACGATGCCGACCGTCACTGTGCCGCCAAGGCCGAACGGGTTGCCGATCGCCATCACCCAGTCGCCGACGCGCATCTTGGTCGAGTCGCCGAACTTCACCGAGGTCAGCTTGTGGCCCTTCGGGTCGACCTTCAGCACCGCGACGTCGGTCTTCGGGTCGGTGCCGACCAGCGTCGCCTTCAACGTGATGCCGTCGGAGAAATTCACCTCGATGTCATCGGCGTCGGTGATGACGTGGTTGTTGGTCACCACGATGCCCTGGTCGGCGTCGATCACGAAGCCCGAGCCGAGCGACTGGACTTTCTGTGTGCCACCCTTGTCGCCGCCACGGTTCTTGAAGAAGTCGTCGAAGAAATCCTGGAACGGCGAGCCCTCGGGCAGTTGCGGCATCGGCACCGCCCCTGGACCGTCCGTGCCCTTCACCGTTTGCGAGGTCGAGATGTTGACCACCGCGCCCAGCAGGCGCTCGGCCAGATCGGCGACGGAAGGTGGTGCGTCGGATGCGATCGAGGGTGCAACGAAAGAGGGAACGGCAAGCGTGCCGACGACGAACGCCGTGGCGCCGGCGAAAAGCGTGCGTCGCGCCGCCCGCAACAAGGTAATCGATATCATCGTGGGCCTCCCGGTGTTTCTGATAGGAAAAGCGCTTCCGCAAAAACGCCGCGCCAAGCTTGTTGGCAAGAAATCATGTTGGCAAGAAATAAGGCGCGTTTGCGGCTGTCGGCCAAGGATAGATCGTCAACCACCTTGGCACCAAGGAAATTCATAAGCTGCGTACCAGCCAGACGATGCCAACGCCGATAGCGATTGCAGCCAGCCCGCCGAACCGGAGCGCATTCTCCGGCAGCGACAGCACCTCGCTCGCCAGTTTCCGGGCGAGGCCCGGAAACCCACCATAGACCAGGCCCTCGATGACGAGGACCAGACCGATTGCCGCGAGAAAATCCTGCACCGCTCGTTACTGGGCGGTGCTGGATTGCGTCGACGGAGCTGCCGCCGGTGCGGTGGACGCCGCCGGAGCCGGCTGCGCCGTCGCCGGTTGTCCGGGTTCCGGCTTGCTCTCCGGGTCGCGGAAGAAGCGGAAGAACTCGGAGCTGGGCGACAGCACCATGGTGGTGCCGGTGTTGTCCAGCGCCGTGCCGTAGGCACTCATCGAGCGGTAGAAGTCGAAGAAGGCCGGATCGCGGTTGTAGGCGTCGGCGAAGACCGCAGCGCGCTGCGCCTCGCCCTCGCCGCGCAGGATTTCCGAATCCTTCTGCGCCTCGGCGACGGTCTCGACCACATCGCGGTCGGCTCGCGCCCGGATGGTCTGCGCCGCCACGTTGCCTTGCGCCCTCAGCCGCTCGGCTTCGGCCAGACGCTCGGCCTTCATGCGGTCATAGGTCTGCTGCGAGACCTCCGCCGTCAGATCGGTCCGGCGGATGCGCACATCCTCGACATCGAGACCGAGCGAGATCGCGTCCGGACGCAACTGATCGCGCACCTCGCGCATCATGTTGCCGCGCTCTTCCGAAAGTGCGGCTTCGAAATCGCGCAGACCGTAGACGCGGCGCAACGCTGCATCGAGGCGGGTCCTGAGACGGGCCTCGGCGAGTTCGACCTGCCCGGACACTGCCGCGCGGAAGGTGCGCGGATTGGAGATACGGTAGGCGATGAAGGCGTCGACCTCGTAGAACTTGCCACCGGAAACCTGGACTCGGATGTTGTCGAGATCCAGGCGCATCACCCGCTTTTCGATCATTTGCACGCTGTCGGCATCGAAGAAGGCGAACGGTGCCTTGAAATAGATGCCAGGATCGTTCTTGACGTCGATGATCTCGCCGAACCTCAAAACAATCGCCTGCTGGCCGGCATTGACCACGAACACCGCCGAATAGAGCAGGAACAGAAGAACGGCCGCGATAACCGCGAAGATGGGAAGACGGTTGACCATCACTGGTTACCTCCCGTCGTGGCGCCCAGCGGGGCCGGCACCGGTGGCGCCTTCGGCTGCAATGCCGGCAGCGGCAGGTAAGGCAGCACGCCCTGGCCGTTGCCCTGTTCGACGACAACCTTGTTCGAGTCCTTCAGGATCTTCTCCATGGTTTCGAGATAGAGACGCTTGCGCGTTACGTCAGGCGCCTTGGCATATTCATTGTAGACGGAGATGAAGCGCTTCGCCTCGCCTTCCGCCTCCTGCACGACGCGGTTCTTGTAGGCGGTCGCATCTTCGCGGATCTGCGCCGCCTCGCCGCGCGCCTGCCCGAGCTTCTGGTTGGAATACTGCTGGGCCTGCGCGACGAATTTGTCCTGGTCCTGCTCGGCGCGTTGCACTTCGTCGAAGGCATCGGCCACCTCGCGCGGCGGGGCCGCGTCCTCGATGGACACAGCATTGACCTGGAGACCGGTCTTGTAGCCGTCGAGCGTCGCCTGGATGATCTCGCGCACCGAAGTGGCGATGCCCTGGCGATCGTCGCGGAAGATGTCCTGGGCCGGGCGCCGGCCGACGACTTCGCGCATGGCGCTTTCGGCCACCTGCGTCAGCATGCCGTCAGGGTCGGAGACGTCGAACAGGTAGTTCCTGGGATCGGAGACCTGATAGGCGACCGAGAACTGCACGTTGACGATGTTCTGGTCGCCGGAAAGCATGAGCCCCGAGGTTGCGCCGGATCCGCCGCCGATGCTGACGAGTTGTTCCGATATCTTGGCTGTCTCGACCGTTTCGATCGGCCACCAGTGGAAATGCAGGCCGGGCTGCGAAAGCTCCGTCTTCGGCTTGCCGAAGCGCAACTCGACCGCGACTTCATCCGGCTGCACCGTATAGATCGCCTTGAAGGCCCACAGCGCGACCAGCGCCAGCGCAATCAACCCGAAGACGGCGGGGCTGGCCCCACCCCCGCCCGGAAGGGCGCGGCGCAGCCTGTCCTGGCCACGACGAATGATATCCTCGAGGTCGGGTGGCGAGCCTTGCGGGCCGCTTGGCCCCTTCGGTCCCTGCCCCCAGGGTCCCTGATTGCCGCCGCCGCCCCATGGGCCGCCGCCACCGCTTTTGTCGTTCCAGGGCATGAATGTCCTTTCGCTTCGGTTCCCTCAGGCCTTGCGGCGCGATCCTAACGCATGGCCCCAAAAACCGGAAATCGGCTTTCGAAAAAGAAACATGCGCTAAATCAAAGTTTTACAACGGCCTCTTGTGTCCAGTTGGACGCATGGCGCTGTGGTGTCGTCCTTCTATAGGGACGCCTTGGCGCGCTTTCAACGCAGTCCGCCGCCAGCATCGTCCGATTTGGGCTGATAGCGACCCTTTGTCGTCGTCAATGACCGTCACGCCGCCGCTCGTAGACCGTATAGCGGGTCGCGTGGCTGTCCTTTTCGCCCGCCGGAAAGTCCTCGGAGCGGATGACCTGCCAGATGGCCGGATCGATCGGCGGGAAATGTGCGTCACCCTCGACCTTGGCCAGCACATGCGTGACATGCAGGCGGTCGGCAAGCGGCAGCGCCTGGACATAGATCTCGCCACCGCCAACCACGCAGACCTCCTCGGCGCCTGCCATGCAGCGGCCGCGCACCCTGGCAAGCGTGATCGCCTCGTCCAGCGAGTGGACAACCTCGATGCCGTCGGCGCGCCACTCCTTGTCCCGCGTCACCACGATGTTGAGACGACCCGGCAGCGGCCTGCCGATGCCTTCATAGGTCTTGCGGCCCATGACGATCGGTTTGCCCATCGTGTCCGCCTTGAAGCGCTTGAGATCGGTGGAAAGGCGCCAGGGCAGGCCGCCGTCGCGGCCGATCACCCCGTTCTCCGCTATGGCGACATAGATCGCGATGTCCATCAGCCACCATTCCCGCTGTTGTTGGACGGCACGAGCAGCAGGATGTCGATGTCATGCTCGGGATAGAAATCCTTGGCCGTCATCTCGAACGTGGTCGGACCGACTTTGCGGACATTGCTGCCGCAGAACGAGACGAGGTTGTTGGGGTTGCCCTTGTCGATGGTGAGCTTGAAATTGCCGATATTGCCCAACGCCCAGTTGCCGCCGGTGGTCAGGATGTAGGCGATACGGTTCTCGAAGTACTTCGGATAGCCGTCAGGGTCGGCCTTGGCCGCCTTGCGCACGGCATTCTCAAACGTATCGTCCATGCAGTAACGGGTCTTGTAGGCATCGTACTGGCCCTGGAACTTGCCGTCATAATAGAAGCTGACCGAGGAGGTACCGCCGACGCTCGGCTTGTAGCGATGCGAGACGTGGACCTGCTTGTTCGCCGGAAAGGTCGAGCGCCACCAGTAGGTCGAGCGCAACTGCCAGAACGGCGTGTAGGTAGTCGTGCCGCCATGGCCGTTGTCCGTTTCCGGATCCTCGATGATGATGCCGCGGCTCTCCCAGTCCTTGGCGACCGATTGCGGCAGTTTCGCCAGCGCTGCCTTGGCGGCGTCGCCGAACGGGTTGAACGGCACATTCTGCGCCTTCAGGTCGGCGCTGATGTCGATGCCGAGCGAAAACACCTTCTGCTCGAGCTGCGGCTTGGTGGCGACACCGTCGATCGTCACCTCGAAGCCGAGGAAGTTGTCGCTCTGGTTCTCCGGGATCGCCGGCATTTCCTCGGGATCGCCCGAAATGTCGGGCATCGGGAAGGCAACAATCGCATCGACATCCTTGTCGGTGTTGTTGCGGAAGACGTAGTCGACGGTCACCTTCTCCGGCGAGATGTAAAGGTCCTCGCTTTCCATGGTGACGGCATCGCTGCGCGACAGGATCAGGCCGCCGGTGCCGAGCTCGGCGACGGAGTCGTTGGCGAAGGCCGGCGCAGCCAGGAATGCCAGCGCTGCGGTCAGAACGGTGCGGAACATATCTACCCCTCTCCACGTCACACCGGGTTGGCCGGATGCGCATACCCATCTAGCCATTTCAACGGAGCGTTTCAAAGTCCTTCCTGCTTTTGCCCATGACTACGCTCCTGCTGGACACCGCTTCCCCGATCGGGCAGGAGATCGCTCCATGCGCAAGCTTCTCGTCATCGGCATCGGCGCCGGCAATCCTGAGCATATGACGGTCCAGGCCATCAACGGCTTGAACCGCGCCGATGTGCTGTTCATCCCCGACAAGGGCGCCACGAAGAACGATCTCGCGGAATTGCGCCGGCGGATCTGTGACCGCTTCGTCACCAATCCGCGCTCGCGCCGGGTCGAATTCGATGTGCCGGTGCGAGCCGAGCCTACCTCCTCCTACCGGTCGACAGTGGACGACTGGCATGAGGCGATCGCGGCGATCTACGAAGGACTGATCCGCGACGAAATCGCCGAGGACGGCTGTGGGGCCTTCCTGATCTGGGGCGACCCCTCGCTTTACGACAGCGCGCTGCGCATCCTCGAGCGCGTGCGCCTCCGGGGCAATATCGGCTTCGAGCTCGAAGTCATTCCGGGCATCACCGCGATCCAGGCGCTTGCCGCGTCGCACGCCACGGCGCTCAACCGTATCGGGGATTCGATCCTGGTCACGACGGGGCGCCGCCTCACCGAGGAAGGCTTACCCGCCAACGCCGGCAGCATCGTGGTCATGCTCGACGGCAAATGCGCTTTCAACACGCTGGCCGACAAGGACGTCTTCATCCAGTGGGGCGCCTATCTCGGCACGCCCGACGAGATCATACTCTCGGGCCGCCTCGGCGACATAGGCGATGAAATAGAGAAGGTCCGCGAGGAAGCCCGGCGGGACAAGGGCTGGATCATGGACACCTACCTGCTGCGCAAGCCAGGCGACCCGGAAGAATAGCGCGTCCGACACCAGCAATCAGCCGGCGTCGATCTCGGCCTGCAAGGCCTGCATGTGCACCGCCGCGGCAGACGCGGCCGCGCGCTCGATCGCCCTGAACCGGCTCACCACCGCGAGACCCACCGCGGTCAATTGCGCGCCGCCGCCCTTCCTGCCCCCTGTCTGCGCGGCGACCAGCGGCTTGCCGAACACGCGGTTCATGTCCTCGACCAGGTCCCAGGCATGCTTGTAGGACATCTCCATGCCGCGCGCGGCGGCCGAGATCGAACCGAAGGCGGCGATCTGTTCCAGAAGCTCGATCTTGCCCGGACCGATGCGGCCGTCAGGATCGAGATTTATCCGCAGGCTCAGCGACGGCATTTTTTCTCCTCGGCGCTCACGCCGCCACAATAAACCCAACCCGGCGGCACCGCTATTCCAAACATACATAGCGGCGGGACCGAATTCTTCATACGCTGGCCTCTGCCGGCAATCCCGGGGCAGTGTTCGCCCGGTCGAAGCTCACGGTTTTGACCACCGCGAACACCTTGCCGCCGAGTTGCAGCCCGAGCCCCTTGCGCGATTGTTCGGTGATGCGCGCCAGCACCGTCACGCCGCTGCAATCGATGCCGACCTCGACTTCCGGCCCCTCGCCCGGCTTCATCGCAACCACCGTCCCCGGCAGAATATTGAGCGCGCTCAGGCCGGTAGGCTTCTCCGTTGCAATCATCACATCGCGGGCGCGGATGCGAATCCGGACCGCAGCGCCGGCGGCTCTTGCGAGTCGCGGCACGCGGATCTCGCCGGCCAGCGAGCCGAGCACCGTCATGCCGAAAGCGTCGTCGTGGCTAAGTACCTTGGTGTCGAGCACGGCGCCGCCCTCACTACGTTCCTCCGCCGGCAGAAGGTCGAGCCGCTGCATGATCGCCGCGGTCGGACCGAAAGCCGCGACCTTGCCGTGCGCAAGCACCACCACGTCGCTCGCCAGCCGCGCCACCTCGGCGACGGAATGGCTGACATAGGCGATCGGGATCTTCGTCTCGTCGCGCAGCCGCTCGATATAGGGCAGGATTTCTGTCTTGCGCGCCTCGTCGAGCGACGCCAGCGGTTCGTCCATCAGGAGCAGCCTTGGGCTCGCCAGCAGCGCACGGCCGATCGCTACCCGTTGCTTTTCGCCGCCCGAAAGCTTCGCCGGCCGCCTGTCGAGCAAGTGGCCGATGCCGAGCAAATCGACCACCGCGTCCATATTGGCGTAGCGCTCGGAAGCCGGCGTGAACCAGCGGCCATAGCGCAGGTTGGAGGCAACGTTCATATGCGGAAAGAGCCGCGCGTCCTGGAACACCATGCCGATCCGCCGCTTGTGCATCGGTACGAACACGCCGGCCGCCACATCGACGAGCACGCGTCCGTCTACCACGATCCGGCCCTTCTCTGGCCGGAGCAGCCCGGCGATGAGGTTGATCAGCGTCGACTTTCCCGATCCCGACGGACCGAACAGCGCCGTCAGCCGGCCGGCGCTCTCGAAGCTGGCGTCGATGGCGAAATCGCCGAGCCGGTGGCGGATATCGACGAGCAGCGTCATTCGATGTCCATCCGCCTGCCGACGCGCCGCGCAAGAACCTCGGAGGCCACCAGCGCCAGCATCGAGATGACAATCGAGATCAGCGTCAGCCGCAGCGCACCCTCGTCGCCGCCCGGCACCTGTGTGAAGGTGTAGATGGCCGAGGGCAGCGTCTGCGTCTCGTTCGGGATGTTGGACACAAAGGTGATCGTCGCGCCGAACTCGCCCATCGCCTTGGCGAAGGACAGGATGGCGCCGGCGATCAGGCCAGGCAGGATCAATGGCAGGGTGATGGTGGCGAAAACCCAGAGCGGGTTGGCGCCGAGCGTGCCGGCGGCCGCCTCCATCTTGCGGTCGACAGCCTCGATCGACAGCCGGATCGCCCGTACCATCAGCGGAAAGCCCATGACGCCGCAGGCCAGTGCGGCGCCCGTCCAGCGGAACGAAAAGACGATGCCGAAGTGCTCGGCAAGGAACGCGCCCGCTGGCCCGCGCCGGCCGAAGGTCAGCAACAGCAAATAGCCGGTCACGACGGGCGGCAGGATCAAGGGCAGATGCACCAGCCCATTGAGCAGCGTCTTGCCCCAGAACCGGCCGCGTGCGAGCAGGAGCGCGATCATGATGCCCGGCGGCAAGCTGGCGATCATCGCCACCGTCGCCACCTTGATGGACAGCCGGACCGCATTCCATTCGTCGGGAGTGAGGTCCAGCAGCCAGTTCATATGCGATTCAAGGTCTTTCTCAGTTGCTCGGCGTGAGCACCGTGAAGCCCTGTTCCTTGAACAGGTCGGCGGCCTTGGCCGACTCGACGCACTTAAGGAACGCCGCCGTATTCTTGTCCTTCGAATCCGCCGTCTGGGCAATCGGATAGATGATCGGCGGATGCGACCCCTCAGGGAAGGTGCCCACGACCTTGACGCCCTTCTCGGCATGCGCGTCGGTCGCGTAGACGATGCCGAGCGCGGCTTCGCCCGTCGAAACCAGCTTCAGCGCGGCGCGTACGTTCTCGGCCTGCGCAACCTTGCCTTCGACCGACGACCAGACGCCGAGCGATTCCAACGCCGCCTTGCCGTATTTGCCGGCCGGAACGGCCTTGAAATCGCCCATGGCAAGCTTGCCGTCGCCGAGAAGCTTGGCGAGATCGAAGCCCTTTTCGACCTTCGCCTCGACCTTGGAATCCTTCGGCGCGACCAGCACGATCTGGTTGCCGAGCAGCTTCACTTCGGTATCCGGCTTGGTCAGCTTCTTGTCCGAGAGATACTTCATCCAGTCGAGGTCGGCCGAGACGAAGACGTCGGCCGGCGCCCCGCCCTCGATCTGCTTGGCCAGCGCCGAGCTTGCCGCGTAGGAAATTGTCGCGGCTTCGCCGACTTCAGGCTCGCAGGCCTTGTTGACCGCGTCGAGCGCGTCCTTGAGGCTCGCCGCCGCAAACACGATGACCTTGTCCTCGGCATGGGCCGCCGGCACCGCCGCCATCAGCATGGCCGTCAATCCGCCGGCCGCAATCGCCTTCAATCCAAAACCTTTGCTCGTCATGAAACTCTCCCTGTTGAAATCCGTGCGGCCGAAAGCCCGAGACCGATATATCCGGATGAACATAACAAGGGAAGGGCCGCGACTGATCGAAAGACCAATCCGTATCGCTGCGCGATGAGCGGTGGCATGGCGCCAATGTTCTGGTAAGACACTGCGAAACACATGAAAGGAAGCACCCATGAAGATCAGCGCGCGCAACATCCTCAAGGGCAAGGTCACCGAGATCGTCAAGGGAGCGACCACCTCGCACGTCCGCATCGACATCGGGGGCGGCGTCATCGTCACCTCTTCGATAACGAATGAAGCCGTAGCCGACCTTCAGCTTGAAAAGGGCAAACAGGCTTACGCCGTCATCAAGGCTTCCGACGTCATGGTCGGCATCGACTGACCGGATCGCTGCGGCTCAAACCGCGATCGGCGCCTTGATGCTGGCGTCGGCGAAATAGTTCTCGAGCCGGAAATCATCGAAGCGGAAGGCAAACAGGTCCTTCACATCCGGATTGATCCACATCGTCGGCAGTTGCTTCGGCGTGCGTCGCATCTGCTCGCGCGCCTGTTCGAAATGGTTCGAATAGAGATGCGCGTCGCCGAGCGTGTGGACGAAGTCGCCGGGCTTCAGCCCGGTCACCTGAGCCACCATCATGGTCAGCAAGGCGTAGGATGCAATGTTGAACGGCACGCCGAGGAAGATATCGGCCGAACGCTGGTAGAGCTGGCAGGAAAGCCGGCCTTCCGAGACATAGAACTGGAACAGGCAGTGGCAGGGCGGCAGCGCCATGGCCTCCACCTCGGCCGGGTTCCAGGCCGAAACGATCAGCCGGCGCGAGTTAGGATTCCTGCGTATCTCCTTGAGGAGATTCGCGATCTGGTCGATCTCCCCGCCATGGCCATCGGGCCATGAGCGCCACTGCTTGCCGTAAACGGGGCCGAGATCGCCATTCTCGTCAGCCCATTCATCCCAGATCGTGACCCCATTGTCGTTGAGATATTTGATATTGGTGTCGCCGGCCAGGAACCAGAGCAGTTCGTGGATGATCGACTTCAGATGCAGCTTCTTGGTGGTGGTGACCGGAAAGCCGTGCGACAGGTCGAAGCGCATCTGGTAGCCGAACACCGAGCGCGTGCCGGTACCGGTACGGTCGCCGCGGTCGGCGCCGTTCTCCAGCACATGCTTCAACAGGTCGAGATATTGGCGCATCGGCTCCGCCTCGATTCGAGATTGACAGATCATAGCGCATACGAGCGTCGCCGCCACGCTTGTCTGAAGTCTTCTCCACCGACGCAGGATAGAGACCTTTTCAAAATTCGCTCTGGCGAGTCGAATAGCGTGGTTATCGAGAACCGGAGCGGAGCGTACTTAAGGTACGTGAGCACCGGAAGCGCAGAAAACCCCGCTAGTCGGCCGCCAGAGTAGAATTATCAAAAGGTCTCAGAGGGAGCCGAGCTTGCCCAGATCCTTCGCCACCAGATAGTAGAACGTCACCCGGTGCTTGCTGTGGTCGGCATGCATCGCCTGGCATGTCTTCTCGATGGCCGCATCGGCTTTCTTGGCATCGGCGACGCCGAGCTTCTTGCCAACCCAGCTTTCGCGGACGCGCTCGAGCTCTTTCGGGTCGGTGCAGGAAACCAGTGAGGAATCGCGATTCCTGAGCGCGATGCCCAGATGCTTCACGATCTTCTCGACCGCTTCGGCGCTGGCGCCGGCGTCGTACTTCTTCACATCCGCAAGATAGTCGGCCATCAAACTTCCCCTCGTCGGCGCCACGGATCCGATCGATGAGGCTTGTGGCGCGCCGCGCAACCTGTGCGCTAGGTCAGAGACTCCTCACCGCATTGCGAGCTTCGATTGAGTAAGCCCGCGAGTCAACCCTCGGTCGCGGAGTTCGGCATAGGGGACAAGTGCCGGTTTGGCCTTCCATTTTCCATCATCGGTCCCTATATTCGCTTCGTCGGCTTGACCGACTATGGCGATAAACAGGCGATGAAATAAGCCGTTCGGACCCGGGGGCGGTACCCGGCGCCTCCACCAAAAACCGCTCTGGATGACGGAGCGGCTTTTGCTGGGGGCGAAATAGGATCGACGAAGGTGTAAAGATCGTACTTTTGCCCGGCATTGTACCACCGTCATCGGGCTAAACTTATAGTTGCCAACGACAACTATGCGGAAGCTCGTCTCGCTGCTTAATGCGGCGCGAACGCTTCAAATCAAGCCCTAGAGGTTCGCACTTCTAGGCGGGGTTCGGAGGTACCTGGCAACAGAAACCTCCACCTTCCTTCCCCCTTCTCTGCTTCCTTCCCATCCTGCGAACGGCCAAGGCTCGTCCGGCGCGCAGGCGTCGCACCGTCTTGCCGCCCATCATCCATGGACAAGTCATGCAAAACCATTCCGATCGATTCTTTGTGCTGACCGGCGGCCCCGGCTCGGGCAAGACGACGCTGGTCGAGGCCCTGAAAGCTAGAGGCTTCTCGACCGCGCCCGAAGCCGGACGCGCCATAATCCGCGACCAGGTGGCGATCGGCGGCCCCGCCCTTCCCTGGCAGGATCGCGCGCTGTTTGCCGAATTGATGCTGTCATGGGAGCTGCGCTCCTGGCATGCCGCGAACGCAGAGCTCTGTCCTGTCTTTTTCGATCGCGGCGTGCCGGACACAATTGGCTATCTCAGGCTCTGCGGCCTGCCGGTGCCAGGTCACATCAGGAAAGCCGCCACGCAATTCCGTTACGCGAGCCGCGTCTTCATCGCGCCGCCCTGGCCGGAGATCTTTGCGCGGGACGAAGAGCGCAAGCAGACGCTTGATGAAGCCGAGCGCACCTTTCAATCGGTGGCCGGCGTCTACGCCGAACTCGGCTACGAGCTGGTCTCCTTGCCGCTCGCGCCGGTCGAGGCGCGACTGCAGTTCATATTGGCGCAGGCCGGGCTGTGATGAACGCGATTTGGTTCATGTGCACGGGAGGATTGCGGCCATTCACGGCACCGTTTCCACCCTGCCGCTTCCGCTGATGTGCGAATTGATCTTGGGGCTGCCGTGGACCTGCACGTTGCCGCTGCCCGACAAGCGGATGTCGGCCTGATCCTGCGCCGCGATATCGGCATTGCCGCTGCCGCTGATCTGGACACTGGCGGTTTTGGCGGCAAGCTGGCGAAAATCGCCTGAACCGGAGCCGGAGATGCGCAAGGAGAGATCCCGCACGCTGCCGCTCGCGCGCACGTCGCCACTGCCGCTTATGCGCAGATCGAGGGTCTCCTGGGCGATCTCGGAAAGCTCGAGCTTGCCGCTGCCGCTCAACCTCCAACTGGGAACCGCCGGGCCGGTAAGCTGGACGCTGACCGGCCCGCTGTCACAATTGAAATCGTCGTCAAAGGCAAGCACGTTGCCGGACAGGCGAACATGTGAAACGGTTTCGGGGTCGCCCGTCACGATAGCCTGGGATGGCATTCCGGGCCGGTATGTCACTGTTGCCGGAAGCGCAATATGGAATTCGCCGCCTGCCGGCTCCCAGGCCAATGTAACCGACCCGGGCTTGGTCCCATCACCCGAAACGCGGCAATTGGAGGCCAGATGCCACCATCGGTTTCCCCTCCAGTCGTTGCCGGCAAGCGAGTTGGCCAGCGACAGACAGATCACCGCGACGCCCAGCGACAGGGCGGCGGTCATGGCGAGCGTCTTGTTCATGTTGCACCTGTTGTTTCGCGTGGCGGCGCGCCACGGGGTTGATCAAGGCTGCGGTGGTTTCACCAGGCGGTAGTGCAGTCGCGCATAGTCCCCCAGGAGCTTGACCCCGATATTCAGGCCAAGCAGCAGCAGCGAGCCCAGGCCGATGCTGGCGGCGGCAAGGCCGACAGCCGCCAGCAGGCGGGCGAGCGCTTCGGTCCACGACGCAAAATGCCAGAACGGCACGATGCTCAGGAGCAATCCGACTCCCGTGACGCCAAGCGCCAGGACGGCGATGCCGATGCCAAGCACGATGAAACAGAAGACGATGAGCACCGGCAGCAGCAGGAAAATGTCGAAGGCGGCGAGGCCGGTCAGGGCAAGCAGCGCGGCAACGATACCTGCCGGGCCACGGTCATGCTCCCAGCGGCGAAGCCCCGCTTCGGCTCGCAGCTCCCGCCCAAGGCGTGCCGGGTCGCCAAGCGCCTTGGCGACATCCTCCTCGCTTCGTCCGGAGGCTCGGGCCTCGTCGAAATGCGCGGCATAGTCGGCGACGATTTCGTCGACCTCACTGGCAGGCAGCCCAACCAGGGTGCCACGGAGGGAAACTAGGAAGGCATCGCGGGTCATTCCATCTCTCCCAGGAAAAGGTCGACGGCATCGACGAAGCTCCGCCATTCCCGGTTGCGCGCCTCATGGGCCGTCCTGCCGGCCGGCGTGAGCCGGTAGTATTTGCGAGGCGGGCCACTTGCCGATTCGACAAGCCACGTCGCGACGAGCCCATCGCTCTGCATGCGCCGCATCAGCGGATAGATAGTCCCCTCACCCATGCCGACACGCTCGGCCAAGGTGCTGGCAATCTCGTAGGCATAGCTCTCCCGCCGGGCAAGCAAGGCCAGAACGCACAGTTCGAGCGCCCCCTTCTTCAGCTGGATGTCATTTGGGTCGGTCACGATCAGATCCCGGCAGGTTGAGTACACTATATAAATAGGTATCTTCTTATGCAAGATACCTACTTAAATGTGATACCTGCGAGGCGCCGCCGCAAGCGCGTCGAACCCCTGTGGGCTCCGGCGGTGCCCTTCCAACGATTGGTCGGCATATCTGGAATCTGGAGATTGGAAAGCGTCTACGCCAATCGGCTGATGTGCCGACATGAAAAAGGCCGGGCGAACCCGGCCTTTCCAACGCTTTGAGTGCCTCTACTCGGCCGGCGCTTTCGCCGCTTCCCGAGCGCGGCCGAGCGTGAGCTTGGCCAGCGAGAAGGAGATTACGGCGCAGAGCGCGATGCCGGCGACCATCGGCAGCGGCGTGCCGTCGAAGAACAGGCCGGCGACGCCCATGGCGGCGGCGCCGATGGCGAAATGAAGCGTGCCCATCAGCGCCGAGGCCGTGCCGGCGATCTCGCCATGCTCTTCCATCGCCAGCACCGAGGTGGTCGGGATGACCAGGCCGAGGAAGCCGTAACCGACGAAAAGCAGCGCGGCCATCACGTCGAGCCGGTCGACGCCGGAAGCCATGATCGCGAACAGCGCCACCATAACCGTGGCGTAGCCGGTCACCGCCACCCAGACCACGCGCTTCAGTCCGAAGCGGTCCGCCAGCATTCCGGTCAGTTGCGACATGCCGATGAAGGCGACCGCGTTGATCGAGAAGAACACGCTGTAGATCGACGGCGACAGACCATAGTGATCGATCAGGATGAAGGACGAGCTCGACAGGTAGACGAAGAAGCTCGCAATGCCGAAGCCGGCGATCGCCACCAGGCCGAGGAAGTTGCGGTCACCCAACAGGTAGCGGTAGCCGGCGAGCGCGGTGCCGAAGGACGAATTGGCGCGCTCCTCCACCGACCGTGTTTCGTTGAGCGAGGTGGCGAGCAGGATGGTTGCAAGTGCCGCGGCGCCCGTCACGGTCCAGAACACGGCGCGCCAGCCGAGGCTTTCGATGATCTGGCTGCCGGTCAGCGGCGCCAGGATCGGCGACACCGAAAACACCAGCATCAGCAGCGACATCAGCTTGGCGGCCTCGTTGCCGGTATGAAGGTCGCGCACGATGGCGCGCGGCACCGCCATGCCGGCGCTGGCGCCGAGCCCTTGCAGGAAACGGAAGGCGATAAGCCATTCGATGGTCGGCGCCATCGCCGAGCCGACGCCCCCCACCATGAACAGCGCGAGACCGGCATAGAGCGGCAGCTTGCGCCCGACCATGTCGGAGATCGGCCCGACGACGATCTGGCCGAAGCCCATCGACAGGAAGAAGATCAGAACACTCATCTGCACGGCGGCCGTGCCGGCATGCAGGTCCGCCCCGATCGAAGGCAGCGCAGGAAGGTACATATCGATGGCAAACGGGCCGATCGCGGACAACAAGCCGAGCACGACCGCGATGCGGAGGAATTTGGGACTCATGATAGGGCTCTTTTTCGGATCTGGTTGCCGCCGTCGTCGGCGTCTACCCAAGGACGTTCCATCCCGTGAGAACCCGACATCCGGGAGCGAACTTGTTCGCCTCCTGCAAGCGGATTTCCCTGTATTGTGTCCACAAATTTAGACAGCCTTGTCCAATTCGTCAATCACCGCTATATAGTTTTCCATGAAGCTAGGTGTTTCTCCCGACACTTTCCCGCCACGCAGCCACGAGGCCAAGCGCATATCGGTGGTTGATGCCGCGGCTTCAGTTTTCTGTCGGGAGGGCTTTGCCGGAGCCAATATCGACCTGATCGCGGTGGAGGCCGGCGTTTCGCGCCAGACGGTCTACAACCATCATGGCGACAAGGAAAAACTCTTCATCGCGGTCGTGCGCGACCTGACGGAGCGCTGCAACGCAGGCATCTTCGCCACCATCGCCACCTTTCCCGACCGGCCTGCCGACCTCGAAGCGGACCTGGTTGCCTTTGCCGAGCGCATGAACCGCAACTGCATCTGCAATCGCGACGGCCGATTCCTGCGCAAGCTGATCCAGGCCGAAGGCGAGCGCTATCCGGAGCTCTTTGCCGAATGGCGCGAGCAAGGGCCGGGCAGGACATGGTCGGCGCTGGCTGCCCGCTTCGCGCGCCTCGCCTATGCCGGGCATCTCTCGATCGACGATCCGGATGTTGCCGCCCGCCAGTTCCTCGCGCTCGTGAACGCCGAGTTGCAGATAACCTTCATGCTCGGCGGCACGCCGACCGAGGAAGAGGTCCTGCGGTCCGCCACCAATGGGGTGCGCACCTTCCTCGGCGCATTTGCCAAGCGGAAAATGCCAGCCGGCAAACAGCCCGCCCTCGCCCACGCTTGAAGCGATCAAATCGCCGGCACCCCTCTTGGCCTTCGCGCTTTGCGCCTATATGCGGTTTACGCCGCGCCCAAGCTTGATTACAGCTATGCGGACGATTCAACGGAACCCGACCATCACATGGCCGACGACCACATCCGCTACGACATTCTGGCCCAGGAGGCCCTGCGCGGTGTCATGCGCAAGGTCCTGGCCGAGGTCGCGCGCACCGGCCTTCCCGGCAACCATCATTTCTTCATCACCTTCCTGACAGGCGCGCCGGGCGTGCGCATATCCTCGCGGCTGCGCGAGCGCTATCCGGAGCAGATGACCATCGTCATCCAGTTCCAGTATTGGGACCTCAAGGTGACCGACACCGGCTTCGAGGTCGGGCTTTCCTTCTCCGACGTGCCCGAGAAGCTGGAGATCCCCTTCTCGGCCGTGCGCGGCTTCTACGACCCGTCGGTCAATTTCGAGCTCGAATTCGACGTCAAGTCGGAGGGAGTTTCGGAAGACGCGCCCGCGCCTGCCCCGGAACCGATCGCCGTCGTGGCCGAAAAGAAGCCCGAGACCAAGAAGAAGGCCGCCGAGGCGGAGAAGAAGCCGGCAGTGGCCGACACCGGTGGCAAGGGCGCCGACGTGGTCTCGCTCGACGCCTTCCGCAAGAAGTAAGCGGGCGCGTCGCGAAATGGGCGAGGTCGTCAATCTCCGCCGGGCCCGCAAGCAGAAAGCGCGCAGCGACAAGGAGCGCCTGGCCAGCGAGAACCGGGCGCTGCATGGCCGCTCGAAAGCCGAGCGCGAGCGTGACCGGCTGACGGCGGACAGGACTGAAAAGTTCATTGCCGGCCATCGCCGGGAACACCCTGGCGACGCGGACGCATAGGACGAGGCAAAGTGGCCACGGTCGAAAAGCGTTCCGTGACGATCCGTGGTCACCGCACCAGCTTTTCGCTGGAGCAGCCCTTCTACGACGATCTCGTAGCCATCGCGACCGAGCGCTCGCTCTCGCTGGCTGCGCTTGTCGCCGAGATCGACGAGACGCGCCCTCGCGACGCCAACCTCTCCTCCGCCTTGAGGCTCTACGTGCTGGCCTGGGCCAAGCGCGGCAGCGGGTCGCCCGATTAGGCGGAATCGTTGGCGCTTTGTCGCGCCTTTCGCCCATTGCCGAAGCTGAGCAGAGCCGAACGGTCGCGCTCCTCGGCCTGCTTCTTCGAGCGCACCCGCATCAGATCCTTCCAGCCCACATAGCCGACCAACCGGGCGTCCTCCCGCGAGACGACCGGCAGATGCGAGACGTTGGCGAGCAGCAGCTTGTCGGAGAGCCCTTCCAGGTATTCGTCGGGATAGGCGAGCGTGACCTTGCCACCGGCGAGCAGCTCTCCCAGCGTCGCCTTGCGGTGCACTCCGGCGCGGCGCCAGCGCAGGATCGCCGGCGGGTCGATGACACCGAGCACATGACCTTCGTCGTTGACCACGGGGAAGCTCGGATGCCGCGTGTCCGGCGCGGTCAGGAAGGCGGCCGCGCCATGCAGCGTCATCGCCGCGGGAACGCTCTCGACCTTGGTCGTCATCACCTCGCGCACCCTGGTCAGCGCGAAAGGGTCGACGCGGTATTCACGGACCAGGTGATGCCCGCGCCGCGCCACCTTCTCGGTCAGGATCGAGCGCTTCATCAAGAGCACGGTGACGGCATGCGCGGCGGCGCAGGCCGCGATCAGCGGCACAAGCATGTGTGTGTTGCCGGTGAGCTCGACCGCGAAGAAGGTCGCGGTAAGCGGCGCGCGCATGGTGCCGCCCATGGTCGCTGCCATTGCGAGCAGCGGCCAGAACCCCGGGGTCGCCTCCGGCAGGATGCCTGAGAGCACGGCTCCCATCGCCCCGCCCATGATCAGCAGCGGGGCCAGGACGCCGCCCGAGGTTCCTGAACCAAGCGCGACGGACCAGATGACCGCCTTCACCACCAGCAGCATAAGCGCGGCTCCGGCGATGACGCGGCCATCCAGCATATTGGCGATGTTGTCGTACCCGACGCCCAGCGCCTGCGGCTCGATCAGCCCGCCGAGGCCAACCACCAGGCCGCCGATCATCGGCCACCACATCCAATGGATGGGCAGCTTCTGGAACGCATCCTCGCAGGCATAGACCATCTGCGTGAGCAGACCCGAAAGAAGGCCGGCGGCGATGCCGACCAGCACCCAGCCGCCCAGGCCGGCAATCGAGGGCTCCATGCTGCCGGTGAACGGGAAGATCGGGCCGGGCAGATGCAGCAGGGTGCGCTCGACCTCCGCGACGATGGCCGCCACGGCAACCGGGATGAAGCTTCGCGGTGTCCATTCGAACAGCAGCAGTTCGACGGCAAGCATGATGGCTGCGATCGGCGTGCCGAAGACGGTGGTCATGCCGGCCGCGGCGCCCGCCACCAGCAGAGTCTTGCGCTCATTGTCACTGACTGGCAGCATCTGCGCGATCAGCGAGCCGATGGCGCCGCCGGTCATGATGATCGGACCTTCGGCGCCGAACGGCCCGCCCGAGCCTATCGAGATCGCCGACGACAGCGGCTTCAGCACCGCGACCTTGGCGTCCAATCGCGAGCGTCCGAGCAGGATGGCCTCGATCGCTTCTGGAATGCCGTGGCCGCGGATCTTCTCGCTGCCGTACCGCGCCATCAATCCGATGATCAGGGCGCCAATCACCGGCACGATCACCGCGGCATAGCCGAGAGGCGTGTCCTCCAGCTTCAGGTCCGCCAGCGTGAACTGGCCGAAATAGGCGATGTTGGTGGCCAATCGGATAAGCTTCAGAAGCACGATGCCGGCAAACAGTCCGGCGGTCGCCACCACGACGGCAATGGCCGCGATGAACAACACCCGCGGATCGGTGGTGAAGTCGCGAAGGTGGCCGTTTCCGGCGTGAGCGGATTTCATGGAAGAGCCCTGGACTTTCTGGCGGCGCATCTGCCGTCGGGTTTCGGATGGCTTCATATCGTAACACGATATAAATCATCAAGACCGTTCTCGATGCCTGTCCCGCGTCATTTTGGATAGGGATCGCGACGGCTGTTGAGCTTTCGCCCGAAAGGACCATAAGTCGGAAGATGACGTCCTCGCACAAACCACGTCCCGCCATCAGCCAGGCCGACTATCAGCGCCTGTCGGAGTTCCGCTACCTGATCCGCCGCTTTCTCGAGTTCAGCCAGATCCAGGCGAATGAAGCGGGCCTGACGCCGCGCCAGCATCAGGCGCTGCTCGCGATCAAGGGATTTCCGGGCGGCGGGCCGGTGGCGGTCGGCGATCTGGCGGAGCGGCTGCGCATCCGTCATCACAGCGCCGTCGAGCTCGTCAACCGGCTGGTCGAGGCAGGACTGGTCACGCGCGATCAGGACAAGGCCGATCATCGCCGCGTGCTGCTGCAACTCACTCCGCTCGCGGACGGCCATCTCGCGGAATTGTCGGCGGCGCATCTCGATGAGCTTTCGCGTATCGAGCCCACGCTGCGGCGTCTGCTGTTTCGTTCCGAGCCGTCCTGAGCATCCGGCCGAAGTCTGAATGCGGCGGGCACGCCATCAGCCGCCGTCAAGCGATTTAAGCAGATTGTCGATCGTGAATGGATTGGCCTTGGGCTTGGGTGGCGCCGCATTGTCGTTGGCGGGCGGCAACGGCACGCGATCGATCTTCGGCTCGGCCGCCTTGCGCTCGGCCTCAAGCCTCGCCTGTTCCGCCTTCTTGCGATCCGCTTCGGCCTGCGCCTTGGCCGCCTCATCGGCAGCCTGTTGCGCTGCCTTGGCCTTCGCTTCCGCCTCGGC
>JBFLWR010000468.1:0-17286 GCA_040755925.1 Pseudomonadota bacterium
CCGACGTGGCAGTGACGGTGACCGCCCGCTTGCCGATGTCGAAATCCGAGCTGACGAAGGTGATGTCGTAGTTCGAATTGGCGGCGTCGGTCAGCGTGCCCCGGCCGATCGCGTAGTCGCCGACATCTTCGCCTGAGGCGCGACCGAGCGCACCGACCAGCGCCGCACCATTGCCGAGGCTGGTATAGGTATAGCTGTAGGACGATGGATCGGCGTCGCCATAGGTCTTCCCCTGGCCTGACGTGGCAGTGACGGTCACCGCGCGTTTGGCAATGGTGAAATCGGCGCCGACGAAAGTGACCGCGTAGTTGGCGTTGGAAACGTCGAGCGTGCCCTGGCCGATGGCATAAGTGCCCGCATCCTCTCCCGCGGCGCGATCCAGGCTGCCCGTCAGCGCCACGCCGTTGCCGAGATTGGAAACCGAATAGGTATAGCTCGACGGATCGCTGTCGCCGTAGGTCTTGCCCTGGCCCTGGTCGACGGTGACGGTGATCGCGCGTTTGGCGATCGTGAAGTCGGCGCCAACATAGGTGATGTCGTAGTTCGAGTTGTTCTCGTTGGTCAGGGTGCCCTGGCCGATCGCGTAGGTGCCCGCATTTTCACCGGCAACACGGTCGAGCGAGCCGGACAGGGCGACGCCGTTGCCGAGATCCGAAACCGAATAGGTGTAGGAAGCCGGATCGCTGTCCCCATAGGTCTTGCCCTGGCCGGAATCGGCCGTCACGGTGATCGCGCGCTTGGTGATGGTGAGCGTGCCCGCGCTGTTGAAGGCAAAGGCATAGCCGTTCGGCGATGCGAGATTGCCGGCGCTGATCGTAATCGCGTACGGACCGCTGCCGACATCCGCCGTGCTCGACGTGCCGACCGACGAAAGCGACGGGCCGCCCGTGAACGTATTTTGGGCACTGTCGCCGAGATAGGCGTTGGCGACGCCCGCCTGATAGCCGGATACGCTGTAGGCCAGCGTCGGCACCGTCGTGTCGCCATAGGTCTTGGTCGCATCGGTCGACGTGAAGGTGAGCGTCGGCTGATAGGCAAAGACATAGCGATTGCCTGTCGCGCTCACCGCGCCGCCGGCTGCCGTGTTCCAGACCGCGGTGTTGTTGCTGTTGAGATTGCCGAATGTGTTGCCGGTTGGAGCAGCCGCATAGACCAGCCAGCGCCCGCTGGTGGCGGTCACCGCATCGCCGCCGCGATTGTTGATGAACTTGCCCGTCGCCGCCAGCAGCGGATCGGTTCCGCTGACTGTCGCGCCGGCCGCTATTGTGAGATCGCCGGTCGTCTCGATATTGACCTGGCCTGTGGTCGTGGCGCCGGCTGTCGTTGCTCCACGAGCGTTGCCGACACTGCCGACTACGAGCCCGCCCTGGTCCGACAGACCCAAGGAGCCCGCATTGGCGGCGATCGTGCCGATCTGGTTGGCGCTGTTGGTCAGGCTGAAGCTGCCTGTCCCGCCGAGCCACAGCGACGACGCCGCCACGCTGCTGGTCTGCGTCACGGTACCATTGGACGACAGCGCCAGCGTACCGGCGCCGATCGATATTGCCTGGTCGAGCGCGAAGGTGGTCGCCGCTGACTCGATCTGCCAGTTGGCGAAGGACAGGCTGCCGACATAGGTCGACCCGACGGCCGCGGCAGCGGCGTCCTGCAGCGCCGAAAGAGACGTTATCGAACTGTCGACTTCGTCGAGCCGCCAGTTGCCATAGATGTTCAGGTTGGAGACGTTGCCGCCCGAGAGGCCGGTCCGGAAGGTCACCGCATTCTGCGCGCCGGCGGCATCCGGGCCGCCGTCCTTGACAGTGTAGACAAGCACGCTGTCGGCGAGCGTGCCATTGGGTGTCGCAATGTAATAATAACCGTTGACGCCGGTCGAAACCGTGCCGAGATCGACACCGCCGGCGACGGCGGTGACCAGGCCGGGATTCTTCACGTAATAGGGTTGGCGCGTGCCTGACGATAGCGGCGTCACGCCGGCATCCTTATAGGCGATGCCGGAGATCGCCTGGACTCCGTTGGGGTAGAAGCTCTTCAGATAGGGATAGAGACCGCCCGAGCCGCCGCCAAAGGCCGCGCTCAAACCGTTGGCGGCGCCATTCTGGAAATCGGTTGTGCTGAGACCGATAACGCTGCCCGCATTGCCGCCGCTGCCGAGTCCGTTGCTGAGGCCGGATGTCGTCGTGTCGAAGGCCCCGTTGGTGACGGTGCCGAGATTGTAGCCGACCAGACCCCCGATTCTCGTGGCACCGCTGGTGCCGCTTGCCGGCCCGGTCGAATAGACGTCGCTGATTGAACCTTGATTGAGACCGACAAGTCCACCGACCACGTCTGATCCAAGAACCCAGCCATAGGCGTAGGACTGGCTGATTGTCCCCGTGGCGGTGTTGGCGCCGACAAGTCCACCGACAGAGTTGTTGTCCCGCGCGTTGACGCCGACTGTCGAGAACGACCGGGTGATCGAGCCGTCATTCTGGCCGACCAGTCCACCCGTCGCGCTGGCGCCATGGATCTGGCCGCTGGCCCACACACCGGAGATGGAACCCTTGTTCCAACCCGCAATGGCGCCGGTCTCGTAAGAAGCCATGACCGTCGCATCGACAAGCCCGACATTGCGCACGACACCGGCGGCGCCGACATAGCCGAACAGCCCGGCGTAATTCGCCCCGCCAGGCGTCGACCAAAGATTGTTGATGGTGTGTCCGAGGCCGTCGAAGGTGCCGGTGAAGCCGTTGCCGCCGTTCTGGATGTTGGAGTTGCCGTCGGTGCCGAGCGGTATGAACCCCTTGGGACCATTCCAGTTGTAGGTGGCGCTGGCATCGATGGTGTTGGCGAGAGCGTAGAGTCCGGTCAGCCCGTTGTTGATCGCCTGCACGCCATTGATGTCGTAGATCAGCGTGTAGTTCTGGTTGTTGATCGACAGCGCCTGGGCCCCCGGCGTGCCGGTGAATGTCGCGGATGCGCCGAGCGCATAGGTGATGGTGCCTCCCGAGCCACCATTGTTGGTGACCAGCGACAGGCCGCCGACACCTCCGATCGTGGCGCCGGCATTGAAGACGATCGAATGATAGGCGCTGAGTGTCAGCGTGTTGGCGCTCCAGCTGATCGGCGCCGCGATCGTGATGTCGCCTGCCTGCGAGCCGCCACTCCCGGTGGAGATCGTCACATTGGCGAGCGCCAGCTGGTTCTGCAGCGTCGTGACGTTGATCACGCTGTCATTGGCGCCAGCCGTGAAGCCGCCTGTATCGGCGCCGTTCGATATGGTGACATTGTAGGGGTCGAGCAAAAGGTCGCCGGTATAGCCGAAGCGTGCCCTGAGGTCGGCCGAACCGGTGAAGTCGAGGCGCTGCTTGCCCGACACTTCGGCGAAGCCGCCATTGCCGCTCTCCTCGCCGCCGCGCGCGAAAATTTTGCCGGCAAAGTTAGTTTGTCCGTCTGACCAGACGATGACGCTGCCGCCATCGCCGTTGCCTGTGGCGCTGGCATTGATCGTCGTGGCGGCGTCGACGTCGGTCGTCTCGGCCCGCTGCAGCGTGCCCGAGCCCTGCTTGTCGCCGCCGATCTTGATCGTGCCGCCGCCATTCTTGCCCGAGGCATCGATGCTCGCGCCCTTCAGCTTCAGCTTGCGGCCGGTCACCGTGATCTTGCCGCCCGTGCCACCACTCGCAGCCGACGCGTCGAGCTTGCCGGAGACTTCGACCGAGCCCTGGTCGCCGCCGAGCACGATCTCGCCGGACTTGCCCGACACCGTGCGCGCCTCGATGACGCCCGACATGTTGACCGCCTGGCGCGCGGCTTCCTTCGCCGCTGCTGCCTTGATCTCGACCCGGCCGCCATCGGCGCTGATCACCCCTGAATTGCCGACCAGCGTGCCGGACCCATCCGCCTTGGTCGGCACGGCGACCTGAAGGAACCCGTCGCCGGAGAGGTCGAGCGCCGCCTGTTCGCCCGAACCAAGCCCGACCTTGCCCAGCGGCACGCTGATGGTGCCGGCATTGTCGACGCTGCCGCCGATCAGGGCCGCATAGCCGCCGCTGCCGATCGAGATCGAACCTTCGTTCGAGACCTCAGCCGAAGCACCCTTGCCCTTGAATTTGAGGTTCCCCGCCTTGAAGTCGTCGTCGCTCATGTCGAGCGAGGAGGCGACGAAGCCGGCAGCGCTCACCTTGCCGGTCTTGGAGATGGCGATGCCGTTGGGATTGATCAGGAAGACCTGGCCGTTGGCGTTGAGCTGGCCGGCGATCGTCGACTTGGTGCCGCCGGTGACGCGGTTGAGCATCGTCGAAGACGAGGTTGGCTGGTCGATGTTGACGGTGGCGCCGGCGCCGATCGAGAAACTCTGCCAGTTGACGATGGCCGAATTGGTCGACTGCTTGATGTTGAGCTGCGAGGCCGACGGATTGGAGATGGTCACCCCGCCCGACGCCACGCTGCCGCCCGTCGGCAGTTCCTGCGCCCTGACCGGCGTGAAGCCGACCAGCGCCGTCGATGCCAGCAGCAACGCCGTGAGCGGCAGCTTGGCGGTGCGAAAAGTCGGGAATGTGTCGCGCATGTCAGACTCGCGGTCTAGAATTGGATGGCGCCGCTCAGCGAGAAACGATCGCTCGCAGGCTGCTGGTCATTGCGATGCTGCCGGCCCCATTCCAGCGTCAGGTTGCTGCTGGTGGCGTCGCTTGCCAGGACCGTGCCGAGCTTGATGCCGAGCCCGTAGGAGGCGCCGGTGATCGAGGTTTTCTCGAGCGCCGTCGGCATTTCCAGCCGGACTTCGCCGGCGGCGCCGAACATGTATGGCGAGAGCTGGGCCACCCCGCCGGGGAACGGCACATACCAGGGCGACGAGAGCTCGCCGCGAACCACATAGCCGGAATCGCCTTGCAGCGCGCCGGCATCGAAGCTCGACAGGCCGGTCGCCCCGGTAAGCCCGATCTGCTCCGACTGCAGCAGCGGCTTGCCGAACGAGGTCTGCGCGCGGGCGAACACATCGACGCCGAGATGCTCGGCCAGCGGTTGGCTATAGCTCATCGAGGCTTCCAGCTTCTGGAACGCCGCATCGGCGCCCTGCCGCGAGAGCGGCAGAAGCGGCGAAGCATCGGCGGCCGAGCGCGCGCCGAGGCCGTTGATGCCGAAGGAGGCGGTGACGTTGCCGGTAAGCACGCCGCCAAGCGGCGTGAACCAGGTGCCGTCCGTGCCTAGCCTGAAGATCCGCAGCCGGTCCTCGGCGATCGGGAGCGAAACCGGCGTGACCGCGTCGAGGTAGTCGTTCTGCGCATCGAAGGAGAGTTGGCTGCTGAGCGTCAGCGCGCGGCTTCGGATCCAGGGATAACGAAGCCTTGCCGAATAGCGTTCGAAGGCGCTGCCGAAACCGAGCGAGCCCGGCTCCGCGTTTGGATTGGCGCGTGTGCGGGTGGCCTCCAGGTTGAGCGTCAGCCCGTCATAGCCGATCGGCAGGACGATGCCGGCCGCGTAGTTGCGGTTGCGCGGATCGTCGGTGAACAGGCCGTTCTCGCCGCCATTGGGATAGCCGCCTGCCCGCAGGTACACGAGCTCTCCCATTCCAAGCAGCGAGTTGAAATCGACGCCAACCCCAGTCGACCAGCGCTGCAGCGACGGCGACAGCGAATTGTCGCCGGTGACCTGCCCGCCGATCGGCCGGTATTTGCCGTCGATGACCAGCACGCTGGCGCCCTTGGCCGAGCCTGCCTTGAGCGTCGAGCGCAGCCTCGCGCCGGGGGTGTCTCCGGCCAGCAGAAGCTTGCGCTCGATTGCCGACAGCTTGACGCCGCGCTGCCCGACCAATGAAGCAAGCGTTGCCTCCACGCGGTCGCGCAGCCGCTCCGGCAGACTGCTGACGTCTATCCGTTCCAGGAAGCCGTCGACGACCACGAGCCGGAGCGTGGCTCCATTCGTCAGCTTCTGCGGTGGCAGCACGACCCGCACCAGCGCATAGCCGGCGTGGGCGTACTCCGCTTCCAGCCGGCGCGCGGCGGCGAAGATCTCGGCCGCGGTGACGGTACGGTGCGCAAGGCCCGCGGTGATCCTGGCAGTTGCACCCGCCATGTCGGCAAGACCGCCCTCCACATCCACTCCGGCAAGCTTGACCTTCAGCTTCTCGGCGCCGGCGGGTGCCTCCAATCCCGTACCCGCGGGAATGGAAACACCCGCCGTGTCCGGCCCGGGTGGAGGCCGAAAGGTAGGTGGCGTGATCTGGCTGGCGGTCTGGGCGAAAGCACCGGCTGAAAGCCAGAGACATGTCGAAGCCGCAAAAAGTGCCGTCCAAAGGCGACGATGACCACGCGATCCGCCAACGCCCTGATGGTGGAGGGCGTCTTGCCGAATGACGCGAGTTTCCTCGGCAGCAATGCCGGTTCCGCTGATATGGCTCACGCTGTCGCTCTTGATGCGGACAGGAATCCGGGCGCAAAGCGTTGCCACCGCCGGTGCGATGCACCGAGCGCCAGACTCTGTCTTTCGTTTCTTCTTTTCCGGGCGCGCTCCCCGCAGACCCGATGACGAGGACCCTATTTCGCCCCAGGCGGGGTCGTCAATTCGACGCGGACGACTATTATTGGTAGGGGTTTTCCAAACCGATGCAACGGGTTAGCAAGGAACACTCTGCGTCGCAGGCCGTTGTTCCAATGGCCAACTGGACACAGTCCGGCAAAGGCTGGAAATCTTGATTTGGCCGTTGCTTGGCATCGGATGGGAGTACGGCAGGAAATGGCGCTGACGGCCGAGGAGATCGCTAGTCATCCGGCAGCGCTGCGCAGCGTCCAGGAACAATCGCGCGCGCTCATCCACGTCTATGAGACGAGCCCGCGGCTTGCCGCCGTGTTCGCTACCCAGCAGCGCTGGCTGCTTGGCCATGTGGGACTGGCCATGCACTTCAGGCGCGATCCCAACGATCCCCGCACAGAACTGACGACGGCCCGCTTCATTGAGATCGTGCGCCGGAATTCCGTGGCCAGCCGCAACACCGCCGAAGCATTCCTGAAGGAGATGCTGCACTACAATATCGCCGAGTATCTTTCGGCAAGCAGGGACGGCCGCGCCCACCCTTTGCGGCCGACGGCGGCCACCATCGAAACCTTCACAAGCTGGATCCATGCTCATCTGAGGACGCTCGATCGCATTGACGATGGAAGCCGGCTAACGACGTTCCTCGAACGGCCCGGCATGCTGGCCAGTTTGCAGCCGCTGATCTGCGACGGGCTGCTTCGCTCCGATCCGGTGCGGGAGCCGAAGCAGACCTTCTCGCTGTTCATCTGGCTGAACAATGGCGGCATCGTCATGGACTGGCTGATGTCGGGCATCGATCCGGAAGACGCCGGGCTCGACAGGATACCGACCAGCGTCATTTCCATCAGCGAATTCGCTCATTGGCTGAAGCTGTCCCGCACGCATCTGGCCCGCAAGCTCAACGATGCGGAGGCGCTCGGCAGCATCGGCTGGGTCGGGCAGCGCGGGCACTCTGTCATGTGGGTTTCGCGGGCTTTCTTCGACGAGTACATGGCGGTTCAGGCCGCGAAACTCGCCATCGTCGACCAGGCCTTCGAGACCTGCATTACCGGCTGGAAGGAGAACTGAACGCCCGCGTCGCCGTTGCCTTGGCCGTCCCTGATGAAAAACCAGCGGTTGTACTGGCGAGGCCGGCGCGAAGCTGCTATCGGCTGAGACGATGGCGCTCAATTTCGAAGACATCGCTGGCCACCCCGCGCTGCCCGTCTGTGTTCAGGCGCAGGCTCGTGCGCTTCAGCAAGCCTATGCGGCGAACCCCCGAGCCTCATCGGTCTTCGCCACGCAACAGCGCTGGCTGATAGCCCACATTGGCCTGGCCTTGCATTTCCGCAGGGACCGCAGCGACTATCGAAAGGATCTCACCGCCGCCCGTTTCGTCGATGTGACCGTTCAGCATGCGGTGGCAAGCCGCAACACGACCCATGCCTTCATCAAGGAGATGGAGCACTATAATTTCATCGAGGACGCGCCTGGCGGCGACGATCGCCGCATTCGCCCCCTGCAGCCGACGCCCGCGGCCTTGGCGGAGCTGACAGGCTGGGTTCTTCTGCACCTCAAGACGCTTGACGATCTCGATGGCGCGAACCGGCTGCCGACATTCCTGGCGCAACCGCAGATGCTGGTGGATCTGCAGCCTCTGGTGGCGGATGGACTGATCTCTTCAGTCCCGGTACGCGAGCCGAGACGAACCTTCTCGCTTTTCACATGGCTAAACAACGGTGGGGTCGTGATGGACTGGCTGATCTCCGGCGTCGATCCGGCCCTGGCTGGCCAGGCTCGGATTCCCACGGGCGTCCTCTCGATCGGCGATTTCGCCAAATGGCTGAAACTTTCGCGTACCCACCTGGCGCGGAAACTGCGCGATGCCGAAGCCCTCGGCAGCGTGGGCTGGCAGGGGCAGCGCGGCAACTCCGTCATGTGGATTTCGAACGAATTCTACGGCGAGTACCTGATGGCCCAGGCCGTCAAGCTTGCCATCATCGATGCCGCTTTCGCGGCCTGCCAGGCAACGACTGCAGCCTAATTTCTTCCCGCCTTATCCGGCCTTCAGGATCGCCGAGAAGCGCGGGTCGAATGTCCGGCTTATCGGCTCGGCCGCGGCGCCCACCGCGATCGCCCAGGGGTCGGTTGTGCCGAGCTGCAGGCGCGGCAATCGCCGCCCCGGCCGGTCGGCGATGGATGGCAGCAGCGGATGCATGGCTTGAAGCAGGCGACGCGCCAACGCTTCCGGGGCGCCGCTGGTGAGGATGACTGTCTGCGGATCGAAGATCGTTTCGATCAAGTGCACGCTCCAGCGCAGATCCTGCGCCGCGCCCTCGATCCATGCCATCACCTTGGCGTCCTCGGCATGCGCCAGCGCGCCGATCCTCTCATAGAGATCCTCATCGGCCGGATCGAGGCCCAGATGCTGATAGAGCGAGGCAAGCGAGGCGCGATGTTCGAGCGGCGTGGAGCCAGGACCGGCCGGCGACAGCAGCGCCATGCCGATCTCGCCGGCATTGCCGTTGCCGCCGCTGTAAAGCTCGCCGTTGAGAATGAGCCCGGCGCCGATACCGTAGCCGACATAGAGGCAGACCGCGTGATCGACGCCATGCGCGGCGCCGACGATGCGCTCTGCCGTGGCGCAGGCGGCGGCATCGTTCTGCAGTCCGGCATTCAGCCCTGTGCCTGTGGCGAGCGCTTCCAGCAACGGGAATTGCTGCCAGGCCGGCATCATCCATTTGTCGTCGGAATCCTTCACCCCGAACGGTCCCGGCATGGCGACACCAAGGCCGACGAGGCGTTTCTCCGACTGGGCCGAGATGGCTGAAAGCTCGCGCCTGACCCGGGCGATGAGGCCAAGGATGATCCCGACGCCTTGCGACGGTTCGTCGAGCGGCAGGTTCGCGTCGGCACGGGCCACCACATTGCCGACGAGGTCGACCACCACGACGCGCGTCAGGTGCCGGTCGATCTGCAGGCCGATGGCGAAGGCACCCTCGGGCACCAGCCTGTAGGGCGTGAAGGGCTGCCCCCTGCCCTTGCGCACGGTGTCGAGCGCAGCGACCAACCCGTCGCTCTCCAGATCCTCGATGATGTTGGACACCGCCTGCTTGGTGAGCTGGGTCGCCCGCGCCAGGTCGGCGCGGGAAAGCGCGCCGTTGAGCCGCAGCGCCTCGATCATGACGCGGCGGTTGTGGGCGCTGGTGCCCTCCTGGTTGGTGCCGCTCTTGGCGCGGATCGGGCTGATGTCATGCACCGTCGTTTCCCCCTTGACTCCATTAAAGGATTGCACGACTAATTAAGTCAAGCGAATTGACTTAATGGTGACGGCGAAACGGTTTCCAAAGAAGACGGCATGGCGTTGAGCCATTTGCCGCCCGCCATGCCGGCAGATCCGGTCAGACGCGATAGCAATTCGAGGAGGCGGCGCGCTTGCCGCGGCCGTCAACTCGCAGGTGTCGAAAATGGGAGAAGACAAAATGCTGAAATCGATCGGTAAGACACTTTTGGGCGCGGTGTTCGCGGGCGGATTGCTGGTGCCGCACGCTTTCGCCGAAACCACCTTGAACGCGCTGTTCATGGCGCAGGCCGCCTACAGCGAGGCCGACGTGCGGGCCATGACGGAAGCCTTCACCAAGGCCAATCCGGACATCAAGGTCAATCTCGAATTCGTTCCTTACGAGGGTCTGCACGACAAGACCGTGTTGGCTCAAGGGTCCGGCGGCGGCTACGACGTGGTGCTGTTCGACGTCATCTGGCCGGCCGAATACGCGACCAACAAGGTGCTGGTCGACGTCTCTCCGCGCATCACGGCCGACATGAAGAAGGGCGTGCTGCCCGGTGCCTGGACCACCGTCCAATATGACGGCAAATATTACGGCATGCCGTGGATCCTCGATACCAAGTACCTGTTCTACAACAAGGAAATGCTTGAGAAGGCTGGCATCAAGGCGCCGCCGAAGACTTGGGAAGAGCTCGGCCAGCAGGCCAAGATCATCCAGGACAAGGGCCTGCTCAAGACGCCGATCGCCTGGAGCTGGTCGCAGGCCGAAGCCGCGATCTGCGACTACACCACGTTGGTCAGCGCCTATGGCGGCGATTTCCTGAAGGATGGCAAGCCGGACTTCCAGAACGGCGCCGGCGTCGCGGCGCTGAAATACATGGTCGACAGCTACAAGTCGGGTCTCACCAATCCGAACTCCAAGGAATTCCTGGAGGAGGATGTCCGCAAGGTCTTCGAAAACGGTGACGCCGCCTTCGCGCTGAATTGGACCTACATGTACAACATGGCCAATGACCCGAAGGACTCGAAGGTTGCCGGCAAGGTCGGTGTCGTCCCGGCGCCGGGGGTGGCCGGCACGAGCGAGGTGTCGGCCGTCAACGGCTCGATGGGCCTTGGCGTCACCGCCGTCAGCAAGCATGAGGACGAGGCTTGGAAGTACATCGAGTTCATGACCTCGCAGGCGACGCAGGACCAGTACGCCAAGCTGTCGCTGCCGATCTGGGCCTCGTCCTATGACGACCCGGCCGTCACCAAGGGCCAGGAGGAACTGATCGCCGCCGCCAAGCTCGGCCTCGCCGCGATGTATCCGCGCCCGACCACGCCGAAGTACCAGCAGCTCTCGACGGCGCTGCAGCAGGCAATCCAGGAATCGCTGCTCGGCCAGTCGACGCCTGAGGATGCGCTGAAGACGGCCGCGCAGAACAGCGGCCTCTGATCTGTCGTTCCCCGACACGGGCGGCCTCATGCACGAGTGCCGCCCGTGCTATTTCTAACCGGATGAAGGAAGAGAGGCGCCTCGCATGTCAGGCACCTGGATGACGACTCGCGCGTGGCTTCTGATGCTGCCGTTGCTGGCGATCATGGTCGCCGTCATCGGCTGGCCTTTGGTCGACACCGTCAGGCTTTCCTTCACCGACGCCCAGCTGGTCGGCACGGCCGGCAATTTCGTCGGCATCGACAACTACACGAAGATGCTGACGAGCTCGAACTTCACGCGCACCCTGACCACGACGACCTGGTTCGCGGTCATCTCGGTGGCCGCCGAAATGGTGCTCGGCGTGCTAGCGGCGCTTCTGCTCAACCAGGAATTTCGCGGCCGCACGGTGCTGCGCGGGCTGATGATCCTGCCCTGGGCGCTGCCGACGGTCGTCAACGCCACGCTGTGGCGGCTGATCTACAACCCGGAATATGGCGCGCTGAACGCGGCGCTCACGCAATTGCATCTGATCGACGCTTACCGCTCCTGGCTCGGCGAGCCCGGCACCGCGCTGGCGGCGCTGATCGTCGCCGACTGCTGGAAGAATTTCCCGCTTGTAGCCCTCATTGCGCTCGCCGCCCTGCAGGCGGTGCCGCGCGACATCACCGCCGCGGCCCTGGTCGATGGGGCAGGCCCGTTCGCCCGCTTCCGCTTCGTCATACTGCCCTATCTGGCCGGCCCGCTGATGGTAGCGCTGGTGCTGCGCACCATCGAGGCCTTCAAGGTCTTCGATATCATCTGGGTGATGACCCGCGGTGGACCCGCGAACAGTACCCGCACACTGTCGATCCTCGTCTATCAGGAGGCTTTCTCCTTCCAGCGGGCCGGCTCGGGCGCGTCGCTTGCCTTGATCGTGACCTTGCTCGTCACCGTGCTTGCCGTCGCTTACGGCGCGCTGGTCAGGAAGACCGCGGGGAGTGCCGCCTGATGGAACGCAAGAACCCGGTCTTCACCGCCTTCATCTACATCTGCGCCATCCTGCTTGCCGTCGTGATCCTGGCGCCGCTCGCCTGGCTGTTCATCATGAGCATCTCGCCGGCCGCCGATCTTGCAGCCAAGCCGCTGCGCTGGTGGCCGCAGAGCGCGGATTTCTCCCGCTATGCGCAATTGCTGTCGACGGCGGAGAACAGCGCAGGGGCGGCCTTCACCGCCTCGCTGCGCAACAGCCTGGAAGTCGCCGGCATGGCGACGCTCGCCGCGATCCTGTTTGCCGTCCCGGCAGGCTGGGCGGTCTCCCGAACGCCCTCCGTGGGCTGGTCACTGTCCATGGTCATCGCCACCTACATGCTGCCGCCGGTGGCGCTCTCGGTGCCGCTCTATATGGGCCTGTCGTATTTCGGCCTGCTCAACAACGTCTTCGGCCTGGCGCTGATCTACCTGACGATCCTGGCGCCCTTCACCACCTGGCTGATGAAATCCGGCTTCGACAGCATCCCGCGCGAGATCGAGGCCGCCGCCATGATCGACGGCGCGGGCCTGCTGCAGACCTGGCGCATCATCACCTTGCCCCTGGCGGCGCCCGTCGTGGGAACGTCGGCGCTGTTTGCCGTGCTGCTTGCCTGGGACGAGTTCTTCTATGCGCTGCTCTTCACCTCGGACCAGAGGGCAAAGACGCTCACCGTCACCATCGCCGATCTCGCCGGCGGCCGGGTGTCGGACTACGGGCTGATCGCCACCGCCGGCGTGCTGGCGGCACTGCCGCCGGTGCTGATCGGCCTCGTCATGCAGCGCGCTCTGATATCGGGCCTGACCAGTGGTGGTGTGAAAGGATAATGATGACTGAGGAAAGAAGCCGCCCGGCAGGGCTCGTGGCGATCGATCGTGAAATGGCGCGCCAGCACACCGACGCGCTCGCCTCATTCGAAAACAACGGCGATACCGCCGCCAGGGTCGCGGCATCGATCAGGAAAAGCGGCAGGCTGATCCTGCTCGGCATGGGCGCCTCCCACGCGGTCGCCCGCGCTGTCGAGCCGCTTTATCGCGCGCTCGGCATCGATGCCATCGCGCTGCCGCTCTCCGAGCAGCTTGGACAGCCGCTGCCGTTGGCGGGTCGGACGATTCTCATCACCTCGCAGTCAGGCGAAAGCGCGGAAGTGGTGCGCTGGTTTTCTGAAACCGGCGAACGTGCCGACACATTCGGCCTGACGCTCGAAGGTCATTCCTTCCTCGGACGAACAGTGCCTTGCCTCGTCGGCGCCGGCGGCACCGAGCTCGCCTTTGCCGCGACGCGCAGCCTGACCGTGACCTTCGCGCTGCATCTGGCCATCCTGGCCGCGCTTGGCGAGGATCCCGCCGCCGCGCTTGCCACGCTCAAGGCTCCGGAAACTACAGCAATCGACGAGGCGCTGTCGGCCTTGATCGGCGTTGCTACCGTCGTCACCTCCGGCCGTGGCCTGCAGGGATTGGCCGAAGCGCTGGCGCTGGGCCTCACAGAACTGTCGCGCCTGCCATGCTATTCGCTCGAAGGCGGCCAGCTTCGCCACGGGCCGATGGAAATGCTCGGTCCGAAGATCGGCATCGTCCTCTTTCGCGGCAGCGATACAACAGCCGACCTCGTGACCGCGATGGCCGTTTCAGTGGTCGAAGCCGGCGCGCCGCTGATTATCTTCGACGCGTCCGGCAAGCCCCCTGTTGCGGGCGCGGTGACGCTGGCCTTCAGGCCGGCTGCCGGGCTGGCGGCGGTCTTCGCCATGTTGCCGGTGGCGCAGCGCTTGATGATCGCCTTTGCCGATGCCCGCGTTGACAATGCCGGGACGCCGGTCCGCACCACCAAGATCACGCGGAGCGAATGATGCGACCGCTTGCGGTGATCGGCAACGTCAATGTCGACCTGATCGTCGGCCCGGTCGCGCCATGGCCGAAGGCAGGCACCGAGACGGTTGTCGACCACGACGATCTGCGCGTCGGCGGCCAGGCCGGAAACACGGCGCTCGCCTGGCAGGCGCTGGAGATCGATTTCGAGATTGCCGCCAATCTCGGCGACGACCAGTTCGGTCGCTGGCTCCGCGAGGCCTTTGGTCCACGGGCCGAGCGATGGCCTGTCCGCCCCGAGGGCACGACGCTGTCGGTCGGCATGACCCACCCGGACGGCGAGCGGACATTCTTCACGACGCGCGGCCATTTGCCCCGCTTCAGCCTCGCCGACGTGCTCTCCGTGCTGGACGGCAAGCGTTTGTCCGGGGGTTATGCGCTGCTCTGCGGTTCGTTCCTGACCGACGATCTCACAAACGACTATGACGCGTTTTTCGACTGGGCGGACGCGCATGACATCGCCGTCGTGCTGGACACCGGCTGGCCGATCGACGGCTGGACGCCGGCGAATTGCATTGCCGCGCGCCGCTGGCTGTCGCGTTGCGAGCTTGCCCTTTTCAACGAGGTCGAGACCACGACGCTGGCCGGACTGGAGAACCCCGCTGAAGCGGCGCGCAAGATCCGCGACGGCATGAAGGAAGGCGCGACCGTCGTGGTCAAGCGTGGGCCGGACGGTGCGATCGCCATCGGCGCGGACGACCAGTTGATCGATGTGCCGGCTCCAGGTGTAGATGTCGTCGACACGATCGGTGCCGGCGATGTCTTCAACGCCGCGTTCCTTGCGGCATTGGCGCAAGAACGACCACTGACCGGTTGCCTCTCCGCGGCCATCCAAGTGGCTTCACGCGCCATCTCAACCCTGCCCCGCGACTATGGCGGGCGAATGTTTTTCGAGGAAGCCATCAATGAGCGCGCTTGAGATACGCGGCGTCCGAAAGAACTACGGCAACGTCGAAACGCTGAAGGGCATCGATATCGCGCTCGAAAGCGGCGAGTTCCTGGTGCTGCTCGGCTCGTCCGGTTGCGGCAAGTCGACCTTGCTCAACATCATCGCCGGCCTCGCCGAAGCAACAAGCGGCGACGTGCTGATCGGCGGGCGCTCGGTGCTGGGCGTTCATCCCAAGAACCGCGACATCGCCATGGTCTTCCAGTCCTACGCGCTCTATCCGAACCTCACCGTGAGCCGCAACATCGGCTTCGGCCTGGAGATGCGCAAGGTTCCGGCGGCCGAGCGCGACAAGGCAGTGCGCGAGGCGGCAAAGCTACTGCAGATCGAAGCCCTGCTCGATCGCAAGCCCGGCCAGCTCTCCGGCGGCCAGCGCCAGCGCGTCGCGATCGGCCGGGCGCTGGTGCGCAAACCACAGGTCTTCCTGTTCGACGAACCGCTGTCCAACCTCGACGCCAAGCTGCGCCTCGAGATGCGCACCGAGCTCAAGCGCCTGCATGAGATGCTGCGGACCACGGTCGTCTACGTCACCCACGACCAGATCGAGGCGATGACGCTGGCGAGCCGGATCGCCGTCATGCGCGACGGCCGTATCGAGCAGCTCGGAACGCCGGAGGAAATCTACAACCACCCGGCGACCCTCTATGTCGCGGGCTTCGTCGGCGCCCCGTCGATGAACATGCTGGAGGCGGTGGTCGAGGACGGCAAGCTTGCCATCGCCGGCGTGGATGCCCGACTGGCCCTGCCGGCGCGTTACGCGAACGCCGTCGGGAACGGCGCTCCGGTCGTCGTCGGGATCAGGCCTGAAGCCCTCCGTCTCGGGACCGGAAGCGCTGCGGAGTTGTCGCTGCCTGTCGAGATCGACGTCGTCGAGCTGACCGGTCCCGAGCAGGCCACCACCGCAAGGATCGGCGCGCAGAAGCTGACGGCAACCTTGTCGCCTCGAGCCCGTGTCGCGAAAGGCCAGTCATGCGCCTTCACCTTCGACGAAGACGCGCTTCGCCTCTTCGACCCGGCGAACGGCAAGGCGTTCTGAGCTTTTCGCCTTGGATTATCAGGAGCGGTTCGGCTGTCTGGCTGAACCGCTCCCATGTAGCTTCAGTCGATGTCGAAGGACACGCCCTGCGCCAGGGGCAGCGCCTTGGAGAAATTCACCGTATTGGTGGCCCGGCGCATATAGGCCTTCCAGGCGTCCGAGCCGCTCTCACGACCGCCGCCGGTTTCCTTCTCGCCGCCGAACGCGCCGCCGATCTCGGCGCCGGACGTGCCGATGTTGACGTTGGCGATACCGCAATCCGAGCCGTCGACGCCGAGGAAGCGCTCCGATTCCTGCAGGTCGCGCGTGAAGATCGACGACGACAGGCCCGCGCCGACTGCATTGTGCTGCTCGAGCGCTGCGTCGAAGTCGGAATACTTCATCACATAGAGGATCGGCGCGAAGGTCTCTTCGGTCACCGGAGCAACCTGCTTCGGCATCTCGACCAGGGCCGGATGCACATAATAGGCGTCCGGATGGCCGTTCTCGACGCGTGCGCCGCCGGTCACCTTGCCGCCATGGGCTTCAGCCTCTTTCAACGCCTTCTGCATATTGTCGAACGCGCCCTTGTCGATCAGCGGACCGACCAGCGCCTTGCCTTCCAACGGATTGCCGACCGAGACGGTCTGGTAGGCCTTCTTCAGGCGCGGCAGCAGCGCGTCGTAGACGCTTTCATGGACGAATAGGCGCCTGAGCGTCGTGCAGCGCTGGCCGGCGGTGCCCATGGCGCCGAAGGCAATCGCGCGCAGCGCCATGTCGAGATCGGCGGTCGGGCAGACGATGCCGGCATTGTTGCCCCCGAGTTCGAGCACCGCGCGGGCGAAGCGCTTGGCGAGCCGCGGGCCGACCTCCCGGCCCATGCGGGTCGAGCCTGTGGCCGAGACCAGCGGCACCTTCGGATGGTCGACCATCACCTCGCCGACGGCGCGGTCGCCGATCAGCACTTCGAGCAGGCCCTCCGGCGCATCGGCGCCGAAACGCTTGGCGGCCCGCTTGAAGATCGCTTCGCAGGCGAGCGCGGTGAGCGGCGTCTTTTCGGACGGCTTCCACACCACCGTATCGCCGCAGACCAAGGCGAGCGCCGCGTTCCACGACCACACGGCGACCGGGAAGTTGAAGGCCGAGATAACCCCGACGACGCCGAGCGGATGCCAGGTCTCCATCATGCGGTGGCCCGGACGCTCGGTGGCGATGGTCAGGCCGTAAAGCTGGCGGGAAAGGCCAACCGCGAAATCGCAGAT
>JBFLWR010000469.1:0-2970 GCA_040755925.1 Pseudomonadota bacterium
CGGTGTATGACATCGCCCTGCCCCAGAGGACGCAGCGCCACCTTGTGGCCGAACGGGATGGCGGTGGCGGCCCGCAGGTCGAACGGGGCCAGCACCTCGCCGGCAAAGATATCGCGCAGCGCAATCGCGACCTCGTCGCCCGGCTTCAGCTGCAGCACCGCGCTTTTAACTTCAGCCATCGCCCGCTCCCTTTCGACGCCAATCAAACATAGTTTGGCTTGATTGTCAGCAATCAGCAAACATAAATTTTGCGCATCGCGGGCATCGCGTCGGGCAATCCCGCATGGGCATCAAGCACGATCGTTAATTGTCAGCAATGCCGGTTGCGCGACCATGAGCGCCGGAATATGTAGATTGCATCCGTGGCCATGAGTCGGTTGATGACAAAGCTTACAAGTCTCAAGTCGGAGAAGCGGCTGCTGGATCGCAGGGCCGCGGACCAGATACGCTCGCATATACTGGAGGGCGTGCTTCCGGCCGGCGAACGTCTGCTGGAGACCCAACTCTCCGAGGAGCTCGAGGTCAGCCGCGGCACCGTGCGTTCGGCGCTCGCGCAGCTGGCGAATGAAGGGCTGGTGCAGCAGGTCGCCTTCACGCGCTGGGAGGTTTCGGGAACGTCGACGGTCGACGCCTGGGAAATCTACACGCTGCGCGGCGCGCTGGAAGGGTTGGGCGCGCGCCTTGCCGCCGCAAACGTCACCGACGAGGACGGCAAGCGCCTGCGCGGCCTTGCCGACGATCTGCTACATGCCATCCGCGAAGGACGCTTGCAGGATGCGACGGGCATCGACTTCGACCTGCACACAGCGATCATCGAGCTCGCAAGGCACCGGCGCCTGGCCGAGCAGCATCGTTTCATCGTCCAGCAGGTGCGCTTTCACATGGTGCAGTCGGGCTTCCTGCCCAACGACTATGAAGAACTCATCGCCGAGCACAAGGCGTTGATCGAGGCAGTGATCGCCGGCGACGCCGACCGCGCCGAAAAGCTCGCGCGCAACCACAACGAGGCCGAGGTGAAGCTCCTGGCGAAGTTGCTGAAACAGGGCAGCGGCGTCAAACGCATTCGCGAAAAGGCATCCTGAGGCCGGGTACCCTCTCCCTCTATTTTCAGCTGATCAGCGCGCCGCCAGCGCAGTGCGCAGATTGTCGCTGAGGACGATTGTTTCTCCGGCAAAGCTGCCCAACGCCGCGTGGATCAGGCCCAGATCGATTTCGGCATTGTGCTCGCGCGAGTAGCCGTCCTGCGCCGAGGTATCGCCGGGATAGCGCCCTTGCGGATGCCGGTAGAGGTCCATCCCTGCGATCACGATGCGATCGGGCTTGAGCGCGACCGCAACCGCGATCATCAACGCGCCATTGGTCGGGATCGTCGGCCCGGAAAGATCGGCCAGAGGCGGGTCGAATTCATCGAGAAAGATGTAGCCGGCCGATGGCGGGCGCATCGCCAATGCGTGGCGCAGCAGGATCGGGCGACCAGCGGCGGCCGTGGGGAACACGATGACAGGTCGCCGCCCCGAGGCTGGTAGATCGGGGTCGGCCGTGAAGACGACATCCGGATTGTCGAGCCTGCCACGCCCACGCCAGTTCCAGTTGACGCGAAACAGCATGGCGTCGCGGTGGTCATCGAGCCGTGGGTCCTCTGAAGACGGTCCGTTGCCCAGGCAAATGATCGTTCGCGGATCACCAAGCCTTGCCTTGAGGCTGGCAAGCGAAACGATCCGGCGTCCACCCAGCAGATCGACGAGGAATGTGCCGATGGGAGCGTGACGTTTTGGTGGATCGAACGGCGGCAGCATCGCCGCCAACGCCTCTGGCGTCTTCGGCTGGCTGCGGCCGGGAAAACCTTGGTTCGCCGATCCGACAAAGCCGGCTGGATCGATGACCAGGACGGCCCCGAGGCGCCGCAGCCAGTATCGACCGGCGACCGAATGCGGAAGGGGCAGCACCACCTCGTGCGGGAAGCGCCTGCGTAGACCGCCAACGTCGCCAGGCGGTGCGGCCAGCACGAGACGATGCTCGGGGCGCAGCCTGAGCGCGGCGTCCACTGTCGGATAGAGCCGACCTATCTCGCCCGCCGTCCCAGCAAGCACGACGGTCGGGCGGCCTTGCGGCAGAAGCAGCCCCAACCGCTGCAATTGATCGGCAAAACCCATCGCACCGCCCGCGCCGTTACGGCCAGAATTACGGCCCTGCCGGAAAGGACGCAATGCCTTGCCGGCAGGGCCGCGCCCCACCCCAACTGAACTCAAGCGTAGTTGACGTAGACTGTCTTCTTCTGGAAGTAGGCGTCGAGCCCGTACTTGCCGTCCTCACCACCGATGCCGCTGTCGCGGATGCCCGCGTGATGGGCATGCACCGCGTCGCCGCCTGGACGGTTGACGTAGATCTCGCCGAACTTCAGCTCACGCACCAGCCGCATCACGCGGCGCATGTCCTTGGTGAAAACATAGGCCGATAGGCCATAGTTCGATTCATTGGCAAGCCGCAGGCCCTCGTCGAAATCGCCCACCGTCATCACCGGCACGACGGGACCGAAGACCTCGTCCTGCATGATGCGCATCTGGTTGTCGGCGACCGTCATCACAGTCGGCTCGTACCAGTGCCCGCGTGCGAACTCGCCGTCGGTCAGACGCCTGCCGCCGGTCAGAACCTGCGCGCCCGCACCGCGCGCCGCGTCGACCATGCGCTCGACCTTCTCCAGCTCCATGCCGCTGAATTTCGGTCCGACATCGACCATCGTCGTGGGATCGCCGACCTTCAGCGCCTTCACCGCGCGGGTGAACTTTTCGAGGAATTCCTCGGCGACGCGCCGGTGCACGTACATGCGTTCGTTGCTGATGCAGATCTGGCCGCAATTCTCGAAACGCGACAGCACCGCCGCGCGCACCGCCGCGCCGATATCGGCATCCTCGGCGACGACGAACGGTGCCTTGCCGCCGAGCTCGAGCCGCAGCAGCTTCAGGTCGTCGG
>JBFLWR010000047.1:0-6151 GCA_040755925.1 Pseudomonadota bacterium
GGTTGCCCGCACAATTCCTCGACCAAGGTGCCGGAGGGTTCGCTCGCCGCCGCCGGCATCGGCTGCCATTTCATGGCGCTGTGGATGGACAGGAACACGCTGGGCTTCACGGCGATGGGCGGCGAGGGCGCGCAATGGGTCGGCCAGGCGCCGTTCTCGAAGCGCGACCATATCTTCCAGAATCTCGGCGACGGCACCTACAATCATTCCGGCGTGCTGGCGATCCGCTTCGCGCTGTCGAGCGGCGCCAACATCACCTACAAGATCCTCTACAACGACGCGGTCGCCATGACCGGCGGCCAGCCGCATGAGGGCGGCCTGACCGTCGACATGATCGCCAGGCAGGTTCGCGCCGAAGGCGTCGATCGCATCGCCGTGGTCACCGACGAGCCGGACAAATATGCCGGCAAGGCCGATTTCCCGGCCGGGATCACCATCCACCACCGCGATGACCTCGATCTGGTCCAGCGCGAACTGCGCGGCGTCAAAGGCGTCACGGTGCTGATCTACGACCAGACCTGCGCCGCCGAAAAGCGCCGCCGCCGCAAGCGCGGCACCTTTCCCGACCCGGACAAGCGCGTCTTCATCAACGAGCTGGTCTGCGAGGGGTGCGGCGATTGCGGCGTCCAGTCGAACTGCGTCTCGATCCAGCCGGTCGAGACCGAGTTCGGCCGCAAGCGCCGGATCGACCAGTCGAGCTGCAACAAGGACTTCTCCTGCCTCAACGGCTTCTGCCCGTCCTTCGTCACCGTGCATGGCGCCAAGATCAGGAAGGCCGAAGGCATTGCCGGCAAGAGCGATCCGCTCGACGGCTTGCCGGCGCCCGCGGAATTTTCGCTTGGCGACCAAGGCTGGGCGGGGATCATCGACGGGGTCGGCGGTACCGGCGTCGTCACCATCGGCGCCGTGCTCGGCATGGCCGCGCATCTGGAGGGCAAGGGCTGCGGCATGATCGACATGGCCGGTCTCGCCCAGAAGGGCGGCTCGGTTTTCACCCATGTCCGCATCGCCCGCACTCCTGAGGACATCCACGCCATCCGAGTCTCCGCCGGCAAGGCCGATCTCGTGCTTGGCTGCGACCTGGTCGTGTCCGGCGCCAAGAAGGTGCTGGGCGCCGTGCGCGAAGGCCACACGATCTTCCTCGCCAACACGGCGGAAGTCATGCCCGGGGAATTCACGCGCTCCGCGGACTTCTCCCTGCCGGTCGAACGGTTGAAGAAGGCGATCAGGGCGGCCGCCGGCGACGACAAGGCGCACTTTTTCGATGCCACCCGCACGGCCACCGCGCTGTTCGGCAACTCGCTCGGCGCCAACATGTTCATGCTGGGCTTCGCCTTCCAGCATGGCGGCCTGCCGCTGTCGGCCGAAGCCGTTGAAAAGGCGATAGAATTGAACGGCGAAGCAGTGGCGATGAATGTCGCTGCCTTCCGCTGGGGCCGCCGCGCCGCGCATCAGCCGGACTTCGTGCGCGGCCTGGTCGGCCAGACCGGCAAGCAGGCGCCGCCGCCCGCCGAGACGCTGGACGACATCATCGCCCGGCGCGTCGCCTTCCTCACAGCCTACCAGAACGCCGCCTATGGCAGGCGCTATGCCGACAGGCTGGCGGCGCTGCGTGCGGCCGAGGCCAAGGCTGTTCCAGGCTCGAAGACGGTGACCGAGGCCGCCGCCCGCAATCTCTTCAAGCTGATGGCGATCAAGGACGAGTACGAGGTGGCGCGGCTCTACACCGACGGCACCTTCGCGAGCGATCTCGCAAGGCAGTTCCAGAGCTACGACAGACTGGAATTCCATCTCGCGCCGCCGATCCTCGGCCGGCGCGGCAACGATGGCCAGCCCAGGAAGTCGAGCTTCGGCCCGTGGATGATGAAGGGCTTCCGTGTGCTCTCCGCCATGAAGGCCTTGCGCGGGACCGCCCTCGATATTTTCGGTTATTCCGCTGAGCGGCGCGCGGAGCGGCAATTGCTGGCGCAATATGAGGCCGACCTCGACTTGATCGCCGGCGCGCTGGCGCCCGGCAGGATCGATGCCGCGTCGGCACTGGCCTCGGTGCCGGCGCTGATCCGCGGCTATGGCCATGTCAGGCAGGCCAGCGCCGAAAAAGCGGCCGGCGAGCGCTCGAGGCTGCTCGAGCGCCTGGCGCAGACCTCGCCGGAGCCTGCGCTCCGGGCGGCGGAGTGAGGCGAACCGCGCTTATTGTGCACCGAAAGCCGGATTTTTCGCCGGGTTCATCGCCTCCATAGCCTTGGAAACCGGGGTCGAGCCGCTGTTCTAAGCCTTTCTTAAGGCGGGTATGGCATGACAAGGCCTAGTATTGGGCCGACGGCATGGGCAGAACAAAGACCGAAAACATCCCCGCGGATGTTTATATCCAGTTTGTGCGGTCGTTGTTCGACAACGCCCACATGCTGGTGATCGGCGGCGTCTGCTACTGGATCCTCGGGTTCATGATCTATTGGCGGACGCAGAATCCGCTGTTTCTCGGCTTTTCTTTTGTCCTGCTGTCCATCAGCCTTTTCCGCTATTTCGGCATTCGCAGCTTCCTGAAGACGGGCGGCACGATAGCCAACGTCGAAGAGGCGCGCGGGTGGGAGCGCAACTACATCCTCAAGGGCAGCTTGCAGGGCCTGGGCCTCGGTTCGCTGTGCTTCATCTCGATCTATGTCTATCCCGATCCCTTCGCGGAGCTGGCGGCGACGTCGCTGACCATAGCGACCCTGGTCACCGTCGTTGGCCGCAACTACGGGTCGCCGCGCATGGTGCGGATCTTCTCCGTGACCTTCATCGGGCCGGCGGCGCTCGGCCTCCTGCTGCGCATGGACATCCCATCCGTCCTCCTCGGTCTGATGATCATCCCGTTGACTTTCATCACCATCAACAGCGCCGACCATGTCCGCAACGTGCTCTTTTCCGCCGTCATCGGCCACAAGCAGGCCAGGAACCTGACGCGCAGGTTCGACCGCGCGCTCAACACCATGTCGCATGGCCTGGTCATGCTGGGCCCCGACGGGCGCGTGGCGGTGGCCAATGCCGAGGCCGCGCACCTGATGTCGCTGAAATCGGCCGACGCTCTGCTCGGGCGCTCGATCCATGGCCTGCTTATGCGCGGCGTTGCCGGCGGCATGCTGGCGCCGAAGGACTGCCGTTATATCGAGGCCCAGCTGACGCGCGCCTTGCGCGAGGGTCGCGACCGCAAGGTGCTGGTTTCCCTCGCCAATGGCCAGCACTATGAATTCTCCGCTCGCGAGGGCAGCCAGGAACTGGGCGTCATCACCTTCGAGGATGTGACCGCTCGCGTCGAGGCGGAGGAGAAGATCCGCTTCATGGCGCGCTACGACAACCTGACCGGCCTGCCGAACCGCGCCTATTTCCACGAGCTGGTCGGCGAGGCCATGGCTTCCGGCGACCGTGACCGCCTTTGCGGCCTCGCCGTGCTCGACCTCGACGATTTCAAGAGCGTCAACGACACGCTTGGCCATCCGGTCGGCGACGGGCTGATCTATGCCGTCGCCGAGCGGCTGGCGGCGGTCGCCGGGCAGGGCATCAATGTCAGCCGTTTCGGCGGCGACGAATTCATGATCTATTTCGACCGCATCGAGGACGAGAGCCACCTCACCAGCCTGCTCGACGAGATATTCGCGGACCTGCAGGGTGAGGTCGACGTCGCCGGCCACGGGCTGCGCATCCAGACCAGCGGCGGCGCTGTCCTGTCAAAGGTGAAGGACAGCGATGTCGACGCCATGATCGTCAAGGCGGACCTCGCGCTCTATAAGGCCAAGGAGCTCGGCAAGAACAGCTGGCGCCTGTTCGAGGCGGCCATGGACGCCGCCTTCCGCAATCGCCAGCTGATGAAGGCCGACCTGCGCAGCGCGGTGCAGAACAAGGAACTGCGGGTCGTCTATCAGCCGATCGTGGCGATGAGCACCATGCGTATCGCCAGCTGCGAGGCGCTCTGCCGTTGGGATCACCCCGACCTCGGCCCGATCTCGCCCAGCGTCTTTATCCCGCTGGCAGAGGAGATGGGCATCGTCTCCGACATCAGCACCTTCGTCCTGGAAGCGGCTTGCGCCGAATGCTCGAAATGGCCGGCGCAGACCAGTGTGTCGGTCAACCTCTCGGCCAAGGACTTCCGCAACCGCGACATCGTCCAGAAGGTCAGGGACGCGCTGGCCGTGTCGGGCCTGGCGGCGCATCGGCTCGAAATCGAGGTGACCGAGACGGCGCTGCTCGACGACAAGTCGCTGACGCGCGAGCTGATCGAGGAATTGAAGGCCCTTGGCGTGCGCATCGCGCTCGACGATTTTGGCACCGGCTATTCCAGCCTGAGCTACCTCCACAAGCTGCCGCTGGACAAGATCAAGATCGACCGCTCGTTCCTGATCGACGTGAACCAGAATTCCCAGTCGCTCGACCTTCTGAAAGGTATCGTCGGCCTGACCAGGACATTGGGCCTTGTCGTCACCATCGAAGGCGTCGAGACCTTCGAGCAGCTGAAGATCCTGGTGCATTCGGTCAAGCCGGACCTCGTCCAGGGCTTCCTCTTTGGCGCGGCGCTCAGCGCCTCCGGCATCGAGACGATGTCGAACGTCACCTGGCCGTTCGCCGCGGACCTGCGCCTTGCCGGCAAACGGACGGCCAGCTGACGCAGGCGCGACGCGCTTTCAGGGAGCATCCTGCAAAGCCTGCGAAGCAGGTCCGGGAAGTTGCGTAAAAACAAGACGTTGCGGCAACCAGGAGATCCCACCGAATATTAAGCCGGCAGGGCGTCGGTGTTTCTATGTGCGGCGGCTTTGACGGGCCCGCGGCGAACCTGGGTCGGTCACCGATCGCAACCCGTTTCTACTTTTTTCCTGAGCAACCTCGATGACGGGAACTGGCCTAGCTATTAAGGTTAACGAAGGGTAAATCAGCAACAGCGAATTTTCAGCTTGTGTCTCATTTCAACTCGAATAGCCTATCTGCAGGCGGAATTCGAGGACTGACAATGGATGCTGCGAGGAAGAGTGCGTCGGCTGCTGCCAGCGCGAGAATCGACTCGGCGCTCAACCGATCCATGATGCAACTACTGGAGCATGTCGAGTATCGCCTGATCACAGGAGGCGAAGACCTGGAGGCGATCTACCGGCTTCGCTATAAATCCTATCTGCGCTCAGGTATGTGCGGACCTCTCGCCAGCGGGATGTTCGAGGACCGCTGGGACAATCTGCCCAATTCTTACCGGTTTGGCGTCTATTGTTACGGCGAATTGGTCAGCACATTGCGCTTTCACTATATTTCCAGCGAGCAGGCGGACTCGCCTTCGGTCAACGCCTATCCGGAAGTATTGCTCCCGCGGCTCGCCCGCGGCGAAACCTTCATCGACGGCACCCGCTTCGCGACCGACCCCGACAGCGCGCCGGCGCCCGGGGTACTGCCTTTCCTGACGCTCAGGATCGCCATGGTCGCCTCTTGCTACTTTGGCCAGGACTCGGTGCTTACGCCGGTAAAGCTCGAACATTCCGCCTTCTACGCGCGCTTCTTCAATGCCGTGCAAAGGAGCGAGGCCAAGCTGTTTCCGGGCGTCCTCGCCCCGATCGCGCTGTTCGAAATTCCTGCTGGCGAAAACATGCGCCTGACGCTCGAGCGGCTGCCATTCTTCAAGTCGACGCCGATGGAGCAGCGGCTGATGTTCGGCAACCCGGCCATCAACCGGCTCACGCCTTTGTCGATCCACCCGACGGCGAAGTACTATCGCGACGCCGCCTGACGCCGCTTGTTCACGCGTGATGAACCTTTCCGGGGCTGCGCCGTTATCAGGCCGCGGCCTGGCCGGACAGCTCCGGCCGGTCATACGAAAGGACACAAGCCATGACCATCCACTCGTTCGCGCTCACGCCGCTGATCTCGCTGATCGCCGGCGTGCTGATCCTGGTGATGCCGCGCCTGCTGAATTACATCGTCGCGCTCTACCTGATCGTCGTCGGATTGCTCGGACTTTTCCCGCATCTCGCCAGCTGAGATCGAGGATCGGCCTCCGTTTGCGTGCCGTCTGTCCACCCCCTTTTTCAACTTTCCTTTGAGGCTGTTCTCCCCGGTCGTGCGGCAATAGCGCCATTGCTCTCCCGTCGGCTTTTCGCTATGTGCCTCAGAGGCATCTTCGAAGGGGTATTCCTAA
>JBFLWR010000470.1:0-20402 GCA_040755925.1 Pseudomonadota bacterium
ACCTGCCAGCGATGAAGGCGATCGGCGTACGCGAATTGCAGGCCGCGATGGCCGGGCAAATGCAGTTTCCCGAAGCGATCGAGCGCGCCAAGATCGCGACACGACAGTATGCCAAGCGTCAGGCGACGTGGTTCAGGCACCAACTGGGACCGGAGTGGCGGAGGTTCCGCCCCGGCGATGGTCCGCTGGTTTCGGACCAAGATATTCCTTTTCAATCAGAGCCTTAAAATTCGGCGCTCATCTTCCCGTCAGGGTTGTCCGGGTTAACCGTCCGTAAGGTCGCGCATGCCATAACGTAAGGGGTAGTTGTCGCGCGGGGAGTTGATGCGCTTTCACAAGGCGGAATCCGCTTTTTTCGTCTTTATCTTCGTGATCCTGGCCGCCGGCCTGGTGACGATCCACGCCTATGGTCAGTTGCAGGGCATCGCGACGGATCTCGACACGGCCTCGCGCATCGAGAAGATCGTCTATCTCAACAAACTGCTTTTCGTCACCGGAGCGCTGCTGGCGGCGGCGCTGTTCTTCGGGATCTTCTTCATCTATCCGCTGATCCGCGGGCAGGTGAGGGAGGAGGGGAAGCTGCGCGCCATGACGGTGTCATTGAGCGCGCGTTCGCAGACGCTGGAGCAGGCGGCGCTCACCGATGGGCTGACCGGCATGCAGAACCGCCGTTATTTCGACGATGCGCTGCGGGAGTATCTCGAGGAGTTCCGGCGTATCGACAAGCCGGTGGGGCTGATGATCCTCGATCTCGATCATTTCAAGCAGGTCAACGACACGCATGGCCACGATGTCGGCGACGAGGTGCTAAGGGCCGTCGCCAGCTGCCTCAGGAGCATGACGCGTTACCATGACGTGGTGGCGCGACTTGGCGGCGAGGAGTTCGCCGTGGTCACGCCCAACATGGATTCGGAATTGCTCGCCAGATTTGCCGAACGCATCCGCAAGGCGGTCGCCAACATGTCGATCCTGTCGGGCAACGTGACGCTGAAGGTCACCACCAGCGTCGGGCTCGCCGTCTGGGACCGCAGGGAAAGTGCGGAGGATTTCTACCGCCGCGCCGACCGTCAGCTCTATGAGGCGAAGAAGCAGGGCCGCAACCGCGTCTGCGCCTGAAATTCCGAAGATGAATTCATGAGGCCGGTCGACTGACGCGGCTTTCTCAACTTCCGGTGCTCACGGACTGAACGTCCGCTCCGCTCCGGCTTCTCGATAGCCACGTCATTCAATCCGGCCTGATGAATTCCCTTTCGGAATTTGGCTGTGCTTGCGCAGTTCGAGTTAATCGTTCTGCTGGCGCATGCCGAAGGTCGAGGGCCTCAGGCCGTAGCGTGTGTCGAAATCCTCGTCCGGCGGCATGCGTTGGGCGGCGGGCTTGCGGTAATCCGGGTCGCCGGCCTGGCGGCCCGTATCCACCGTTTCGGCGAATGCCATGGACTGCTGGGGTTTCGGTACGTTGCGCAGCCGTTCGACGATCGCCGCGAGGTCGACATCATTGCCTTCCTCCGTGGGTTCAGACTGTTCGCGCTTCGCGGTGCCGGGGATGAATTCCTGCGCCAGCTTCTCGAATTTCAGCCGCATCGTCGTCGCCACGCCTTCGCCGAAGGCAATGGCTTCGCGCTGCCCCATCGAGGACAGGAATGCCAGCGTCGAGGCCGAGGAGTCGGCGATGGCCGATTTGATGATCGCCTGGTCCTGCTCATTGGCAAGCCGCATGGCGAAGAAGGTCGAGCACTGCGACAGAATGGTTGGGTCGAGCTCGCCCGGGCGCTGGGTGACGACGCCGAGATAGCAGCCATATTTGCGGCCTTCCTTGGCGATGCGCGACAAAGCATGCCTGGTCGGGGCGAAGCCGAGGCGCGGATCGGCGGGCATGTAGCGGTGCGCCTCCTCGCAAAGCAGGAGCAGCCGCAGCCGCCCCTCGCTCCACAAGGCGAGGTCGAAGGCCAGGCGCGCCAACACCGAGCACACCGAATTGACGACCTCGGACGGCATGCCGGCCATCTCGAAACAGGTCACCGGACGGCCGTGGTGGGGGACACGGAAGATGTTGCCGATCGTCTCGTGGATGGTGTCCTCGATCAGCCGCGAATTGAACATGAAACGATAACGCGGGTCGCCCGCGGCCGATTCGATGCGTGTCCGCAGCGACTTCAGGGTCGGCCGGTCGTTCTTGCTTTCGAGCAGGCCCATCCGCTCGTCGATCTGCTTGATGAGGTCGGCGATGCGGTAAGGCACCGGCGTATCGGCCGTCAGCGCATCGCTGCCGCGCCGGATATAGGTTCCCGAGCTTGGATTGCGGTAGAGGTTCTTGGCGGCCGGGATCAGGTCGCGCAGGACGTCGATTTCCTCGGGCACCGTCTCGCGGCCGCGAAACAGAACCTCGGCGAATTCTTCCAGCCTGAACATCCAGAAAGGCAGGTCGAGCGTCTTGGAATCGACCCTCACGCAGTATTCCGGCAGCGAAGCGGCGAACTCGTTATGAGGGTCGAGGATGAGCACGCGCAAATCCGGCCGCGCCTGGATCGACTTGCGCAACAGCAACGAGACTGCCGTGGACTTGCCGACGCCTGTGGTGCCGACGATGGCGAAGTGGCGCGCCAGCGTGTCGTCGATGGCGATGTTGGCGTCGATCGCCTCGTCCTGCGACAGTGAGCCGATGGTGACCGAGTGGCGGCCGGCAAGGTCGTAGACCGCCTGCAGGTCGCGGCTGCGGATACGGTGCGCGACGGCGCCGATATGCGGATAGGTGGTGATGCCGCGGTCGAAGACCGGCTTGGCGCCGGGCTCCGCGCCGTCACGCACCTCGCCGATCAACTCGATGCTCACCTCGATGGGGTTCTGTCCCTCGCTGCTCCAGGCACGATCCGACTTGCCGATCGCGTAGACAAGGCCGACCGTGCGCGTCGCGCCAAGATTGATGGAAATCATCTTGCCGACCGTCCACTGGCCGGTGACCGTGCCGTCGGCATCCTCGGCATAGGCGCTGATCGTGGCGCGCGCGCCGTCGCATTGAACGACATTGCCCAGAATGCGCTTGTCGCTTTGATATGCGTTGCGGCGCTCCTGCGAGGTCGGTTCGCCAACCGAGGCTTCGCGTTCAACAAACATAGGCGGCCTGTCCCATTCCCCTGGAGCGTCGAACCTAGCCAATCGGGGTTAAGGTCGCGTGAGGTCGGATGGTGTAGGCAGCCTTAAGCCGCCCGCGAAAATTCGATCGAATAGCCTCTTCCGTAATTCCTCAATTTCGATATTTTGGACAAATGAACGATATATCGAATGAAATCACGATCACGATCGGCCGCAGGATACGTTCCGAAAGGGCGCTCAGGGGTTGGTCCCTGGCCGAACTCGCCGAGCGCTCCGACGTTTCGAAAGCGATGCTGAGCGCCATGGAGCGCGGCATGACCAGCCCGACGGCGGCGCTGCTGGTGCGCATCGCCGCGGCTTTCGGCATGACGCTCTCGACGCTGATAGCCCGCGCCGAGACCCAAGGCGGCGGTCTCTCGCGCAAAGACGAGCAGCCGCTCTGGCAGGACCCGGCGACCGGCTATGTCAGGCGACATCTGTCGCCGGCATCGCAGATGCCGCTCGAGCTTATACGGGTCAGCCTGCCGGCGGGTGCCAAGGTGAGCTTCCCGGCGGCGTCCTACGCCTTCATCAAGCAGCAGATATGGCTGATCGGCGGTCGGCTCGACTTCACCGAAGGCGATGTCGTGCACAGGCTGGAACCTGGCGATTGCCTGGCCCTCGGCGCGCCGTCGGACTGCATGTTCCACGCGCCGGGACCTGAAGCTGCCGAGTATCTCGTGGCATTGGTCAGGGGCTGACGGGATGGCACGCCGGCCGAAACGCTCGCACAATGGCGGGCCGCCGCTGGACGATTACGACGGGCCGCCCTGGGGCAAAAGCGACGCCTACATCTTCCTTGCGTGGAGGGCCGCCCACGACAAGGCGTGGAAGGCGCCGAGCCAGGCAATCATGCTGATGCGTCCGGAGAGAGCCGAACGGCTCGGGCTGACCTATGAGGAATACACACTCGAAATCCTCGAGCGCGGACGCCACCTCAGCGAAGGCGACACCGGTCGGATCGCCGAAATCCGCCGGGCGCGGCGGCGCAAACCGGCCAGTCATTTCGAATGACGCCTGTCAACACGATTGCCTGAGAGGCCGGCATGAGGTCACTTGAAATCGAGGCCCTGACCGACAGTCCGGCAACCCGCGCAATGCTGGCGGACCTGTTGGTCGAGACCGTCGCTGCCGGAGGGTCGGTGAGCTTCATGCATCCGCTGTCGTCCGATGCGGCATATGATTTCTGGGGTAAGTCGCTCGCCGCGGCGGAGCGGGGTGAAAGGGTGGTGCTGGGAGCGTGGGCCGGCGAGCTGCTGGTCGGCACCGTCACGCTCATGCTCGACTTCCCTCGCAACCAGCCTCACCGCGCCGAGATCGCCAAGCTGATGACCCGCCTCGATCATCGCGGGAAGGGAATTGCGACGCGGCTGATGTCGGCTGCCGAGGAACTGGCCGTCGGAAGGGGAAAGACTTTGTTGGTGCTGGACACCGCGCGTGAAGAGGGCGCGGCAGCTCTTTACGAGAAACTCGGCTTCACCCTGACCGGCGAGATTCCGGATTTTGCGTTGAAGCCGCGTGGCGGTCTGACCGGCACGCTCATCTACTGGAAACGGATTGGCCCGACCCTGTAGACAATCGTTACAGTTCCGGCGTGCCGGCGATGCGCGCCAAAAGCCATTGGCGAAAATCCTGCTCCGCGCTGGTCAGCCGCGAAGGCGAGGATCTCGTCAGGAAGTGCCCCGAAGGGCTGGAAAGCTCGAAGTTGGAGAGCCTGACGAGCCTTTTGTCCGCAAGCGCCTGGTCGACCAGCGGCCGTGATCCCAGCAGCACTCCGGCGCCTGCCTTCGCCGCTTCCATCGCGGCGACGTAGCTGTCGAAGCGATGCGAGCGCCGGGCGTGTCCGGCAAGCCCCGCCGCCGCGAACCATTCGGCCCACATCTCGCGCGCGCCGGCGACCAGAAGCAGAGGCAACGACATCCAGTCGCTGTCGGCGGCAACAGCCGGGGCGGCGACCGGCACGAGCCGCTCGACGGTCAGCCGGTCCGCCTCCCGCCCGGGAAAGGAGCCGTTGCCGAAACGGATATCGAGCACCGAGCCTGGCTGGTCATAGTCGGTTGGACGATGGATCGTCACCACGTCGAGCTGGATTTGCGGCAACGCCCTGGCGAGATCGGGCAGGGCCGGAACCAGCGCCAGCAAGGCGAACGAGATCGGCACCCGGATCGTCACGGTCTGCACGGCGCGCGGTTCGAACAGTTCGGCGGTGCTGTTGCCGATGGTGGCGAATGCCGACTGGATGTGCGGCAGATAGGCGGCGCCTTCCGGCGAGAGCACGACGCCGCGCGCCAGCCGCGAGAACAGGCGCGTCTTCAGTCGTTCCTCGAGGAACCGGATATGCTGGCTGACGGCGGCCTGCGTCAGGCCAAGCTCGCCGGCGGCGGCGGTGAAATTGGACAGCCGCGCCGCCGCCTCGAAGCTGCGCAGCCAGTCGAGCGGAGGCAAGGCATCCACGGCTCTGCTAGCCATTACAATTTCCGTCCCATTGGCCAAAAAATGATAATTTGAATTATGCCTTCCGACGCGTCAGCATGCAATGGAAACCCGTGGAGAGGATCACGGGCTGTAACACACAGGACCCGATTTCCATGTTGACCCACGCGCTCATCGGCGACGAAGGAAGAACGATCGAACTAGGTTGGGAAGGCGGGGCGCGAACCCGCTTCCATGCCATGTGGCTGCGCGACAACGCACTGGACGACAAGACACGCAGCGCCGGCAATGGCCAGCGACTGATCACCATCCTCGATATTCCGGCCGCGACGCGGATCGGCTCGGCGCTGATCGAGGGTGATACGCTCGAGGTCACCTTCGTGCCCGAGAACAAGACCGTGAGCTTCCCGGCCGCGTGGCTTCGTGCCCACACCTACGACCGTGAGGCGGATGATGGCCGGGGCTGGACAGGCAGTGACATCCAACGCTGGACCAAGGCCACGATGCAGAATGCCGTGCCGCACGCCGACTATGCGGAAGCCAGGCGCGACGGCAACGTGCTGCGGCAATGGCTGGCGGCGGTGAGGACCTATGGCTTTGCCGTCATGGACGGTCTGCCGGCCGAATCCGGCTCGTTGTGCAAGGTAGCCGACCTCTTCGGCTATATCAGGGAAACCAATTACGGGCGCTGGTTCGAAGTGCGCGCCGAGGTCAATCCGAACAATCTCGCCTATACCAATCTCGGCCTGCAAGCGCACACCGACAATCCCTACCGCGATCCGGTGCCGACGCTGCAGATCCTGGCCTGCATCGAGAACACGGTGGAGGGCGGGGAATCCAGCGTGGTCGACGGCTTTGCTGTCGCGGCCGCGCTGCAGGATGAGGACCCGCAGGGCTTCCGGCTGCTGTCATCGTATCCGGCCCGCTTCGAATATGCCGGGTCGTCCGGCGTGCGGTTGCAATCCAAGCGTCCGATGATCGAGCTCGGGCCGGATGGCGAACTCATCTGCATCCGCTTCAATAACCGGTCGCTGGCGCCTACGGTGGACGTGCCGTTCGCCGACATGGACGCCTATTACAAGGCCTATCGCCGGTTCGCAGAACTGATCGAGGACCCCGCCTTCGAAGTCACGTTCAAGCTCGAAGCAGGGCAGTCCTTCATCGTCGACAACACGCGCGTCATGCATGCCCGCAAGGCGTTCTCCGGCAGCGGCAAGCGCTGGCTGCAGGGCTGCTACGCCGACAAGGACGGGCTGCTGTCGACGCTGGCGGCGATCGAGCACGGTTTCAAGGAGGCGGCGGAATGACTTCGAATGAATTGAACACCGGCAACATCGTCGAATTCATCGCCGATATCTTCGAACGCCGTGGCGCCGAATCCTATCTCGGCGAACCGGTCACCATGTCGGAGCACATGCTGCAGGGCGCCTGGCTGGCCGAAGAGGATGGCGCGCCGGAGGAACTGGTCGCGGCGGCGCTTCTGCATGACATCGGCCACTACACCAGCGAGTTCGGCACCTACTCACCCGACGACGTCGAGGACAAGCACCACGACGAGGCGGGCGGGGAAGTGCTGGCACCGTTCTTCCCGCCGGTCATCGTCGAATGCGTCAGGCTGCATGTTTCGGCCAAGCGCTATCTCTGCGCCACCGATCCAACCTATTTCGGCAAGCTCTCGCCGGCATCGGTGCATACGCTTTCGCTGCAGGGCGGCCCCATGAGCGCCGAAGAGGTGGCCGAGTTTCGCAGGAACCCGTTCCACGAGGAAGCCGTGCGCGTGCGTATCTGGGACGAGGGCGGCAAGGTCGCCAAGATGAAGACGCGCGCCTTTCGCGACTACGTGCCGTTGCTGGAGCGTGTCGTGCGGAAGTTCGCGGCGGAAAAGGCGGCTTAGTCACTAGCCGCCTGCAGCCCCGGGGAGGAATGGGCGATGTGCTTTTGTTTCAACGGTGAAGGCGCGCTTGTCGCCTACCGGCCGGAAGACTGCGGCGAACGCCTGCTTAAATCGCGCTCCGGTGCCCAGCCTCCGGTCGAGAGCGTCAAGCCACCTCGACAGGAAAGCGAAGGCGCGGTTCACGCCGCGCCTTCTCTTGTTCGTCGTTCGGGAAACACCTATCCCTTGTGATGAACCTGCTGCAGCCCATAAACAGGGGTAGGTAGCCCGATCTGCCTGGCCTTCAGCTGCAGCGACAGATACTGCGAATAGTGGCGCGACTGGTGCAGGTTGCCGCCGTGGAACCACAGCGCCTGCTGTTGCGTCGGCTTCCACATGTTGCGCTGCTCGCCTTCCCACGGTCCGGGGTCCTTCGTTGTGTTGGATCCGAGCCCCCAGACCTTGCCGACCTTGTCGGCCACATCCTGCGAGATGAGATCGGCGGCCCATCCGTTCATTGAACCGTATCCGGTGGCATAGATGACGAGATCGGCCGGTAGTTCTGCACCGTCGACGAACTTCACGCCGGTTGGGGTCAGTTCCTGCACCGCTGCGCCCGGGCCGCTCTTGAGCTTGATCGAGCCGTCGATGACGAGGTCACAAGCACCGACATCGATGTAGTAGCCGGAGCCGCGTCGCAGGTATTTCATGAAGAGGCCCGAGCCGTCGTCGCCCCAGTCGAGCAGGAAGCCGGCTTTCTCCAGGTCCTCGTAGAACTTCGCGTCGCGTTCCTTCATCTGCTCGTAAAGCGGAATCTGGAATTCGTGCAGGATCCGGTAGGGCAGGGAGGCGAAGATGAGGTCGGCCTTGCGCGTCGTCATGCCGTTCTCCACTGCCTGCTCTGAATAGAGCGAGCCAAGGCCGATATCCATCAGCGTGTCGGACTTGACGATGTGGGTGGAGGAACGCTGCACCATGGTGACATCGGCGCCGCCTTCCCACAGAGCCGCGCAGATATCGTGCGCGGAGTTGTTGGAGCCGATGACCACGACCTTCTTGCTGCGGTATTTGTCGGGGCCAGGATGGGTCGAGGAATGCTGCTGTTCGCCCTTGAAGATGTCCTGGCCCTTGTATTTCGGCCAGTTCGCCTTGCCCGACATGCCGGTGGCCAGCACCAGCTGCTTGGGCTTCAGCGTGATCTCCTTGCCGTCACGTTCGACGACCACGGTCCATTCCCCGGCCTCCTCGTCATACTTGGCGGATTTGGCGGTGGTGGAGGACCAGTAGTTCAGCTCCATCACCTTTGTGTACATCTCCAGCCAGTCGCCGATCTTGTCCTTCGGCGCGAAGACCGGCCAGTTCTTCGGAAAGTCGATATAGGGCAAGTGATCGTACCAAACGGGATCGTGCAGGCAGAGGGACTTGTACCGCTTGCGCCAGGAGTCGCCGGGACGTTCGTTCCTCTCGATGATGATGGTCGGCACACCAAGCTGCTTCAGCCTTGCGCCGAGGGCGATGCCGCCCTGACCGCCGCCTATGATGAGGGCATAAGGCTGCCTTGTGTGGCCGAGCTCGGCGATCTCGTCGTCGCGCTCCTCGCGCCAGGTCTTGCGGTCCTTGCCATGGCCATGCTTGGCACCGAGCGGTCGGGTGAAGCCGGCCTTTTCCTCATGACCTTTCAGTTCCGCGATGGTGGTCAGCAGCGTCCAGATCAGGTCGCCCTTGAAGCGCACCAGGCCATAGCCGCGCGCCACCTCGGTCTCGAACGTGATCCAGGCGGTGATGATGCCGTCTGCCTCGCTGGCCTCCTCGCCTTCGGCAACCGCCCAGCCGTTCGGCTTCGTGGCGGCGAGGGTCGATGTCAGCATATCGCGTATCTGCTGGCGTCCTTCCATCGTCTTCAGGTTCCAGGTGAAGGTGACGAGATCGCGCCAGTAGCAATCCTCTTGGAAGCAATTGGCGGCGGCATCGATATCGCCGGCTTGCAAGGCCTTGCCGAACTTGTCGAGCAGGGCCTGCGCCTTGGTGGTGGGTGTTCTCTCGAGCATTTTCTCCTCCGTCTGCTAGAGTCGAAATACGATCAGCAAGCAGCATGCCAGTCATGGCGCTCTATGAGCGCTGCAATGAAATCAATTGGTTATGGCGCTTGCCGCTCGTCTTGTGTGTTGCCGCGCCGTTGCACGCGACATGGCGCGCCACAGCCGGCGCAACAGCTAGTTAGGCGCTTCCAGCCGCAGGCGTTTCATCCTGCGATGCACGGTCGTGCGATCGACTCCCAGGCGTCGCGCGGCCTCGGAAATGTTCCAGCCGGTGGCCGCAAGGACACCGAGCAGTGCCGCGCGCTCCTCCTCGGGAGATGGTTGCCGCAGCTCGACAAGGCTTGCGGGCTGAACCGGCAGTGCTGGATGCTGAGGGAAAAATTCGGGCAGATCGGATGGCTGGATCGTTTCGCCGTCGCGGAGCGCCATCGCAAGATCGATGGCGTTGACCAGTTCGCGGATGTTGCCGGGCCAGCCATGGCGGATCAGCGCCAACCGCGCCGCCGGAGACAGCCTTGCCGCGCCACCGGCCAGGCGTGCACGCTCACCCACAAGCCGATCCAGCAGCCATTCGAAGTCGGTGCGCTCGCGCAGCGGCGGCAAAGTCAGCGAGGCGGCGTTGAGCCGATAGAACAGGTCCTCGCGGAAGCGGCCCTCGGCGACCAGCTTGCGCAGGTCATGATGCGACGCCGAGACTATCTTGATATCCACCGATCGCGGTTCGGTGCCGCCGATTGGGATCAACTCGCGTTCGGCGATCACTCTCAGCAGCCGCGATTGCAGCGCGTAGGGCATGTCGCCGATCTCGTCGAGGAAAAGCGTGCCGCCGTCAGCGGCCTCGATCAGCCCTTTGCGCCCCTTTGGCGCGGCCCCGGTGAAGGCGCCCGCCGTGTGACCGAACAGCTCGCTCTCGATCAGATGTTCCGGAATCGCGGCGCAGTTGATGGCCACGAACGGGCCTTTGCGTTGCGAGCTTTCATGGAGCGCGCGGGCCAGATGCTCCTTGCCGCAACCCGTCTCGCCATGGATCAGGATCGGAATGGTCGTGCGCGCCAGCTTGGCGGCTCGAGCCTGCATGGCAGACATCGCCGGATCGCCACCGGAAAGCTCGGCTATCGGCTTCGGCAGCACCTCGATCGTGGCGCGACGTCCGCCGCTCGGCTGTGGCTCGATGGCGTGAGCGAACAGCGCGCTGCCGTTGCGGCCGAACACCAGCCGCTCCTCGGTCGGACGCCCGCGTGTCAAGTTCGGCAGGTCGTCGATGCCCATATCGAGATAGCGCGAGATCGGCTGGCCAATCGGCGAGGACTGCCTCCAATCGATGCCGCCGGCCTGTGCCAGAAGCAGCGCTCCGCCGCGCGTCGTACCGAGGATGTGGCCCGACGCGTCGAGGGCGATGGCCGCCTCGGGGTCGACGTCGAGGAATTCCGGCGAACGCGAAAAGCGCAAAACCCATTCGGAGTGCATCTGCGCCATCAGGTTGGCGAGCTCGATGCGTCGCGCCGATGCCGTCACCAGATGCAGCGCCAGGTTTTGGCTGACCTTCGGCTGCGGCGAGCGCAGCAGCGAAATGTCGAGCACCGCGGTCAACGCGCCACGGGTATCGAAGATCGGCGCGGCGGTGCAGGACAGCGGCGTGTGCGTCGTGTCGAAGTGGTCGGTCTGGTGGATGGTCATCGCCTCGCCGGTGACGATGCAGGAGCCGACGCCGCAGGTGCCGGTGCGGCTTTCGGACCACTCCGAACCGAGATAGAGGCCGGCCTTGCGCAGCTGATCCATGAAGTGTGGATCGCCGAGGAAATCGACGGTGACGCCCTTCGCATCGGCCAGCAGCAGCACATAGTTCTGGCCGGCCACCTGCCTGAACAGCGTTTCCAGGCCGCTGCGGGCGATCGCGATGAGCCGTTCGGATTGCTCGCGGTGTTCGCGCAACTGCGTTTCGGGAACGATATAGGCCTCGGTAGGTTTGGCCGGGTCGAGCCGATGCGTGTCGACGCATCGCTGCCAGGATTGCACGACGATGTCGTCGCGGACCGATCGCACGCCGGACAGGACCTGCTCGATCTCGCGTATGTGCTCGCGTTCGCCGGCCATGCGTCCTCCTCGCAGGCATGGTTGTTTGCTGGGAGATAGTGGTGCTTCCGCCTCGCGCGCTCAACTGTACTATGGTAGCCCGTGGACAGGCCGATCTCACGCCTGGGTGAATTCGCGATTCACCCCATTGACGAGCCCGCGTTTTGGCCCTTATTGTCCGCGCCCATGAAAACGGCACTCATTCTCGTAGGCTGGCGCGTGGGCAAGGCGGTGTAACCGCCGGGCGAAAACCTCCCATGCGCATCACACAGGCTCCCTCGGGGGCCTTTTTTATTGCCTCCAACCGAACTAAACGACCAGCAAGGCGCCAGAAGGCGAACAGTACGGGACCAGACCGATGAGCAATGGACAAAACGAGCGGCGCGAAATGACAGGCGCCGAGATGGTGGTGCAGGCGCTGAAGGACAACGGCGTCAAGCACGTCTTCGGTTATCCGGGCGGCGCGGTCCTTCCGATCTACGATGAAATCTTCCAGCAGGACGAGGTCGAGCACATCCTGGTCCGCCACGAGCAGGGCGCCGGCCATGCGGCCGAGGGCTACGCGCGTTCGACCGGCAGGGCGGGGGTCATGCTGGTGACCTCCGGGCCAGGCGCCACAAACGCGGTGACGCCGCTGCAGGACGCGCTGATGGACTCCATCCCGCTGGTCTGCCTGACCGGCCAGGTGCCGACCTCGCTGATCGGCTCCGACGCCTTCCAGGAATGCGACACTGTCGGCATCACGCGGCCCTGCACCAAGCACAACTGGCTGGTCAAGGACGTCAACGAACTGGCAGCCACCATCCACGAGGCCTTCCACGTCGCGACGACGGGCCGTCCCGGCCCCGTGGTGGTCGACATTCCGAAGGACGTCCAGTTCGCCAAGGGCTTCTACGTCCCGCCGCAGACGGCGCCGCGCACCAGCTACCAGCCGAAGGTCCAGGGCGATCTGGAGAAGGTGAAAGCGGCTGTCGAGCTGATGGCCGGCGCGAAAAAGCCGATCATCTACTCGGGCGGCGGCGTCATCAATTCAGGGCCGGAGGCGAGCCACCTGCTGCGCGAGCTGGTCGACCTGACCGGCTTCCCGATCACCTCCACGCTGATGGGGCTGGGCGCCTATCCGGCATCGGGCAAGAACTGGGTCGGCATGCTGGGCATGCACGGCACCTACGAGGCCAACATGGCCATGCATGATTGCGATGTCATGGTCTGCATCGGCGCGCGCTTCGACGATCGCATCACCGGTAGGCTCAACGCGTTCTCGCCGAACTCGAAGAAGATCCACATCGACATCGACCCGTCCTCGATCAACAAGAACGTGCGTGCCGACGTGCCGATCCTGGGCGATGTCGGCCGGGTGCTGGAGGACATGGTGCGGCTGTGGCGGGCGACCGCCAAGGCCGACAAGAAGGCGCTCTATCCGTGGTGGGAGCAGATCGCGAAATGGCGTGCGCGCGACTCGCTCGCCTACAAGATGAACAGCGACGTGATCATGCCGCAATACGCCATCCAGCGGCTCTACGAGCTGACCAAGGACAAGGACACCTACATCACCACCGAGGTCGGCCAACATCAGATGTGGGCGGCGCAGCACTTTCATTTCGACAAGCCAAACCGCTGGATGACGTCGGGCGGCCTGGGCACGATGGGTTACGGCCTGCCGGCGGCGCTTGGCGTGCAGATCGCGCATCCCGATGCGCTGGTCATCGACATCGCCGGCGATGCCTCGGTGCAGATGACGATGCAGGAGATGAGCGCGGCGGTGCAGTATGATGCGCCGATCAAGATCTTCATCCTCAACAACCAGTATATGGGCATGGTGCGCCAATGGCAGCAGCTGCTGCACGGCAACCGGCTGTCGCATTCCTACACCGAGGCGATGCCTGACTTCGTCAAGCTGGCCGAGGCCTATGGCGGCCACGGCATCCGCTGCGAGAAGCCGGACGAATTGGACGACGCGATCAAGGAGATGATCTCGGTCAGGAAGCCGGTGCTGTTCGACTGCCGCGTTGCGACTCTGGCCAACTGCTTCCCGATGATCCCATCGGGCAAGGCGCATAACGAGATGCTTCTGCCCGACGAGGCGACCGACGAGGCGGTTGCCAACGCTATCGACGCCAAGGGCAGGGAACTGGTGTAGCGGGCCGGGCCCGCGGCCGGAAGCCGTGTGGAAACAGGGTATTAGATCAAGAGTTTGAAATCGAGATTCACGTCATGAACGCACAGCACCTTCAACCCACCGGTTCCGCCTATTTCATCGCGAAGGAAACCGAGAAGCCGGAAAACCACACGCTTTCCGTTTTGGTCGACAACGAGCCGGGCGTGCTTGCCCGCGTGATCGGCCTGTTTTCCGGCCGCGGCTACAACATCGAGAGCCTGACCGTCTCGGAGACCGAGCATGAGAAGCACCTGTCGCGCATCACCATCGTGACGCGCGGCACGCCGCATGTGCTGGAGCAGATCAAGCACCAGCTCGAGCGCATCGTGCCGGTGCACCGCGTCGTCGACCTCACCGTGCGCTCGCACGAGTTCGGGCAGGAGCGGCCGCTGGAGCGGGAACTGGCGCTGGTGAAGGTCGCCGGCACCGGCGAGGCCCGCGTCGAGGCGCTGCGGCTAGCCGACGCGTTCCGCGCCAGCGTCATTGACGCCAACACCGAGCACTTCATCTTCGAGATTACCGGCAAGGGTTCCAAGCTCGACCAGTTCATCGCCATCATGAAGCCGCTTGGCCTCGTCGAAATCTGCCGCACCGGCGTGGCGGCGATGAACCGCGGCCCGCAGGGAATGTGAGCATGATGCGCGGCGGTGATTCCGGTCGCGACCGCGGCGCTAAAGGCTCGAGCAGTCTAAGTCAGCACTACCGCCCTTGCAGCTCAGATGTCCGTTGAAGCTTTTCTCGCCCTCTTGGTCTACGCCTTCGTGACTTCGATCACGCCGGGGCCGAACAACCTCATGCTGCTGGCGTCCGGCGTCAATTTCGGTATTGCGCGGACCGTCCCGCACATGCTCGGCATCAGTGTCGGCTTTTTCGTGTTGTTGCTGGCCGTGGGCTTCGGGCTGGGCGCGTTGCTGACGGCGTTTCCGGCCCTGCACACGGCGTTGAAAATAGCAGGTTCGGTCTATTTGCTCTATCTCGCCTGGAAGATCGCCATGTCGCGCTCGCTCAACACCAAAGGCGAAGTAGGCGCAAAGCCGATGCGTTTCGTCGATGCCGCAGCGTTTCAGTGGGTCAATCCAAAGGCATGGGTAATGGCGGTGTATGCAATGGCCGTCTACACCAATCCCGAGCGTCCGTTCGTGTCGGTGATGCTCATCTCTGCCGCCTTCGCCATCGTCAATCTGCCCAGCGTCTCCGTCTGGGCCGGTTTCGGCACGGCGCTGCGTGGTTTTCTGTCCGATCCGGTGCGGCTGAAATGGTTCAACATCGGCATGGGCGTGCTGCTGGCGGCGACGCTCTGGCCCATGCTGCGCTGAGCTCGTTTTCGGCTTGCCGGGAGCGCCCGCCGCAGTGCTTTAGCCGACTGCACAGCGATTGTGCACTGCACATTAAATCTTCGTAATGCCGCGTTTTGGCCCTTTTCCGACAAACCCTTGTACTATCTATTCGCTGAAAATAGCGGCGAAAGGCCGCGAATTGGGCTATGATTGACCACCGGGTTCGGCGTGTCGGGTGAGAGGGCTTGTTGTCGATGCGCGGAAAAATCGCTTTCGCAGTTGTTGCGGTTGCCTGCCTTGCAGGCGCCGGACTCTATCTTTCGCCCACCGCGATGGGCAAGGTCCAGCAGCTGATTTCGGGCCAGCAGTCGGCGCCCGGCGGAACGGACAAGACGGCCAAGGCGTCGGACAAACCGGCGGGCGGCGCGCATTCGGCCTCGATCGTCTCCGCGACCGCGACGACATCGGATTTCCCGATTCGCCGCTACGCGATCGGCTTCGTCTCCTCGCCGGCCGTGGTCAGCATCAACGCCCGCGTCTCCAGCCAGATCGTTTCGATCGCCGTCAAGGACGGCCAGATGGTGAAGACGGGCGATCTGCTGTTCTCGCTCGACGACCGCGCGCTCAAGGCGCAGCTCGCCAAGGACCAGGCAACGCTTGCCAAGGACCAGGCGCTGCAGATCAGCGCCGCCGCGGATCTCCAGCGCGCCAAGGACCTTGTCGCCAAGCAGGCCGGCACCCAGCAGACTTACGATCAGGCGGTTGCTGCGCAGAAGGCCGCTGCGGCCACCGTCGATGCCGACCAGGCCACGATCGACGCGGACATCGTCCAGCTGAGCTATGCGACCATCACCGCGCCCATCTCGGGCCGGCTGGGCGCCGTCAACGTCGCGGTCGGCGATCTCGTCACCACCAGCAACGGTAACAGCAGCACCACCACACCGCTGGTGACGATCACGCAAATGGACCCGCTGCAGGTGACCTTCAATCTGCCGGAAAGCAATCTGGCGCTGTTGCACAAGGCGCTGGCCAACCCGCAGCAAGGCGCGGTGACACTCACCAAGGACGGCGATCCGACGCCGATCGGCAAGGGCACGCTCGACTTCGTCGATTCCAGCGTCGACACCGCTTCCGGCACCATCGCCACCCGGGCGAGCCTACCTAACGCCGATCTCTCGCTATGGCCGGGCCAGTATGTGAATGTCGTGCTCAACGCGGGCACGATGCCACAAATGGTTTCGGTCCCGACGGTCGCGGTCCAGCCGAGCCAGAAAGGACCGTTCGTCTACGTCGTCAAGCCGGACAATACCGTGGAGATGCGGCCTGTGCAGGTGGCGCTCACGGCAGGCCAGGACAGCGCCGTCAGCCAGGGCCTGAAGAGCGGCGAGAAAGTCGTCATCGAAGGTCAGACAAGGTTGAAGGATGGCGCGGCCGTGCATGAGGGCGATCAAAGCGCGCCGAAGGTCGCGGAAGCCGACAAGGCCGGCGAGGCGCAGCAATGATCTCCGAATTCTGCATACGCAGGCCCGTCGCGACGCTGCTGATGTCGTTCGCCCTCGTGCTGGGCGGCATCTTCGCCTACAAGTTTCTGCCCGTGGCGGCGTTGCCGAGCGCCGAATTCCCGGTGGTCAACGTTTCGGCCCAGTTGCCCGGCGCCTCGCCCGAGACGATGGCAACAGCTGTGGCCACGCCGCTGATCAAGCAGTTCGCCACCATCGCCGGCATCGATTCGATCTCGACCACGAACTCGCTCGGCCAGACTTCCATCGCCATCCAGTTCGTGCTCAACCGGGATATCGATGCGGCGGCGGCGGACGTGCAGGCCGCGATCGCGCGCACGCAGAAATCGCTGCCGCCCGAAATGACCTCGCCGCCGAGCTATCGCAAGGTCAATCCCGCCGATGCGCCGATCCTGCTCTTGTCGCTGGTCAGCGACACTGTTCCGCTGACCGATCTCGACGCCTTCGCCGAAAACGTCATCTCGCCTTCACTGTCCACGATCGACGGCGTGGCGCAGGTGTCGATCTACGGTCAGCAGAAATACGCCGTGCGTGTCCAGATCGACCCGACAGCGCTCGCCGCGCGCGGCATTTCGATCGACCAGTTGCAGACGGCGATCGCGTCCGCCAACAGCAACACGCCGCTCGGCGTGCTGCAGAACAACAAGCAGCAGCTCACCATCACCGCGAACACCCAGCTCGACAACGCGGCGGGCTTTTCCAACCTCATCATCGCCACCAAGAACGGCCATCCGGTGCGATTGGGCGAGGTGACGCGCGTGGTCGATTCCGTGCAGACCACGACGACGGCAAGCTGGTATGACGGCACGCGCGCCATCATCCTCGCGGTGCAGCGCCAGCCCGACGCCAACACCGTCGATGTCGTCGACAAGGTCAAGGCGATGCTGCCGTCCTTCGAGGACCAGATGCCGGCCGCCGCCAGCATCAAGCTGCTCAACGACCGCTCGACCTCGATCCGCTCCGCTGTCGCCGATGTGCAGTTCACGCTGCTCCTGACCATCGCCCTGGTGGTGATGGTGATCTTCGTCTTCCTGCGCCGCGTGACGGCGACGATCATTCCGGCCGTAGCGGTGCCGATCTCGCTGATTGCAACACTCGGCGCGATGTTCCTGTGCGGCTTCTCCATCGACAACATTTCGCTGATGGGGCTTACGCTGGCCGTCGGCCTCGTCGTCGACGACGCCATCGTCATGCTGGAGAATATCTTCCGGCACATGGAGGAGGACGGGTTGTCGGCCTTCGACGCCGCGCTCAAGGGCGCGCGCGAGATCGGCTTCACCATCATCTCCATCTCGATCTCGCTGGTGGCGGTGTTCATCCCCGTGCTTCTGATGGGCGGCGTGATCGGCCGCATCTTCAACGAATTCGCTGTCGTGGTGACGGTCGCCATCCTGGCATCGATGTTCGTGTCGCTGACGCTGACGCCGATGCTGTGCTCGCGGCTGCTGTCGGTGACGAAGGCCGACCCGGAAGCGCATGGCGCCGGTCATAAGCACGACTTCTTCACGCGCGGCTACGACTGGCTCCTGACCTTCTGCCTGAGGCACACCTTCCTGGTGTTCCTCGTCTTCGTCGGCACGGCGGTTGCATCCGTCTGGCTGATCCAGGCTTCGCCGAAGGGCTTCTTCCCGCAGGAAGATATCGGCCAAATTTCGGTGACGACGATTGCCCGCCAGGACATCTCGTTCGACGCCATGGTCAAGCTGCAGGGCCGGGTCGCGAGCGTCTTCTCGAAGTCGCCCTATGTGTCTCACGTGGCCTGGTCGGCCGGCAACGGCAACAATGCCCTGAACCAGGGGCAGCTCTTCGTGCAGTTGAAGGACAAGAGCCAGAGGCCCGACATCGAAAAGGTGCTTTCGGACTTGCGCAAGCAGCTTTCCGGTGTGGCCGGCATCGAGACCTATATGCAGCCGGTGCAGAACCTTCGGCTTGGCTCGCGTTCCTCCGCCAGCGCCTATCAGTTGGTCGTGCAGGGACTGGATACCGGGCAGACCGATATCTGGGCGCAGAAGCTGAACGACGCCATGGTGGCCGACCATGCGATGTTCACGGACGTCACGAGCGATTTGCAGAACAACGCCCTGCAGGCGTCGCTTGTCGTCGACCGCGACAAGGCCGCGCAGCTCGGCATCGACACCGATACGCTGCGTTCCAGCCTCTATGGCGGCTTCGGCACCGAACAGGTTTCAACCATCTTCGGTTCAGCCGACAGCTATGAAGTTGTGATGGAACTCGACCCGAACATTCCGTGGTCGCCGGAGCGCATGCTGGCAATCCAGGTCAGGACCGCCAGCGGCAGCCTCGTGCCGCTCGGCGCATTCGCCCGCGTCGACCGCACGGCTGGCGCCCTGACGGTCAACCAGCTCGGGCAGCTTCCGGCGGTCACCATCTCCTACAATCTGCCGCAGGGCGTGTCGCTCGGCGACACCGTGACCCGCATCAATGCGCTGAAAGATCAGATCGGCATGCCCAAGGCGATTGGCACCACCTTCGCGGGCACCGCGAAGACCTTCCAGGATTCGCTCGCCAACCAGGGCCTTTTGATCGGCGGCGCGATCCTCACGATCTATATCGTGCTTGGCATGCTCTATGAGAGCTTCATCCACCCGCTCACCATTCTCACCGGTCTGCCGTCCGCGGTGCTGGGCGCGGTGGTGGCGCTGCGCTTCGCCGGCATGGACCTCTCGGTCATCGCGGTCATCGGCATCCTGATGCTGATCGGCATCGTGAAGAAGAACGGCATCATGATGGTCGACGTCGCGCTGGAACTGCGACGAGAGGGCATGTCGGCCAAGGACTCCATCCACAAGGCCTGCCTGATGCGTTTCCGGCCGATCATGATGACCACGCTGGCTGCATTGATGGGCACGTTCCCGATCGCTCTCGGCACCGGCGCCAGCGCCGAATTGCGCCAGCCGCTCGGCGTCGCCGTCGTCGGCGGCCTGCTCGCCTCGCAGGCGCTGACCCTGTTCGTCACGCCGGTGATCTACGTCTATTTCGAGAACTTCTCCAACTGGCTGGTCAGCTTCTCGTCGAAGAAGAGCCGTCCGGCTCTACACGCGGTCGAGGGAGGCGAGCAGCGCTCGCTGTTCGACGCCGAGGAGGATATCGAGCCGAAGAAGCTCGCCGCCGAATAGGCGTTGGCCCCTGGCACAAGGCACCGAGCTTGCGAGGGCATGCGCGCAATCGTAACCTTGCGCCATGTCCCACGATCACGACCACGACAACGAGCTCGATCCGTTCGCGGCCCGCGTGCGCGCCCTGGAAACGATCCTCACCCAAAAGGGCCTGATCGATCCTGCGGCAATCGACGTCATCGTCGACACCTACGAGACCAAAATCGGTCCGCGCAACGGCGCAAGGGTGGTGGCGAAAGCCTGGAGCGATCCCGCTTTTGCCGAATGGCTGAAGCGCGACGCGACGGCGGCGATCGAATCGCTAAGCTATACCGGCCGACAGGGCGAGCACATGCAGGCCGTGTTCAACACCGATGAGACGCACAACCTCGTCGTCTGCACGCTATGCTCCTGCTATCCATGGTCGGTGCTCGGCCTGCCGCCGGTCTGGTACAAGGCGCCGCCCTACCGCTCACGGGCTGTGATCGACCCGCGCGGGGTACTCGAAGAATTCGGGCTGACGCTGCCGATGACCAGGAAGATACGAGTGTGGGATTCCACCGCCGAGCTTCGCTACCTGGTGGTGCCGATGAGGCCGAAGGGCACGGACGGCTGGAGCGAGGAGCAGCTTGCCGGGCTGGTCAGCCGCGATGCGATGATCGGCACCGCCCTGGCGAAGGAGCCGGCATGAACGGGCCGCAGGATCTTGGCGGGCAGATGGGCTTCGGACCGGTCGCGCCCGAAAAGGACGAGCCGTATTTCCACGCCGAATGGGAGAAGCGCG